>NZ_JPWT01000050.1:0-107633 GCF_000773065.1 Burkholderia sp. ABCPW 111 | reverse complement strand
AGCATTCGAAGCATTCGAAGCATTCGAAGCATTCGAAGCATTCGAAGCATTCGAAGCATTCGAAGCATTCGAAGCATTCGAAGCATTCGAAGCATTCGACTTAACACGAAGCCCCCGGTCTCGCAAACGCGCCGCATCGAGCGCGTCGCGCGCCCGCGCATCTACCGGCCCTGCCGCTCGGCGAAGCCGTCAGCGCAAACGCCGCCGCGCGCCGCCGCGAAACCGCCCACATGCGCGCCAGCCTCGCACGCGACCACGCCGCACCGCCGCGAACGCAACCGCCAGCGAATCGCATCGACAAAAAAAACGGGCGCGCCGGCGCCCGTTTCGTCATGCGATCGACCCGCGCTCAAGGCTTGTTGCCTTCGAACATGTCGATGATCTGCCGCTTCTCCTCCGGCGTCACGGGCGGCGGCGTCAGG
The DNA here is from genome assembly GCF_000773065.1 of Burkholderia sp. ABCPW 111. Classification (NCBI taxonomy): domain Bacteria; kingdom Pseudomonadati; phylum Pseudomonadota; class Betaproteobacteria; order Burkholderiales; family Burkholderiaceae; genus Burkholderia; species Burkholderia sp. ABCPW 111. The sequence continues at coordinate 107,211 of NZ_JPWT01000050.1, read as the reverse complement.
CCCCCGGCGCCCGCCGAGCCGAGCGCGTCGTTCGCGCTCACGGTCGGGCTCGCGGCCGGGTTGAAGTCGACGCTCGCGACGAAGCCCGCGCCCGGCGTGCGATCCGCGTAGTACAGCTCGCCGTCGATCGTCGTCAGCCCGTCGGGCATCGCCATCTGCTGCTCGGGCGCGCCGGAAAGCGCGGTGCGCATGTAGTTCACCCAGATCGGCAGCGCGAGCTGCGCGCCGAATTCGCGGCTGCCGAGGCTCTTCGGCTGATCGAAGCCCATCCACGCGACCGCGACGAGCGATTGCTGATAGCCCGCGAACCAGCCATCCTTCGCGTCGTTCGTCGTACCCGTCTTGCCCTGCAGGTCGCCGCGGCCGAGCGCGTTCGTGCCCGCGCCCGTGCCCGCCGTCGCGACGGTGTGCAGCAGGCTGTTCATCACGTACGCGTTGCGCGCGTCGATCGTGCGCGTCGCGTTCGCGCCGGCGGCGACAGGCTGCGCCTTCTGCAGCGCCTGGCCGCGAGCGTCGTCGACTTCGGCGATCAGATACGGATCGACCTTGTAGCCGCCGTTGGCGAACACCGCGTAGCCGGCCGCGAGCTGCAGCGGCGTGACGAGGCCCGCGCCGAGCGCCATCGGCAGATACGGCGGCGTCTTCGCGGGATCGAAGCCGAAGCGCTGCGTCACGTAGTCCTGCGCGTACGACGTGCCGATCGACGCGAGAATCCGGATCGACACGAGGTTCTTCGAGCGCTGCAGCGCGGTGCGCATCGGCATCGGGCCGTCCGGCTGGTCGTCGTCCTTCGGCTCCCACGGCTGGCCGCCCGGCACGCTCGGCGGGAAATACAGCGGCGCGTCGTTGATGATCGTCGCGGGCCCGAGGCCCTTTTCGAGCGACGCCGAATAGATGAACGGCTTGAAGCTCGAGCCCGGCTGCCGCCACGCCTGCGTCACGTGGTTGAACTTGCTCTTGTTGAAATCGAAGCCGCCGACGAGCGAGCGAATCGCGCCGTCCTGCGGCGCGATCGCGACGAGCGCGCCTTCGACCTGCGGCAGCTGCACGATCTGCCATGCGCTTCTCGCGTCCTTCATCACGCGCACGATCGAGCCCGGCTTGATCTTCAGCGCCGCCGACGCGCGCGCGCTCAACGCGCCCGCCGCGAAACGCAGCCCCGCGCCGTTGATCGTCGTCGTCGCGCCGCCGACGAACTGCACCTCGAGCGCCGTCGGCGACGCGGCGAGCACGACGGCCGATTGCAAGTCGCCGTTGTCCGGATGATCGGCGAGCGCATCGTCGATCGCCTCGTCGCGCTCGTCGCCCGCGGGCGGCAGCGCGACGAAGCCCTCCGGCCCGCGATAGCCGTGGCGGCGCTCGTAGTCCATGATCCCGCGGCGCACCGCCTGGTACGCGGCTTCCTGGTCGGCCGCGTTGATCGTCGTCGTGACCGTCAGGCCGCGCGTGTAGGTCTCGTCCTTGTACTGCGCGTACATCATCTGCCGCACCATTTCGGCGACGTACTCGCCGTGCACCGCGTACTGGTTGCCCGGCGTGCGCACGCGGATCTCCTCCTTCACCGCCTGGTCGTACTGCTGCTGCGTGATGTAGCCGATCTCGAGCATCCGCTTCAGGATGTATTCCTGACGCACCTTCGCGCGCTTCGGATTGACGATCGGGTTATACGCGGACGGCGCCTTCGGCAGCCCCGCGAGCATCGCCGCCTCGGCGAGCGTCACGTCCTTCAGGTCCTTGCCGAAGTACACGCGCGCGGCGGCCGCGAAGCCGTACGCGCGCTGGCCCAGATAGATCTGGTTCATGTACAGCTCGAGGATCTGGTCCTTCGTGAGCGCGCGCTCGATCTTGTACGCGAGCAGCATCTCGTAGATCTTGCGCGTGTAAGTCTTCTCGCTCGACAGGAAGAAGTTGCGCGCGACCTGCATCGTGATCGTGCTCGCGCCCTGCCGCGCGCCGCCGTGCAGGATGTCGGCGACGCCCGCGCGCAGAATGCCGAGAAAATCGACGCCGCCGTGCTCGTAGAAGCGGTAGTCCTCGATCGCGAGCACCGACTTCTTCATCACGTCGGGGATGTCCGCGAAGCGCACGAGGCTGCGGCGCTCCTCGCCGAACTCGCCGAGCAGCACGTGGTCCGCGCTGTACACGCGCAGCGGCACCTTCGGCTGATAGTTCGTGAGCGCGTCGAGCGACGGCAGTTGCGGCCCCATCACGACGAGCGCATAGCCGACGACCAGCGCGCCGACGGCGAGAAGCGTCGCGAACAGCCCGACGAACCACAGCGCGACGCGCGAGCCGAACGTGCGCGAGCCGCCGCTCGTGCGGCGCTGCGCGCGGTCGTCGTCTTCATCGGTGTCGTCGGTGTAATAGGCGCCGGCGGGCGAACGTCGTAGCGAATAATGGTGCTCGTTCGTGGCGCGGGAGGAAGGCGGTCGTTTGATAATAGGCATGTCGGATGGGCAGCGCACGAGGCGCGCCGCGAACGCGCGCGGGGCGCGTGCGTGGAATCGGTGGACGTAGCGTCGTGGAGCGTATCACGTCGACGGCTCCCGGCGCGCGTTGGTCCATACGGCGTCCGGTCCGCAGCGTGACAGCGCATTTTAATGAAATCGACGGGCGCTCTTCACGATTTTTTGTAAAAAATCCTCCAATTCGTTGCGCCGCGCACCGTCGCGGGCCGCGAACGCTCCTATGATGAAGACGGCATGCCGTGCGCCGCCGGCTTTCGTTTTGAAAGGCGCGCACGCGAGAAATTTGCGCGCGGCGCACTGGAAATTTTCGCCGCCCGCCCGCATTTTCGGTCGCGGCGGGCGGCATGCGCGCCGCCCGTGCGAGCCCGCGTTCACGCGGTTTTAAGCGGTGTTTAAGCGAACCGGTGGTGTAATATCCGCCGACGCCGACCGCCCGCGCCACGGCGAAGCATCGCACGCGATGCGCGGCGCGCGCATCGTTCATTACTTACGGAGGAATCCATGTCGCTTTTCGACTCTATTTCGCGCACGATCAAAGGTCTGCTGAACGACGCGGCGGACTCGGTGCAAGATCCGTCGCGCGACGCGCGGCAGATCGTGCGGGAGCTCGACGACAGCATCGGCCGCGCGGAAAACTCGCTGATCGAGATCGAGGCGCAGGTCGCCACGCAACGCAGCAAGCGCGACACGGCCGACGAGCGCGCGAAGAAATATGAAGACGGCGCGAAACGCGCGCTGCAGTCGGGCGACGAAGGCCTCGCGCGCGAAGCGCTCGCCGCGCAGGCGAACGCCGAGGCCGAGCGCGACGCGCTCGCGCGCGAGCTCGAGACGCTCGAGCCGTCGGTCGACAAGCTCAAAGGCCAGATCGCCGACATGCGCGCGCGCCGCAACGAACTGAACGCGCGCTCGAACATCCTGCAGGCGAAGCAGGAAATCGCGCAGGCGAAGGACGTCGCGGCCACCGCGCTCGGCGGGATCGGCGGCAAGAACCTGTCCGAGGATTTCCAGAAGCTCGAGGACAAGGTCACGCTGTCGAACGCGCGCTCGGACGCCCGCCTGAACTCGGCCGACACGAACAGCGGCCGCGCGCTCGACGACAAGCTCGCGGCGCTGAACAAGGGCCCGTCCGTCGAGGACCGCCTCGAAGCGCTGAAAAAGCAACTGAACACGCCGGCGCAATAACGGCGGCGCTACGCCAGCCGGCGCTTCGCGGCGCGGCGGCGGCGCACGTCGAACGCGCACGCCGCCGCGCCGCGACAATCCGCAAGGAGACGGGCCGAGCGCCCGAACCGATCATGAAAAAGCTTCTCGCAGCCGTCGGATTGTCGCTGCTTCTCGTGTCGGCCGCCGCCAACGCGGCGGTGCCGTCGCTGCAGCAAATCCAGCAATCGATCGCGCAAGGCAACTGGCAACGCGCCGACGCGCAGCTCTCGCAAGTGATCGACGCGTATCCGGACAACGCGCGCGCCCGCTATCTGTACGGCCAGGTGCTCGACCGCGAAGGCCGCCCCGCCGAGGCGCTCGAGCAGATCGAGCGCGCGAAATCGCTCGATCCGCAGTTGCGGTTCACCGATCCGTCGCGCTTCGCGCAGACGGAAGCGCGCGTGCGCGCCGACGCGCGCCGGACGGCCGCGCAGACCTCGCGCTCGGCGACGTCGGGCGGCATGCTCGTCGCGCCGCAAGCGCAGGCCCAGGCGCAATCGCAATTCGCCGCGGCGCCCGCCGCGCCCGCGCACCGCGGGCCGTCGGCCGGCATGTGGATCGGCATCGCAGTCGTGATCGGCGCGATCGCGCTCGTGCTGCGCTGGACGCTGCGCCGCGCGCGCTCGACCGACGACAAGCGCGCCGACGACGAACGCCGCGCGCAACTGAAGCGCGCGACCGACGTGCTCAACGACGTGCGCCCGCTCAAGCTCGACGCGCGGCTGTCGACGGCGCCCGGCGCCGCCGCGCTCAACGGCGAGATCGAAGCGCTCGAAGCGCAGGCGCGCGAGCTCGTCGAGACGTTGTCGAACGGCCAGAATCCGGCGCCGCCGTACCGGCTGGACGAACTCGAGAAACAATTCGCGAGCCTGAAGGCGCGCGTCGAAGGCCGCCCCGATCCGAACGCGGCCGCGGCGAGCGCGCCCGGCGGCGCGGGCTCGGTGTTCGCTCAGGAAGCCGATCGGCTGACGGGCGCGCAAGGCCAGCCGCCCTACTCGCCGTATCCGCCGCAGCCGCAACAGCAGCCGCCCGTCGTGATCCAGCAAGGCGGCGGCTTCGGCAGCGGCATGGGCGGGCTGCTCACGGGCGTGCTGCTCGGCGAGGCGATGTCGCACGGCCGCGAGCGCGTGATCGAGCGCGACGTGATCGTCGACGACGAAGCGCGGCGCCGTGCGGCCGCCGATCCGGGCATCGACTTCGGCCAGGGCGGCAGTTGGGACAGCGGCGGCTCCGACGGCGGCGGCATCGATCTCGGCAGCAATGGAGACGACTGGAGCAACAACGGTTGACGACGCACCGTTAGAACGACGAAATGGGCCGGCGACGGCCCATTTTTTTATCGGTCCCCTTTGTCAAGATTTCTCAGATGAACTATCGATAAAGGATCGGGTTCGTTATGATGACGGCCATCAACGTGCCGTAACGAATCGTTGCGCTACGCCCTATTCCATTTTCGACAGGAGCAAGCCGCCCATGAGCATCATCAAGGAATTCAAGGAATTCGCCGTCAAGGGCAACGTCATGGATCTCGCCGTCGGCGTGATCATCGGCGGAGCGTTTTCGAAGATCGTCGACTCGGTGGTGAAGGACCTCATCATGCCCGTGATCGGCGTGCTGACGGGGGGCCTGGATTTCTCGAACAAGTTCGTGCTGCTCGGCCAGATTCCGGCGTCGTTCAGGGGCAATCCGGATTCGTTCAAGGATCTGCAGGCGGCGGGCGTCGCCGCGTTCGGCTACGGCTCGTTCATCACCGTGCTGATCAACTTCGTCATCCTTGCGTTCATCATCTTCCTGATGGTCAAGTTCATCAACAAGCTGCGCAAGCCCGAAGAAGCCGCGCCCGCCGCGACGCCCGAAGACGTGCTGCTGCTGCGCGAGATCCGCGATTCGCTGAAGCAGCGCTGAGCGAGCGCGCCGCGAGCCGCAACGCAGCCCGCCTTCGCGCGGGCTTTTTTTCGTCGTCCGGACGCTCTTCGGCGGTGCGTCGCGCGCGGAGGCAGAGAATACCCGAATCATTTTTTGCGACGTTCTGACGCACGCGCGGCGCTACCGGGTCTATCATGGAGACTCAACGACAGTGCAGGCGCAAAAAGCGCTGGCTTTGGCGATCGTAGGCTCTCACCCGGTTCGGTCGACGCACGGCAAAACGCATCGGCGAACTTCGTGAAGCCGGCATTTTCGTATGCTATAAAAGATCGACATGCGGCGCACATAGCCGGGAGTGGGTCGCATGAGGATGCCGCATTTCTTGCAATTGTTTTTGAGGCGAGTGTTTATGTCCTTCCCGAAAAAACGCCGACGCGCGCAACCAGACGGCCAGGAATCGTTCCTCGCGGTGCTGCGCCATGCCAAACCGTTCGCGCAGCTCGATACGAAGATCGCGCGCGCCAGGTCGCAGGACGAGCCCGTGCTCTACGCGCACGTGCTGCCCGGCCTCGACGTCCTGCTCTGCAGCGTGCGCGGCGCGCAGCCGCCGTATCCCGCGATCGCCGAGCTGCGCAAGCGCTGCATCGAATCGATCGCCAACGCGCTCGAGCAGCCGCTCGACGGGCTCGAGAACGGCGGCTACTGGTACGAAGCGAACGGATTCGGCTTCCTCGTGTTCGCGAGCCGCGCGCGAGCGCGTATCCTGCCCGAATTCGGTGCGGGCGTGAAAGCCGGGCTGCGAAGCGGAATCGGGCAACCGAACGCCGGCGACACGACGCCTCGCTCGCTGTAACCCTCGCCAACCTAGAACGGGCCGTTTCAAACGGCCCGTTTCTTCATCCGGCCGCAACGGTTCGCGGTCCGCGCGGCAGCGTGCGTCGCATGTTCGCCGGCGCCCTTGCCGCCCGCGCGCGGCGCGCGTGTTCGCCCCGCTATTCGCCTCGTTTCGCCTGCGGCCGCACGATATCGATGAACGCCGCGAAATCGGCCTGCGCAAGCCCCATCGCCGCGCCGAGCCGCAACACTTGCTGGACCGTCGCCGCGACGGGCATCACCGCGCCCGCGTCGCGCGCCGCGTCGGCGATCGCGTCGACGTCCTTCTGGAACGTCTTCAGCGCGCCGATCGGCGGATGGCCCGCGCTCGTCATTCGCGGCACGAACGTTTGCAGCAGCACCGAATCCGCCCAGCCGCCCGCGAGCGCCTCGGCGAGGCGCGACGCGTCGATGCCGCTCGCCTGCGCGAGCCCCACCGCCTCCGCGATCGCCGTGACGGTCGCCGTCACGATCGCCTGATTGCACAGCTTCGCCGTCTGCCCCGCGCCCGCTTCGCCGAGATGGGTGACGCGCGATGCGTATGCGCCGATCAGCTCGCGCACCGCGTCGACGTCCGCCGGCTGGCCGCCCGCCATCACCGCGAGCGTGCCCGCCTGAGCGCCCGGCACGCCGCCCGACACCGGCGCGTCGATCCAGCTCGCGCCGAGCGCCGCCGCGCGCGCCGCATACGCGCGCGTCGCCGCGGGCGGAATGCTCGAATGATCCACGATGCGCCGCGCGCCGCGCGCCGCGGCGTCGCCCGCGAGCACGCCGGATGCGCCGAACACGACTTCCCCGACTGCCTGCGCGTCGAGCACGCACAGCATCACCGTCTGCGCGCGCGCGGCAAGCTCGGCCGGCGTGTCGACGACCTGCGCGCCGTGCGCGGCGAGCGCGTCGGCCTTCGCGCGCGTGCGGTTCCATACGTGCACCCGATGGCCCGCCGACAGCAGATGCCGGATCATCGGCGCGCCCATCAATCCCGGTCCGCAAAATCCCACGTCCACGTCTTCCCCTTTCCTCTCGTTCGAATACCGATTGAAGTTGCCGCCCATCATACCTATCACTCAAGAAGGCATGCGCGGGAACGCCGAATGCGCGCGCCCCGCGTGCCGGGCCGCACATCGAACGACTCACGGGAGAAACGTCATGAACGACCACGTCTACAAACTGATCGAACTCACCGGCTCGTCGCGCCAATCGAGCGACGAGGCGATCCGCAACGCGATCTCGAAAGCGGCGAAGACCGTGCGCAATCTGCACTGGTTCGAAGTGACCGACATGCGCGGGCACATCGAAGGCGACCAGGTGATTCACTGGCAGGTGACGCTCAAGGTCGGGCTGCGCATCGAAGACTGATCGCGCGGGCGGGGCGCGGCGAACGGCGGCGTCAAACGTTCGTTTGGAAAGCGCGTGTGGCGCGTGAGCCGCGCATCGGGCGCATCGGGCATTCAGATCTTGTCGCACTCGTTTCGTTGGGCACGCGCTCGGCGAAAGCGGCTTGCGTCGGACATCGCACGTTCGGCTCGCGCGTCGATCGGGTAAAGCGCCGGCCGCGCAAAAGCGCGAGACGCATCGCGCGGATCGCTCGCTTGCCGGCTCTACATCGAGCCCGACGTCGACGAGCCGCCCCGCCGTACATTCGACGCCGCCGCTTCGCGCGTTTCACTGCATGCCGCGCAAGCGCGACGAGTTACGTGCATCGCGTGCAAAGTGTCGCACCGCGCACCCGATCGTTCGCCGTTCCTTCGGCCTCCTTGAAACGTCGCCGCCCGTCCCTTTTTGTTGCGCGCGCCAACCGCTTCCCGCATCGGCGATCTTCATCGCGTCGATGCAGTGACGCGGCAAACGAATCACCCGCGCACGCGCGCGGCCGAGCGCGCGCGGCCGAGCGAAAATCCGAACGGGCCGCTCTTGACGCTCCTTTATGTCCATATTAAAAAACATATATCCCCACCTCCAATCGATCAGCCTGGACATATAAACGGAGAGAACATGAGCCAGCAACGCGAGGCGATCGACACGTATCTGTTGCGCGTCCTGCACACCTTGCTGATGGAGCGCAGCGTGACGCGCGCGGCCGTCAAACTGAACCAGTCGCAGCCGGCGATCAGCGCCGCGCTGCGCCGCCTGCGCGACATCACGGGCGATCCGCTCCTCGTGCGCGGCAAGTCCGGCATGGTGCCGACCGAGTACGGCCTGCGCCTGCTCGAACCCGTGCAGAACGCGCTGCGCGAGATCGAGCGCATCAAGTTCCAGCAGCACAACTTCGATCCGGCCACGTCGATCCGCTGCTACCGGATCGGCTGCCCCGACTACCTGAACGTGCTGTTCGTGCCGACCGTCGTCGAGCGCTTCCGGCAGGCCGCGCCGAACGCGACACTCGAGTTCCATTCGCTCGGCCCCGCGTTCGACTACGAGCTCGCGCTCGAGGACGGCAAGCTCGACATCGTCGTCGGCAACTGGCCGGAGCCGCCCGAGCAGCTGCATCTGTCGAACCTGTTCGTCGACGAGATCGTCTGCCTGATGAGCAACACGCATCCGTTCGCGAAGCGCGGCGGCCTCACGCTCGACCAGTACCTGAACGCGCCGCATCTCGCGCCGACGCCGTATTCGGTCGGCCAGCGCGGCGCGATCGACGTGCACCTCGCGCGCGAACGGCTGAAGCGCCATGTCGTCGTCACGCTGCCGTACTTCAATCTCGCGCCGTACGTGCTCGTGAAGTCGGATCTGATCTTCACCACGACGCGGCTCTTCGCCGATCACTACGCGAAGTTCCTGCCGCTGTCGGTCGTGCCCGCGCCGCTCGATTTTCCGCCGATGCAGTATTACCAGCTGTGGCACGAGCGCTGCCATTATTCGGACGAAGTGCGCTGGCTGCGCGGGCTCGTCGCCGAGGCGACTCGCACGCTGATCGATATGTAAGCGCGCGGCGCGGCGACGTCGGCGATGTCGGCGATGTCGGCGATGTCGGCGATGTCGGCATCAGTGTCGATCGCGGAACATCCGGCGGCAAGCCTGTCGCCGAATATTCCGCCCAATCCGCGCAACCGGGTACCCAGCCGCGCGCGCCGCGCCGCCGCCCGACGCGCCGCTCAGCGCGCGGCTTCGTAGAGCGTTCGCGCGAGCGCGTTGTGCCGCGCGACGAGCGGCTCGATCTCGAGCGTCGTCAAGCGCCCTTCCCGCACGACGACCCGCCCGTTGACGACGCCGTACGCCGCCTGCGCCGGCGCGCAAAACACGAGCGCGGCGACGGGATCGTGCAGCGCGCCCGCGAACTGCGGCGCACGCAGGTCGAACGCGACGAAATCCGCCGCCATCCCGGGCGCGAGCGCGCCGATGTCGTCTCGGTTCAGCACCCGCGCGCCGCCGAGCGTCGCGATCTCCAGCGCATCGCGCGCCGTCATCGCATCGGGTCCGAATCCGACGCGTTGCAGCAGCAGCGCCTGGCGCACCTCGGCGACCATCTGCGCGCCGTCGTTCGACGCGGAGCCGTCGACGCCGAGCCCGACCGGCACGCCCGCGAGACGCATCCGTTGCACGGGCGCGATGCCGGACGCGAGCCGCATGTTCGAGCACGGGCAATGCGCGACCCCCGTGCCCGTGCGCGCGAACAGCGCGATGCCCGGCTCGTCGAGCTGCACGCAGTGCGCGTGCCACACGTCGCGCCCGACCCAGCCGAGATCCTCCGCGTATTCGGCGGGCGTCATCCCGAATTTCTCGCGGCTGTACGCAACGTCGTTCACGTTCTCCGCGAGGTGCGTGTGCAGCGACACGCCGTAGTCACGCGCGAGCGCCGCCGCGTCGCGCATGAGGCCGCGGCTCACCGAGAACGGCGAGCACGGCGCGACCACGACGCGCAGCATCGCGTAGCGGCCGTCGTCGTGATAGGCCTCGATCACGCGCTGCGTGTCGCGCAGGATGTCCGCCTCGCGCTCGACGACCGCATCGGGCGGCAGCCCGCCGTCGCTCTGCCCGACGCTCATGCTGCCGCGGCTCGCGTGAAAGCGCATGCCGATGCGCCGCGCGGCCGCGATGCTGTCGTCGAGCCGGCTGCCGTTCGGATAGATGTACAGATGATCGCTCGACGTCGTGCAGCCGGACAGCAGCAGCTCGGCCATCGCGGTCAGCGTCGACACCTCGATCATCTCCGGCGTCAGGTGCGCCCAGATCCGATACAGGTTCGTGAGCCAGCCGAACAGCTCGGCGTTCTGCGCGGCGGGAATCGCGCGCGTCAGGCTCTGATACATGTGATGATGCGTGTTGACGAGCCCCGGAATCACGAGATGGCCGCGCAGATCGAGCACCTCGTCCGCGTGCGCGGGCAGCTCGGCGCTCGGCCCGACCGCGACGATCCGGTTGTCTTCGACGTAAAGGCCCGCGTCGCGCAGCTCGCGGCGCGCGCCGTCCATCGTCACGAGCACGTCGGCGTGCTTGACGACGAGCGTCTTCGGACGGTTCGGGGAAAGGGGTTGCGCGCCGGCGCGCGCGCTCGGGTGTCGTTCCATCGTCGTTCGATCTCCGTATCGTTCGGCCGCCGAGGCGGCCGTCCCGCTCGAACACGACGCGCGGCACGCACCGCGCCGCCGCGTCCGTTCGAACGCCCTGGCCCGGTTACCCGGCGTGCCCGCCGTCTTCGGGATGCACGCAGGGCCTCGGCCTCACCGGCCGATCCCGCACCCGCGCACCGGCCGAGCATCGCGCAATCCGCGGCGCGGCGCAAGCGGGCCGCGCGCATGATCGCCTTCATGCGGCCGATATGTCCGGCCGCGTCCGTCATCGGAACGACGCAAAAACCCGCCATATCCCGCGAGCGCCGCGGCCACGCGCCCATGCGCGTCCGCGCGCGTCCGTGCGCATGGACGCGCGCTCATGCGGCGCGCATTATCTTCGTTATCGCTCATCGTTTCGCGAGCGAACCTTTTTACAATGGCTGCACGGCGCTCGCTTCGATCCGCCGACGGGTATGTAGCCACTGACGTGGAGCCTCGATCCGCCGCAGCATCACCGGATCGAGCCGCCGCCGATCCTCGCAACTACACAAGGACATTGCGAATGGGCAAGCTCACTACCCACGTACTCGACACCGCGCACGGCCGCCCGGGCGGCGCGATCAAGATCGAACTCCACGCGGTCTCGGGCGACGGCGGCCGGCTGCTTAAGACGGTGCTCACCAACGACGACGGCCGCTGCGACGCGCCGCTCCTCGAGGGCGACGCGCTCGCGGCCGGCACTTACGAACTCGTGTTCCATGCGGGCGACTACTTCGCCGCGCTGGGTGTCGCGCTGCCCGAGCCGCGCTTCGTCGATCTCGTCGTGCTGCGCTTCGGCGTGGCCGACCCCGCCGCGCACTATCACGTGCCGCTTCTCGTGTCGCCGTGGTCGTACAGCACCTATCGCGGCAGCTGACCACGCATCGCTGCCCACGAACGACAACGATCGACTCAGGAGGAGTTTCATGGAAGGCTTCATCACCGACTGGCTGAATCTCGCGATCCGCTGGCTGCACGTCGTCGCCGCGATCGCGTGGATCGGCGAGTCGTTCTATTTCGTCGCGCTCGACAATAGCCTCAAGCCGCCGAAGGACGCGCGGCTGAAGGCGCGCGGCGTGTTCGGCGAGCTCTGGCACGTGCACGGCGGCGGTTTCTACAACATGCAGAAGTACCTCGTCGCGCCGCCCGAGATGCCGGAAGACCTGCACTGGTCGAAGTGGCCGTCGTACACGACGTGGATGTCCGGCTTCGGCCTCTTCCTCGTGCTCTACCTGCTCGCGCCGAACACGTACCTGATCGACAAGAACGTGCTCGACATGGGCCCCGTCGTCGCGGTCTCGTCGGCGCTCGGCTTCCTGCTCGCGGGCTGGATCGTCTACGACTGCGCGTGCCGCCTGCTCGGCAACCGCGACACGCTGCTCGGCGCGTTCGTGGGCCTCTACGTGGTCGCGGCCGCGTACCTCGCCTGCCATGTGTTCTCGGGCCGCGCCGCGTATCTGATCGTCGGCGCGATGCTCGCGACGATCATGACGGCCAACGTGTTCTTCGTGATCATCCCCGGCCAGCGCAAGATGGTCGACAAGCTGCTCAAGGGCGAGACGCCCGATCCGATCTACGGCAAGCGCGGCAAGCAGCGCTCCGTGCACAACACGTACTTCACGCTGCCCGTCGTGTTCGCGATGCTGTCGAACCACTATGCAATGACGTATGCGAACAAGTACAACTGGATCGTGCTCGTCGTCATCATGCTCGCGGGCGCGCTGATTCGTCAGTTCTTCGTGATGCGGCATCGCGGCCGGCAGCTGTGGTATCTGCCGCTCGGCGGCGTCGCGCTGATGATGCTCGCGCTCGTCGCGACGATGCCGAAGCCGATCGCGCCCGAAGCGCAGGCCGCGAACGCGCCGAAGCTCGCGATCAAGGACATCGCGCCGATCCTGCAGCAGCGCTGCGTCGCGTGCCACTCGGCGAAGCCGACGCTGATGGGCAGCGCGCCCGCCGGCGTGATGTTCGATACGCCCGACGAGATCGCGCAGAATGCGCCGCGGATCTATCAACAGGCGGTGCAGTTGAAGGCGATGCCGATCGGCAACGTCACGCACATGACGGACGGCGAGCGCACGCAGATCGCCGCTTGGTTCGGCAGCGGCGCGACGAAGTGACGAAGGCCGCGCGCGTTGCCGGCGGGCCCGCTTCGGCGGGCCTGTTGCATTTGGCGCGGGCTTCGAGTCAGCGCCGCCCCGACGGCATGCGGCAGCGCACCGCGGACGATGCGCGCCCATCGCAATCAAGCAACCGTCACCGCGCGCCGCATTGGCCGCGTTCGGCCATCCTGCACTGCCTCAGTGACGCGCGCTTCGCCACCCATCATGCGCGAAACGCGACGGCGCGCGAATGGTCGCGGCTGCACTCGGGATACACGACGTGCACTGCCTTCCCGTGCGCGGCCGCCTCGGCGAAGGCTCGATCCGGAATCTCGCGCTCCGGAACGGCGAAACGGCCGCGTGGCCGAACGCCGATATGCCGAGCGGCGTCACGATGCAGATCCCGCGCTGCCAGTTGACGCGCCGCGGCGCAACCGCGACGTGTCACGAGACGAGTCGCCCGCCATCGGGGGCGCGGTCGTGGTGAACTCCCGGACACGCGCCATCGCGAAACATCGGGCCTGCGTTACGCGGCTGCCGGACGCGCGCTCGTGCGTCGCGCCGTTGCAGCGCGCATACGAAGCCGAGCCCGCCGCCGTGCCGCGCGCCGCCGCATGACGGTTGCAACAGCAACGAAGTACGCCGCTACACGGCGCGGCAAGAAAAGAAAAGCCCGCGCACGAGGCGCGGGCGTTGCGTTGCGTTGCGTTGCGGCGCGTCAGCGCCGCTTCATGCTTCATGCCTGTTTTATGCGCGTCATGCGCTCACCGCCAGCAACGCATCGTCGGTCAGCCACAGCGGTTCGGACAGATCCTGTTCGTTCAGATTGAGCCCATCGCCGCCGCGATCGACGACGACGAAGTCGCTCACCTCGCCGAGCGCGATCAGCGGATGGTGCCAGACGCCCTTCGCATAGTTCACGCCCTGCCATCCGCTCGTCACGAACGCACGAATCTTCGACGGATCGAGATCGCCCGCCGGCGCGACGACGACGATGTAAGCCCGATCCGCAAGCGGAATGAACGCCTGGCTGCCGAGCGGATGCCGCTCGAGCATCGTCACCTCGAACGGCAGCGCGCGCGGCTGGCCGCGAAACAGGTTCACGAGCGGCCGCCCGCCTTCGTCGGCGACGTCGATGCGCGCGAGATCGTGAAAGCGCATCGTCGTGCCGAGGTTGATCGGGATCTGCTTCGCGCCGTTCGTCTCGATGACGTCGCCGAACGGCGCGAATGCCGCGCGCGTCAATGGTTCGATCGCGAGCGTCTTCATTGGTCGAGCGTGCCCCACAGGCGCAGCCGCGACACGCCGCCGTCCGGAACGATGTTCAGCCGCACGTGCGTGACGGGGCCGAGCGCGGCGAGCTCCGCCTCGAAATAGTGCTGATTGTCCATCTGCAGCTTCTGCTCGCCGAGCAGCACCGGCCAGAACATCGCCTGCGTGACGAGCGAGCTGTCGGTGCCGCCCGTCACGTATGCGGCCTGAATCGAGCAGCGGTCCGGATAATTGCCCTTGAAGTGCGCGGTGTCGACTTCGATCTTGCGGATCACGCCCGGCTGCGCGAGCGCGATGATCGCCCAGTCGTTGCCCGGTTCGCGGCGGCGGCGCGTCTCCCAGCCGTCGCCCATGTTCACGCCGCGGCCCGGCAGCAGCAGACTCGACGCGAGACCGAAGTGCTGGTTGTTCGCCGCGACGACGTAGCCGCCGTTCTCCATCGCCGCGAGATCGAACAGCTCGGACTTGCTCGCGCCCGCCCAATCGAGCTGCGGCTGGCCGTACACGCGCAGCCGCGCGATGCCGCCGTCCGGGTAGATGTTCACGCGCAGATGCGTATAAGCGTTCGCGTCGCGCGCTTCGACGTAGTGATGGCTGTTGCCCTGCAGCGTCGTCGACGGCATGATCTCGACCCACTTCGTCGCGTCGTTCGGCGCGCCGTCGGCCACGTGCGCGGCCTCGATCGACGCCGCGGGCGGGAAATTGCCGGTGAAATGGCTCGTGTCGATGTCGAGCCCCTTGATCACGCCGGGACGCGCGAGCTTCACGACGCACCAGTCGTAGCCCGTCGTGCGCTTGCGGCGCGTCTCCCAGCCGTCCATCCATTTGCCGTGATCGTCGTATTTGCCCGGGATGAACACGGCCGGCTCGGGATTCAGCATGCGCTCCTTCGGCGCGAAGAAATCGTCGCTCGCCTCGAGCGCCTGCGCGCCGAGACGCGGATCGGCGAGATTCACGTAACGCCGCGTGAACTCGGGTGCGTTCGGATCGGAAAGCGGAAGAGCCATCGTAGTGTCCTTGTCGTGATGTGCGTGCTGCGTGATGAGTGGAAAGCCGCTGCGGCGCGCGATCGCGCGCGCATGGCGGCGGATGCGGCGCGCCGGGCGCGTCGCGGCGGTGTCGTCGCGGCGAACCTGCCGCGCCGCGCATCGCGTGATTCTTCTTCGTTTCGCCTGCAGCCGCGCCGCGACGAGCGGCAAGCGACGAGCGGCAAGCGGCGGCCGCCCGCAGACGCCGGGCCGATCGAAGCGCCCGGCCGGCGCTCACGCGCCGATCAGATCGTCGAGCCTGAAGCGCGCGATCCGGTAGATCTGCTCGAGGTTCGCGCGCAATTCCTCGTCGCGCGAATGATCGACGCGCGCCTCGAAGTTCGCGATGATCCCGTGCCGGTCGTAGCCTCGCACCGCGAAGATGAACGGAAAGCCGAATTTCTCGCGATATGCGCGGTTGAGCCGCTGCAATTTGTCGAACTCCTCCTGCGTGCAGCGATCGAGGCCTGCGCCGCTTTGCTCGCGCGTCGATTCCGCCGTCAGCTCGCCGCGCACCGCCGCCTTGCCGGCGAGCTCCGGGTGCGCGTTGATGAGCGCGAGCTGCCGCGCGTCGCCCGCGCTCTCGACCGCGTCCTTCATCGTCCGGTGCAACGCGTCGACGCCGCGAAACGGCCGTTCGAGCGCGGCCGCCTCGGCGACCCACGGCGAATGTTCGAAGATGCCGGACAGCGCCGCGACGAACGCGTCCGTCGACATCGCGTTCAATTGCTCGAGCGTGTAGTGCATCGCCTTCATCATGCGTCCCCCTCGCGTCGAGCAGGCTGATACGGGTGATGCTCGCGCCAGTGGCGCGCGATGTCGACGCGGCGCGTGACCCACACGCGATCGTGCCGCTCGACGTGATCGAGAAAGCGCTGCAGCGCGCGCAAGCGCCCAGGACGGCCGAGCAGCCGGCAATGCATGCCGATCGACATCATCTTCGGCGCTTCGTCGCCCTCCTCGTACAGCACGTCAAACGCATCGCGCAGGTAGTGGAAGAAGTGATCCGCCGTGTTGAAGCCTTGCGGCGTCGCGAAGCGCATGTCGTTCGTGTCGAGCGTGTACGGGACGATCAACTGCGGCACCGTTGCGCCGCCCGACACTTCGACGCCCATCCAGAACGGCAGATCGTCGCCGTAATAGTCGGAGTCGTACAGGAAGCCGCCGTGTTCGGCGACGAGCCGTCGCGTGTTCGGGCTGTCACGGCCCGTGTACCAGCCGAGCGGACGCACGCCCGTCACGCGCTCGATCGCCTCCATCCCGAGCTTCATGTGCTCGGCCTCGCGCTCGGGCGACATGTCCTGATAATGGACCCAGCGCCAGCCGTGGCACGCGATCTCGTGGCCGAGCTCGACGAACGCGCGCGCGAGCTCCGGATGCCGTTCGATCGCCATGCCGACGCCGAACACCGTGAGCGGCAACCCGCGCTTGTCGAACTCGCGCAAGATGCGCCACACGCCCGCGCGCGAGCCGTATTCGTAGATCGACTCCATGCTCATGTGGCGCGCCGGATACGCGGCCGCGCCGACGATCTCGGACAGGAACTGCTCGGAGGCGGGATCGCCGTGCAGCACGCAGTTTTCGCCGCCCTCCTCGTAGTTGAGCACGAACTGCACCGCGACGCGCGCGCGGCCCGGCCAGTTCGCCTGCACCGGATGTCGGCCGTAGCCGATCAGATCGCGTGGATAGTTGGGATCGAATGCCATGATTGGATGCGAAGTGATGCCCCGTCAGCGGTTTCGCGCCGCCCGCGCGACGCCCGGAAACGGGCGCTGCGCGGCCGATGCGACGGATGGCCCAGTGTAGCGAAAACGCCTCGGACCGCCCATACGGGGGCACGGATAGTGCGGGTCAGACGGAATGTATGTGCGGTTGCGGAAAAACGGCGGACGTCGCGGTGTCCGGCGTGGCGATGTCGGGCGGCGCCATGCCGGACGCAGCGGCGGCACGCGCCGCACCCGCCGCACCCGCCGCATCGCGCACCGCATCGCAGGCCGCATCGCACGCCGCCGCGCCCGCGGCCGGCGCTCGCTCGGGCACCGCCGCCCCGCCCGGGCTGAAGCGTGCGAATTCGCCGTCGTAGCGCTTCGCGAGCGGCCGCGCGAAATCGCCGCGCTTCGCGGTCGCGAGCTTCAGTGCGATCAGCGCCTCCGCCCATTTGACCGCTGCCGTCACGCCCTCGACGACGGGCGCGCCGATCGCCGCCTCGATCTCGTGCGCGAATTCCGCCATCCCCGCGCAGCCGAGCACGATCGCGTCCGCGCCGTCCTCGTCGAGCGCGCGCCGGCATTCGTCGACGATCACGCGGCGCGCGGCCGAGCCCGGCCTGTCGAGGTCGAGCACGGCGACGTCGGTCGCGCGCACGTTGCGGCAAAAGCGCTTCATTCCATAGCGCTCCGCGAGGTGCCATGCCATTCCGCAGGTGCGCGCGAGCGTCGTCACGACCGAGAAGCCCGGCGCGAGCACGCTCGCCGCGTGCATCGCCGCCTCCGCGATGCCGACGACCGGCCCGCGCGCGAGCTCGCGCGCCGCGTACAGCCCCGGATCGCCGAAGCACGCGATCACGTAGCCGTCGAAACCGTCGCGCTCGCCCGCCGCGACTTCGGCGAGCAGGCCCGGCGTCGCGAGCGCCTCGTCGTAATGGCCCTCGATCGAAGGCGGCCCCATCGTCGGGCTCACGGCGACGATCGCCGTGCCCGCCGACGCGACTTCGCGCGCGCAGCGGCCCATCGCGTCGGTCATTCGCTGCGTCGTGTTCGGATTGATCAGCTTGATCTTCATACGGACTCCGTCATGCTTTCGCTTGCGCGAGCGCGCGGTAGAACGCGCCGCCGAGCGCCGCGCCGATGAACCACGAGAAATTCGCGAGCCCGGACAATGCCGGCGCCATCACGCACGCGACGGCGATCGCGGCCGCGGGCAGCAGCGCCGCGATCGCACGCCGGTTCACGCCGTCGCGATACCAGTACGCGCCGTCCGTCGACATCGTGTACAGATCGTCGCGCCGCAGCGCGCCGCGCTTCACCAGATAGAAATCGACGATCAGCACGCCGTACAGCGGCCCGATGAAGCTGCCGAGTACGTCGAGCGTGTAATGGATCACG
Source organism: Burkholderia sp. ABCPW 111 (assembly GCF_000773065.1). Taxonomy (NCBI): domain Bacteria; kingdom Pseudomonadati; phylum Pseudomonadota; class Betaproteobacteria; order Burkholderiales; family Burkholderiaceae; genus Burkholderia; species Burkholderia sp. ABCPW 111. Next base: position 88,763 of record NZ_JPWT01000050.1, on the reverse strand, counting down.
ACGGGATTGTTGAAGAGATTCCACGGCATGATGAACACCGACGCGACTGCGGCGAGCATGCCGCCCGCGCGCCAGCTGATCAGGCGCGGCGCGACGTTCGAGAAGTCGAACGCGGGCGACACGAAGTTCGCGACGATGTTGATCCCGATCGTCGCGATCGTGAAGGTCAGCGCGCCGAGAATCACCGCGGTCGGATGATCGATGCGGCCGACTGTCTCGACGGGATCGGTGATCAGTTGTCCGAACACGGGCAGCGTCGCGGCCGTCGTGATCACCGTGACGAGCGAGAACGCGAGGAAGTTGACGGGCAGCCCCCAGAAATTGCCGCGCTTCACGCTGCCGTAGCGCCCGCAGTAGCGGGAGAAGTCGCCGAAATTGAGCATCGGCCCCGAGAAATACGATACGACGAGCGAGATCGCCGTCACCATCACCGGGATCACCTCGGCGCCGTGATACTTGACGCCGCCGAGATTGAGGCCGATGTTGCGCCAGCCGGCGCGCCACACCATGTAGCCCGCGAGGACGAACATCACGACGTACACCGCGGGGCCGGCGAAATCGATGAACTTCTTGATCGTCTCCATGCCGTTCCAGAAAACGAACGCCTGCAGCACCCACAGCAGCATGAAGCCCGCCCAGCCGAGCGCCGAGAGCCCTAGGAAGCCGTAGCGATGTACGTCCGCATAGGGCATCCACTGCGGAAAGAACTTGAGCACGACGATCACGAGCGCGCTCGACGCGAGATAAGTTTGGATTCCGTACCATGCGATCGCGATGAGCCCGCGGATCACGGCGGGCACGTTCGCGCCGAGCACGCCGAACGTCGCTCGGCACGCGACCGGATACGGCACGCCGAGCTGCTGGCTCGGCTTCGCAATCAGATTGCACAGCACGTTGACGATCGAAATGCCGACGATCAGCGCGACGAGCACCTGCCAGCTCGTCAGGCCGAGCGCGAACAGGCTGCCCGCGAACACATAGCCGCCGACGCTGTGCACGTCGGACATCCAGAAAGCGAAGATGTTGTATGCGCCCCAGCTCTGGTTCGCGAGCGGCGCGAGATCTTCGTTGTACAGACGATTGCTGTAACCGGGGGGCGCCGCCGCGCCGTCCGTGTCGCCCGGGCGATCTTCGTTCGGTCGATACGAGGCGCCTTGCTGCGCCACACTGAACTGAGCCATGACATCTCCTTGCCTGCCGCGGACGAGCCGCGCGATCGTCATTGAAATCGCGGCCCGAACGTGGTCGCCCGATGCCGCCCTGGCGGGCGGCCGCATACGCGACCTCCCGGCATTTCGTCAGTTCAGTGAGCGCTCGAGGCGTGCGGCCGGGCCGTCAGCCCGGATTGCCGAACACCTCGCGCAGATCGACCGCGCCCTGCGCCGGCCGATCGAGCATCCTCAGTTCGACGTGCTGAAGATGGTGCGCCATCAGTTGCGCCGCGCGCTTCGCGTCGCCGGCTTCGAGTGCCGCGAGGATCTGCGCATGGTCGTCGAACGAACACGGGCTGCGCCCGTGCGATTCGTACAGCGCCGACATCAGCGTCGAGCGCACGACGAGCCCCTCCAGGCAATCGCGCAGCACCGTGTTGCCGGTGAGCGCCGCGAGCGCGGTATGGAACTCGCCGGACAAACGCACCCACGCCGGAAAATCGCGCCGCTCGAATGCGTTGCGCTCCTTGTCGATCATCGCCGCGACGCCCTTCAGGCGCTTCGCGCCCGGTCCCGTCGCGAGCCGCTCCATCACCGCGAGCTCGACGATGCGCCGCATCTCGAACACTTCGTGCACGTCCTGCAGCGTCGGACTCGCGACGAACGCGCCGCGATTCGGCTCAAGATCGACGAGCCGATCGGTCGCGAGGAGCGCTAGCGCCTGCCGGATCGTGCCGCGCTTCACGCCGAACACTTCGCACAACTGCGCTTCCGTCAGCTTCGTGCCGGGCGCGAGCCGATGCTCGAGGATCGCCGTGCGCATCCGCTCGGCGATCGACTCGGGGCTCGCGCCCGTCGGCGCGGAATCTTTCTTCGTCATGGTTCGCATCTCGTTATGAACAGCATCGTAGATTGGACATAAATATTGTCAACAATTTTGCACATCGATTTTGCACAACATGGGTGATTGGGACGTCACCCGAACCGCATCAATTCGGTGCAGACGCTTCAATTCGCCATATTTGACGGGACTCTTCACCGTTTGAGTCGTCACAATCGCCATCGGCAGCCTGTATTTTTGTCGACAATTTTTCCTTCGATTGGTGCATCGCGACAGATCGAGCGAATCGCGCTCCATATCCGTTAGTTGCGAAGCAACGCGTAAAAAAAAGGCGGTCGCCCGCCTTTTTCGTGCCGTGCCGGCGGCCGCCCCGCGCTCACGCCGAAAGATGCGGATAGTCCGACATCGTGAGCCGGAAGCCGTGCTCGTTCGCGACGAGCTCCGCGCGCGCGCCGAACGGCAGCGTCAGCAGGTCGGGCACGTGGCCGAATTGCAGCCCCGTGACGATCGGAATGCCGATCACGCCGCGCACCTGCTCGATCATCGTCTGCATGTCGTAGCCGTTGTCGTACTCGAACGGACGCGCGCCCGTGAACTGGCCGAGCACGAGCGCCTGCTGGCGCACGAGGACGCCCGCGAGATGCAGCTGGTAGATCATCCGCTCGATCCGGAACGGCTGTTCATTGACGTCCTCGACGAACAGGATTCCGCCTTCGATCTGCGGCATGTAGGGCGTGCCGACGAGCGACGCGAGGATCGCGAGATTGCCGCCCCACAGCGTGCCCGACGCGTTGACGGCCTGCGTTTGCGGCACGTCGGAGACGATCGTCGCCGTCGGCTGCGTGAGCGTCTGCCAGAAATGCGCGAGCGTGAATTCGCTCGGCTTCTCCGCGCCGAAATCGGCGGACAGCATCGGGCCGCCGAACGTCTTCACGCGCGCCTTCGCGTAGAGCGCGAGCTGGATCGCGGTGAAATCGCTGTGACCGACGAGCGCGATCGGCTGATCGCGCAGCCGCCTTTCTAGGCCCCGATAGTCGAGCCCGTGCAGAATCCGGGCGGCGCCGTAGCCGCCGCGCACCGCGAGACCGATGTCGGGCAGCGGCAGCGACGAATCGGCGAGCCGGTTCAGATCGCCCGCGCGCTCGCCGTCGGTGCCGGCGAAGCGCTGATAGCGGCGCTGCGTCGCGTCGAGGTTCTCGATGCGATGCCGCTCGTCGCTCAGGCGTTCGAGCGCGCGATCGATCGCGGCGGGGTCGTGCGGATAACCGGAAGGGGCGAGAAGACGAATCGTGCGCGGCATGCGGGGCGTGAGAATCATGAATTCGCTGGGAAGAATCGATCAGACGTATTTAGAGGCGCCCCGCACCGCTCGGTTCAATCCTCGCGCGGCGGCGCGTCGGGCGCCTGCTGCGCGCGGCGGGCGTCGCGGATCGCCTGCCGCCGCTCCGCAAAGAACGACTTGAGCGCCGCGCCGCATTCGTCCGCGAGCACCCCGCCTTCGACCAGCGTGTGATGGTTCAGGCGCGCGTCGGCGAATGCGTCGACGATGCTGCCGCATGCGCCCGTCTTCGGGTCCGGCGCGCCGAACACGACGCGCGCAATCCGCGCGTGCATGATCGCGCCCGAGCACATCAGGCATGGCTCGAGCGTCACGTACAGCTCGCAGCCGGGCATCCGGTAGTTGCGCAGCGCGCGCGCGGCGGCGCGCAGCGCGGCCATCTCGGCGTGAGCGGACGGATCGTGGCCGCCGATCGGATGATTGAAGCCGCGGGCGATCACCTCGTCGCCTCGCACGATCACCGCGCCCACCGGCACTTCGCCCGCCGCACGCGCTTCCTCGGCGGCGGCGAGCGCCATGCGCATGTAGCGGCGGTCGCGCTCGGCGGCGGCTGACAGAAGCGGCGGTTGCGATTCGCTGGGCTCGACGCCGGACGCGGGCGCGCCAGCGGGCATCACATCGCCCCCGCTTCGCCCTGCGCTTCGCCGAGCACGCGCTCGGACAGACGCTCGGCGATGCGGCGGCAGTATTCGCGCGGCACGACCATCGGGCCGCCGCGCAACGATTCCAGCGCCATGTCGAGGGCGAGCATCTTCGCCTGCAGGCGGCAGCGGGTCGCGCGGTCGCTGACCGCGCGCAGCTCGTCCTGCAGGTTGCGCAGCGCCCGCAGTTGCTCGACCGCGGGCGGCACGAAGCCCGCGTTCTTCAATATCCGATTCGCGACGCGCACTTCTTCCGGGACGAGCAGGTCGTCGTCCAGTTCCATCGGCGCGCCGGCGCCCGGCAAATCGTCGAACTCCCCCCGCGCGACGGCGGCGGCGATACGTTGTTCGACTAGAGCGTCAAGCAGTTTCATCGGGGTTTCATAACAATGCGGCATGCGGATTTTAGCAGGCGGCGCGCCGAGGTCCAGCCTGTCCGAGCAAATGCTCGATATCCGGGCCCGCATGCGAGAAAAGGCGCTATTCTTGCTGCGGCCTCTCCAACCGCGCGGCGCATGGCGCCTTGCGCTCGCTCAGGGCAACGAAGCAATGTCGATCGTCACTCGGCGCCACGTTCGCGCCCTCGTTTTTGCGGTGTCGCTCGTCGCAGCCGGACTCGCGTCGGGATGCGGCGTGATGTGCGGCGGCGCGGGCGGCAACGGCGGGTTTGCGGGCGGGTGCGCGACCGGCGTGAGGTTTTAGGCGTCGCGAAAAGGCCTGAGCGAAGCGGATTCAAGCACCAAACCGGCGGCCGATAGCGGCATCGCCGTCGATCGGCAAGCGTCGACGAGGCGAGGGTTTCTCGCCGCCGCGGCACGCCGCCAGGTTTCGCTAGCGCCGACTGCCCTCGCGTCGCGCATTCCGCGCCGCCTCGCCCGCCGACGCGTCGCTTCGCTCCGCGCGAATCGGCCCGGCAAGCGGCGCCTCCGCCACCTCCGCCCGACGCGACACTCGAAAAGCCACGGCGCTTCGCCCCTCTTTTCTGGCCGGACACGCCGACTGCGGCCGTTACGCCGCCGTCTCCGGCCACTCCACTGCCCGGCATTCTCCCGCCGCCGTTCCGACACGATTTCATTCGCCAGGACAGCCGGCTCCGCTCGCGGCCGATCACCGGAGGCTCGTCGTCGAATCCCAAACTCGCCGAACGGCCGGCGCGCCGGCGCGCTGTCGCCGCTACCGGCGACGGCGCGCGCGCCGGCCCCGCGTCAACGCCCGCCGAGATAGTCCATCTTGCCGAGCGGCACGCCCTTGTGCCGCAGGATGTCGTAGGCCGTCGTCGTGTGGAAATAAAAATTCGGCAGCGCAAAGCCGAGCAGATACGACTTGCCGTCGAACGTCATCACGCCGTCGCGCAGCGGCAACTCGATCGCGCGCGTTTCGCTGCCGTCGAGTTGCGCCGGCTGGATCGTCTTCAGGAAATCGATCGTCTTGCCGATGCGCGCGCGCAGCTCGGCGAACGTCGCCTCGGTATCGGCGAACGACGGCACCGCGATCCCCGCGAGCCGCGCGCCGCATCCCTTCGCGGTGTCGCTCGCCCGCTGAACCTGCGCGTCGAGCGAGTACATGTCGTCGCGAAGCCGCGCGCGAACGAACTCGGCCGGCTCGACGCCCTGCGAGCGCGCGTACGCGTCGCCCTTGTCGAGCACGGCCGACAGGTTGTTCAGGCCGCGAATGAACGCGGGAATCGAAACGTCGTACATCGAAAGAGCCATGGGTTCTCCTTGACGGGTTCGCGAATCATCCTCGGGATGGCCGACCGTCGCTGACGGCGGCTCCTTAGCATAGACCGGATCGGACAAGCATGCGCACCGTCGCCAAGCGGCAAGCATTCGACGAGGCTTTCGACAGCGCACCGCGCACGGCCCGCGCGGACGTGCCGCCGAAGAAATGCCGCTCGAAGCGAAGTTCTCCGATACGCGGCTTTCTTTTCACCGCACGCCCGGCAGGGTTTCGACAATACACCGTCGAACCTCTTGCCGATCGGTTGCAAATCAAAACCAAACGAACTATTCTTCGCATGGTTTCAATTTGCAACCATTCAAGCGAGGCATCCGCATGCAAGCTCCGCCAGCAGCACCGGCCGCCCGTTCGATTCGAGCCGCCGATTCGCCTGCGGCGCCGGCGACGCTGCCGCGCAGCGCAGTCGCGCTGTTCGCCTGCGCGAGCGGCCTGAGCGTCGCCAACGTCTACTATGCGCAGCCGCTGCTCGATGCGCTCGCCGCCGATTTCGCGATCGGGCGCGCGGCGATCGGCGGCGTCGTGACCACCACGCAGATCGGCTGCGCGCTCGCGCTGCTGCTGCTCGTTCCGCTCGGCGACCTCGTCGACCGACGGCGGCTGATGCTCGCGCAATCGCTCGCGCTCGCGGCGACCTTGACCGTCGTCGGCTTCGCGCCGACCGCCACCGTCCTGCTCGCCGGCATGCTCGGCGCCGGGCTGCTCGGCACCGCGATGACCCAGGGACTCATTTCGTACGCGGCGAGCGCGGCGGCTGCGCACGAGCGCGGACGCGTGGTCGGCGCGGCGCAAGGCGGCGTCGTCGTCGGGCTGCTGCTCGCGCGCGTGTTGGCGGGCGTCGTCAGCGACGCGGCGGGATGGCGCAGCGTCTATTTCCTTTCGGCTGCGACGATGCTCGTGCTTGCGGCGCTGCTTGCGCGCAAGCTGCCCGCCGTCGCGCCTGCGCCGTCGCGCATCGGCTATCCGCGCCTGATCGCGTCGCTCTTCACGTTGCTGCGCGACGAGCGCGTGTTGCAGATCCGCGGCACGATCGCCCTCCTGATGTTCGCCGCGTTCAACATCTTCTGGAATGCGCTCGTGCTGCCGCTGAGCGCGCCGCCGTATGCGTTTTCGCACACCGCGATCGGCGCGTTCGGGCTCGTCGGCGCGCTGGGCGCGCTCGCCGCCGCGCGCGCCGGACACTGGGCCGATCGCGGCTTCGGGCAGCCGACGAGCGCCGCGGCGCTCGCGCTGCTGCTCGCGTCATGGCTGCCGATTGCGTTCATGCCCGCGTCGCTGTGGGCGCTCGCGCTCGGCGTCGTGCTGCTCGATGTCGGCGGACAGGCGATTCACGTGACCAACCAGAGCATGATCTTTCGCGCACGGCCCGACGCGCACAGCCGGCTCGTCGCCGTCTACATGCTGTTCTATTCGGTCGGCAGCGGCCTCGGCGCGATCGCGTCGACGGCCGTCTACGCGGCAGCCGGGTGGCGCGGCGTGTGCATGCTGGGCGCGGCCACGAGCGCCGCGGCATTCGCGTTCTGGGCCGCCACGGCGAGGCTGATGCCGAGCGAGCCCTCCCCGGAAAATACGGCGAACGGGCGACCGCAATAGCCCCGGATACCAACAAATGGCTGTGGCAGAATCGTCCTGATACATCGACAATTTTGCCAACCATGCCATTCATCCGAATATGGGCGGTCGAGCATTGTCTCGCATCGGGCATCGCCGCGCCGATCGACATGCTGACGGCCGCCAATCATCTCGCCGCGGAAGACGGGAGCGAGCGACGCGCGCGCGCGTTCACATGGCGCGTCGATTCGATCGACGGCAATCCGGTGCGCACCGCTTCGGGCCAGATCGCTCAGGTCGACGGGCGAATCGACGGCAGAAGCGCAGCCGATGCGATCTGGCTGACAGGACCGTTCGTCTCCGACGTCGGGCGGCTCCTGAGCCGCCCGGCCCTGCTGGCGCCGCTTCTCGACGCATTGAGGCGCCAACACGCACGCGGCACGCTGATCGCAACGTATTGCACCGGTGCGTTCCTGCTCGCCGAAGCGGGCCTGCTCGACGGACGCGTGGCCACCACGCATTGGTCGAAAGCGACGAGCTTTCGCGCGCGCTACCCTGAAGTCGAATTGCGCGCATCGGACGTTCTGACCGAACAGGAAGGCATCCTTTGCAGCGGCGCCGTCACGTCGTATCAGAACCTCGCGCTGCGCGTCGTTGAAAAGCTCGGGACACCGAAACTCGCCGCCGCAACCGCGAAGATCATGTTGATCGACATGAACCGCGTGTCGCAGGATTCGTTCATCGACATCACCCAAGCCGACAGCCGCGAACACGACGACGCCGTGGTCGCGCGTGCGCAACGCTGGATGGAGCGGCATCTGCGCGAGCCGTTCAGCCTGACACGCTTGAGCCGCCATCTCGCCGTCAGCGAGCGGACCGTCAATCGGCGCTTCAAGGAGGCCGTCGGCGCGCCGCCGCTCAGGTATCTGCAGACGCTGCGCATCGAAGTGGCAAAGCGCCTGCTCGAACAAAGAAAGCTCGGCATCGACGCCGTATGCGAACGCGTCGGATACACGGACGTCAGCGGCTTCAGACAGCTGTTCAAGCGTGTGACGGGCGTGTCGCCGGGCGAATACCGGCGCCGATTCGCTCGATGAGCATCGGTGGGCGGCGATCATCGACGCCGCAGCCGATGTCCGAATTGCCCCGCCGAATGGCGATTTCGCCACTTCCGATACATCGCGTCCATTCCTAAAGTGGAACCACGTCGCCCGGCATGCGAGCCGGCCCGCCCTGAAACCACTCGAGGAATTCACGATGCCGATGATCGATGCATATATTCCGGAAGGCGCACTCGCGCCGCAAGCAGAGGCGCAATTGATGCGCGAGCTGACGGACATCTTGATCCGTCACGAGGATCTCGATCCCGACGATCCGCGGGTGCGCGACGCCGCATGGATATTCGTGCATCGGCCCACGGCAGTCTATCGGGCCGGCGCGCTCGCGGCCGCGCCGATCTTTCGAATCGTGGCGTCGGTGCCGGAAGGTCAATACACGGATGCGGCGCGAGCCAGCCTCGTGAAGGAAGTCACCGCCGCCATCGCGCGCGCGGAAGGCACGCCCGCGGACGAAATCGGAGCGCGCGCCTGGATCTTCCCGACCGAAATCGGCGACGGCGGCTGGGGAAGCCGCGGTAGCGTGCGCGCCTGCCGGACATCATGGAGCACTTCGGCGGAGCGACGCTCAGAACGCTCGGCGAACAGCGCCTCGCAGCCAAACGCCGCGCGGATGCGACGGCTTTTGTCGAAGCGGTGCTGCTAGCGCTGACCGGCCGCGCTGCGACGCTGACGCACACCGCAGACTGAGCGAAGTCGTGGAAGCCGCCATCGCTCGGTCGCCGCTGCAAACGGCACGCCGACATTGTTCTGATGCCGCAATCCGCAAGCCCGTTGATATTTCGCATCGAGCGACTGAACGAGTCTTTGCTGCCGCTCCTCTCGAATCTCCGCTGAACACGCGCATGCCTGGCACGCGCGCATCTTTATCCTGGTTTTGTACCGATCGGTACGCAATGAAAAACGACAAAAGGAGTGCCCCGTGAAATTCCGGCAAGTACGCAATGCGACGGTCCTGATCGAATATGCCGGCACGAGGTTTCTCGTCGATCCGATGCTTGCTTCCAAGGGCACCTACCCCGGGCTCGAGGGCACCGTGAACGGCCACCTGAAATGGCCGACCGTCGAACTGCCGATCGCCATGGACGCGATCCTCGACGTCGACGCCGTGATCGTCACCCACACGCATCCGGACCATTGGGACGAAACGGCGAAGTCCGTCGTGCCGAAGAGCCTGCCGGTCTTCGTCCAGCACGAACGCGACGCCCGCCTCGTGAAGGCGTCCGGATTCATGGACGTCCGCCTGCTGACGCATCGCACCCAATACAACGGCGTGACGCTCGTCAAGACGCCCGGGCAACACGGCACGGACGATGCGATTCACGCGATCGGCGAGCTGCTGGGCGAAGTCTGCGGCGTCGTGTTCAGGCACGCCGACGAAAAGACGCTCTACCTGGCCGGCGACACGGTCTGGAACAAGCACGTGGAACAGAACCTGAAGCGCTTCCGACCGGACGTCGTCATCGTGAACAGCGGAGACGCACAAGTCGTCGGCCTCGGTGCAATCATCATGGGCAAGGAAGACGTCTACGAAGTCCACCGCGCGGCGCCGCAGGCCACGTTGATCGCGAGTCACATGGAAGCGGTGAATCACGCCGCATTGACGCGACAAGCGCTGCGCGAATTCTCCAAGGAGAAAGGCATGACGGACCGCCTGCTCGTTCCGGAAGACGGACAGGCGTACGTTTTCTGAGACAAGCGTCGGCAAGACGAGCCGGGGCGCACGCCTTCTCCGTCAGCGATGGCGAAGACGCGGCTGCACCGAACGAACTCGCTGACAGGGAGGTTGCTGCCGGCGCTCCGGACGCCTTCGCCTCGTTGCAAAACACTCGCCTCATCAATCGGCCGGATCGATCTCGGTCGACAAGCGTTTCCGAAAAGCGCGCACAAGCGGTTTCGATCAACGACGCTCGTGCGCATGAGCCGCGCGCCGTAAGCCATGCGCACGTTGCAGCGCGTCGGCGGCGGCCAGTCGTATCGCCGCGAAACTCTCGACAGCCGCAATCGCGGCGTCTCTCGCTGCTTTCGACCGCCGAAAACCTTCCTCGACGTTACGGCCAACGCAAGATACCGACGGGCGATGGCCGCCGACAGCCATCGTGCGGCACGAGCCCCGGCACTTCAACGACTCACGGCAGCTTCTCGAAAGACCGGGTTCACTCCCACTCGATCGTCGCCGGCGGCTTGCCCGACACGTCGTACACGACCCGGTTGATCCCGCGCACTTCGTTGATGATCCGGTTCGACGCGCGGCCGAGCAGCGCATACGGCAGGTGCGCCCAGTGCGCGGTCATGAAATCGGTCGTCTGCACCGCGCGCAGCGCGGTCACGTAGTCGTACGTGCGGCCGTCGCCCATCACGCCGACCGACTTCACCGGCAGGAACACCGCGAACGCCTGGCTCGTCAGGTCGTACCAGCTCTTGCCGACCTGCGACGGCTCGCAAAGGCCCGCCGCCGCGTCCTGCTCGGTCGCCAACGTCCCGCGAAGCTCTTCGATGAAGATCGCGTCCGCACGGCGCAGCAGCTCCGCGTAGTCGCGCCTCACCTCGCCGAGAATCCGCACGCCGAGGCCCGGGCCCGGGAACGGATGGCGATACACCATCTCTGCCGGCAGGCCGAGCGCGACGCCGAGCTCGCGCACCTCGTCCTTGAACAGATCGCGCAGCGGCTCGAGCAGCTTCAGGCCGAGCGTCTCCGGCAGACCGCCGACATTATGGTGACTCTTGATCGTCGTCGCTTTTTTCGTCTTCGCGCCGCCCGATTCGATCACGTCCGGATAGATCGTCCCTTGCGCGAGCCACTTCGCGTTCGTCAGCTTCTTCGCCTCGGCCTGGAACACCTCGACGAACTCGCGGCCGATGATCTTGCGCTTCCGCTCCGGATCGGCGACGCCCGCGAGATGGCCGAGGAACTGCTCGGACGCGTCGACGTGCACGACCTTCGCATGCAGGCGGCCCTCGAACATGTCGAGCACCATCTTGCCTTCGTTCAGGCGCAACAGGCCGTGATCGACGAACACGCAGGTCAGCTGATCGCCGATCGCGCGGTGAATCAGCGCCGCCGCGACGCTCGAATCCACGCCGCCCGACAGGCCGAGAATCACTTCTTCGTCGCCGACCTGCTCGCGAATCAGCGCGACCGCCTCTTCGATGTGGTCGCGCATGATCCAGTCGGGCGCGGCGCCTGCGATGTCGAGCACGAAGCGCTCGAGCAGCTTGCGGCCCTGCACCGTGTGCGTGACTTCCGGATGGAACTGCACCGCGTAGTAGCCGCGCGACTCGTCGGCCATGCCGGCGATCGGGCAGCTCGGCGTCGACGCCATCAGCGCGAAGCCCGGCGGCAGCTCGGCAACCTTGTCGCCGTGGCTCATCCACACCTTCAGCATCCCGTGGCCTTCCGGGGTCGCGAAATCCTGGATGCCGTCGAGCAGTCGCGTGTGACCGTGCGCGCGCACTTCCGCATAGCCGAACTCGCGATGGTCGCTCCATTCGACCTTGCCGCCCAGTTGCACGGCCATCGTCTGCATCCCGTAGCAAATGCCGAGCACGGGCACGCCGAGATCCCACACCGCCTGCGGCGCGCGCAGTTGTTGGTCCTCGTAGGTGCTCGCGTGGCTGCCGGACAGAATCACGCCTTTCGGTGCGAATTCGCGGACGAAGTCGTCGGAGACGTCGTTCGGATGGATCTCGCAGTAGACGTGCGCTTCGCGGACGCGCCGCGCGATCAGTTGGGTGACTTGCGAACCGAAGTCGAGAATCAGGATTTTGTCGTGCATGGCAGCGGACGGGAAAAAGAACAATGGAATAACAAAAGCAGCGCACGAGGCGCTGCATCGAATACGTATCCGGGCGGTCGCGCCGCGGCGATGCGCGGCGGCCTGACAGTCGGGGAGACCGGGCCGCTCACGGTTGCGACGGCGGCCGCGCCGCGTCGCCGAGATCGCTCGTCGGGGCGCCCTTGCGCTCGGCCGGCGCCGCGATCGTCTCGCCTGCGTTCGCGGCCTGCGCCGCGCTCGCGCTCGTTGCCGATGCGGCGCCCGCCGCACCGGTCGGCTCGCCTGCGCGCGACACGCTCGGCTCGATCCGCGCGGCGGCGGGCGCCGTCACGGCCGGCTCCGCAGCGCGTTTCGACGCGACGCGCGCCTCGATCGCCTGCGTCTTTTCGCGCCTGCGCACCGCGGCCGCGAGCCGCACGCCGCCCAGGCCGATCACGAGCAGCACCGCTGCCGTGACCACCGACACGAATTGACCGAACGACGACAACTGCGGCGAGCGGATCGCGAGCAGCCACACGAGCATCACGACGCCCGTCAGCCAGTTCACGTGCCCGACCGCGCGCGCGACGCCCGCGGTCAGGTCGCCGTTGAAGGCCGCGTGCACGGACAGCCACGCAAGCCCGAGAAGCGCGATGCCGAACGCCTGGCCGATCATCGCGGGATCGACCGTGACGAGTTGCAGCGCGTCGTACAGCGCCTTCCACGGAGTCAGCACGAACAGCACGCCGAAGGCGGCGAGCAAGGCGGCATCGATGAGGAGAACGGCGCGCAGCAACGGTTTCATCGGCAATCAGTCCACGTGATAGTTGGGGGCTTCCTTCGTGATCTGCACGTCGTGCACGTGCGATTCGCGCATGCCGGCCGCGGTGATCTGGACGAACTCGGCCTTGTCGTGCAGCTCCGCGATCGTCTTGCAGCCGCAGTAGCCCATGCTCGCGCGCACGCCGCCGATCAACTGGAAGATGATCGCGTTGACCGAGCCCTTGTATGCGACGCGACCTTCGATGCCTTCCGGCACGAGCTTGTCGATGTTCGCGGAATTGTCCTGGAAGTAGCGGTCCGCCGCGCCGTCCTTCATCGCGCCGACGGAGCCCATGCCGCGGTACGACTTGTACTGGCGGCCCTGATACAGGAACACGTCGCCCGGCGATTCTTCGGTGCCGGCGAACATGCTGCCCATCATCACGGCGTTCGCGCCGGCGGCGAGCGCCTTCGACACGTCGCCCGAGAAGCGGATGCCGCCGTCGGCGACGCAGGGCACGCCCGTGCCGCGCAGCGCGTCCGACACGTTCGCGATCGCGCTGATCTGCGGCACGCCGACGCCCGCGACGATCCGCGTCGTGCAGATCGAGCCCGGGCCGATGCCGACCTTCACCGCGTCCGCGCCGTATTCGACGAGCGCCTTCGCGGCGGCGGCGGTTGCGATGTTGCCGCCGATCACCTCGACCTTCGGGAAGTTCTGCTTGACCCAGCGCACGCGCTCGAGCACGCCCTTGCTGTGGCCGTGCGCCGTATCGACGACGATCACGTCGACGCCCGCCTGTACGAGCAGCTCGACGCGCTCCTCGTTGTCCGCACCGACGCCGACCGCCGCACCCACGCGCAGCTTGCCGTGCTCGTCCTTGCACGCTTCCGGGTGCTCGGTCTGCTTCGTGATGTCCTTGACCGTCATCAGGCCGCGCAGCTCGAATGCATCGTTGACGACGAGCACGCGCTCGAGGCGGTGGCTGTGCATCAGCGCCTTCGCCTCGGCGAGCGGCGTGCCTTCGGCGACGGTCACGAGGCGCTCGCGCGGCGTCATGATCGACTTGACCGGCTCCTCGAGGCGGGTTTCGAAGCGCAGGTCGCGATTCGTGACGATGCCGACGAGCTTCGGACCTTCGACGACCGGAAAGCCCGAGATGCCATGCTGGCGCGACAGCGCGATCACGTCGCGCACCTTCATGCTCGGCGGAACGGTGATCGGATCGCGCACGACGCCCGATTCGAAACGCTTGACCTTCGCGACTTCGCGGGCCTGCTCGACGGGGGTGAGGTTCTTGTGAACGATGCCGACGCCGCCTTGCTGCGCCATCGCGATCGCCAGGCGACCTTCGGTGACCGTGTCCATCGCGGCGGACACGAGCGGCATGTTCAGGGATATGTTGCGGGTCAGTTGGGTCTTGAGGCTGGTGTCGCGCGGCAGAACGTCGGAGAACGCCGGGACGAGGAGCACGTCATCGAACGTGAGTGCTTTTTGGATCAGACGCATGGCAAATCCTATGGGCGCAAAAGCGAATTATACGCGATGCCCGGTTAATTTTCACAACACGAACAACGGCTTAGCCGTTTTCGGCCGCTTTCGGTCGTTCGGAGCCCCGAATCGTTCGGCTCCCGGTTCGAGTCGCTTTCGATCCGGTTTCGTTTTGGCCCGGCGGGCGCGGGTTCGCGCGGGGCGAAGCCGGCGTGCCACGCGCGCCGTGTGCGCCGTGTGCGCCGTGTGCGCCGTGTGCGCCGTGTGCGCCGTGTGCGCCGTGTGCGCCGTGTGCGACGCTTGCGGCGGCGGCGCTAGGCGACAGGACGGATAAGCGCGCGAAAAGCGGCACGCAAGTCGGGCGGGGCGGGCGACGCGCCCCTGTCGTACCCCGCCCTTGTCCGTACCCTAGTCGTGTCCTGTTGCACCCATGTCGCGCCCTCGTCCACGCCGAAGCGAACCACTGCCACGCCATCGCCCGGCCAAACGGCTCTGTCAGCCCATGGCCGTCGCAGTCCTTGCAGCTTTCGCAGACTCCGTCGCTCATACACGGCCGCTCGGGCCGGAGCACCCCGCGCGTGCCCCACATTTGCTCCGACGGCAGAGCGCGGCGCGAGCGCCTTGCCCGCCGCGCCGGATGCCGCGCGCGTCGCTTGCGGCGTCACCCGAGCCCGGCCGCTCGCGCGATCAGGATCATGCCCGCCGCGACGCCGACACACCCGACGCCCCGCGCGACACGCTCACCAGCCGGCGCGAGGCGCTCGGCCGTGATCGCGGCCGTCACGGCCGCCATCGTCGGCGGGTCCATGATCCCCAGGACGACGAGGCTCGCCGTGAGGCCCGCGCTGCAGCAACAGCAGCGAAGGCCGAAATGCACGCCGTGCCGCCAGGCCGCGCCGGCGCTCGCGGACAACGCGCGGCAGCGGCGCGGCGCCTCACGGCAGCATGCGAGATGGCGCGCCTTCCACGCAGTGAACTGAAGCGCGCCCGCGCACGCGACGACCACGCCGCGCGCGACCGGCGCGGCGCGCGCCAGCGCCGGCACGTGCATCTCGACCGCCGCCAGCGCCGCGCCGAGCACATAGACGGCAATGCCGACCGCGATCCACACGAACCCATATCCCGCCGCGACCGACACCGCCCGCAGCCCAGCCCGCAGCCGGGCCCGAATCCCGCCCACGCAGCCGACCGAGCGCGCGCAGCGCACGAGCATCGGCGCGAACGACGGCAACATCATCGCCGCCATCATCGCGGCCCAGATGCCGACGAACGACGCCGCATCGCCCGCCCACGTCCGTCCGCACACTCGCGCGCCAATCACCGACATCGTCCCGCCGCCCGCCATCGGCGCGTCGCCCGTCGCGGGCATCGACGCGAGCCACGCGATCGCGGCCGCCGCGACGGCGCCCCCAAGCAGCGCCGACGCGCCGCCGAGCACGCCCGGCGCCGCGCGCCCGAAGGCGGCGTGCCGCGCGACGCCGCGCCCGGTGTCGCGCAGGCGGCGACCGCGCGCGCCCTCAGCGCTCGCCGTACTCGTCATGGCGACGCCACCAGACACCCGTTTCGTTGCGTCCCTTCGGCGCGCGATCGAGCCACTGGTACATGCCCCAGAGGCCGTCCAGCCCGCGCGCGTACGTCGAATACGTGTGATAGACGACGCCGTCCTCGAGCACGAACGCGCTCATCCCGGGCCGATCGCGCGCGTACGTGCGCGCATCGGTCCCGCAGGTGGCCGCGAATTCGGCGACGGGCGCAGGCGCGGGCGTCGCGTCCATCGCATGGCCGCCGCGCCGATAGTTGTATTCGACGGTCCCGTCGCGCTGCTGCGCTTGCGTGAACGACACGTTGAAGTCGTAGTTGAAGTCGCTGTCGAGCGACGACGCCCACGGAAACGTCCATCCCATGCGCTTGCGGTACGCCTGCAGCTTCGCGAGCGGCGCGCGCGACACCGCCGACAGCGTGACGTCGTGATGCGCGAGGTGAACGACGAAGCCGTCGAAGCCGTCCGCGATCGCCGAGCACGACGGGCATCCGGCCGTGTAGTCGGGCCCGAACATGAAGTGGTAGACGAGCAGTTGCGAGCGGCCGCGAAACAGCTCCGCGAGCGACGCGCGTCCTTCGTCGGTCTCGAATCGATACGCCTTGTCGACGCGCACCCAGGGCAGCGCCCGGCGCAGCCGCGCGAGTTCGTCGCCGCGCCGCGTGTGCGCCTTTTCCGCATCGAGCAGTTCGAGCCGCGCGGCGAGCCATTCGTCGCGCGTCCCAATCGTGTGAGTCGCCATCGATCGTCCCTCCTTTTTCGTGTCGCGCGCAGCTCGCCCGATTCGCGAACCGGCGCGCGGGTTGCGTGATCGTGGTGGTAGATTAGTCGCGGGCTTCGAACGGTGGGAGTGACAAGTGTGGCGGGATTCCGATGGACTCGCTGATCACGGCCGCGGCGCGCGCGCTCGCGGCGGGTGATCCGCTCGGCGCGCTGAACCGCGTCGCGTTGCGCGACGACGCGCCCGCGCTCGCGCTGCGCGGCATCGCGATGGCCCAGCTCGGCGATTTCGCGCGGGCGAAGGCGCTCGTGCGAAGCGCGGCCCGCGCGTTCGGCGCGACGGAAGCCGTCGCCCGCGCGCGATGCGTCGTCGCCGAAGCCGAGATCGCGCTCGCGTCGCGCGAGCTCGGTTGGCCCGAGAAGGCGCTCGAAGCCGCGCGCACGACGCTGGAGGCGCACGGCGACCGCGCGAACGCCGCGCATGCGCGCTATCTCGAAGTCCGGCGCCTGTTGCTAATCGGCCGCCTCGACGAAGCCGAGCGCACGCTCGCCGCGCTTGATCCGGCCGCCTTGCCGCCCGCCTTGCAAGCCACGCACGCGCTGATCGTCGCGGGGATCGCGCTGCGGCGGATCAGAACGAAGGCCGCGCGCGCGGCGCTCGCCGACGCCGGGCGCGCCGCGCGCGAGGCCGGTATTCCCGCGCTGACGGCCGAGGTCGAGCACGCGTTGCGCGTGCTCGACGCGCCCGCGGCGCGCCTCATCGCGCGCGGCGAAGAACGCGCGCTGCGGCTCGACGACGTCGAAGCGTGGCGCGCATCGCAATCGCTCGTCGTCGACGCGTGCCGCCACGTCGTGCGCGATGCGCGCGCGACGGTCTCGCTCGCGAGACGTCCCGTGCTGTTCGCGCTGGCGCGCGCGCTCGGCGAGGCCTGGCCGGGCGACGTGCCGCGGGACGCGCTCGTCGCCCGCGCGTTCCGCGCGAAACGCATGGACGAAACGCATCGCGCGCGCCTGCGCGTCGAAATCGGACGGCTGCGCGCGATGCTCGGCGCGCTCGCCGACATTCATGCGACGAAGCGAGGATTCGCGCTGACGCCGCGCCGCGCGCGCGACGTGGCCGTGCTCGCGCGCCCGGTCGAGGACGCGCACGCGGCGGTGCTCGCCCTGCTCGCCGACGGCGAGTCGTGGTCGAGCTCGGCGCTCGCGCTCGCGCTCGGCGCGAGCCAGCGCACCGTGCAGCGCTCGCTCGACGCGCTCGCGACGGCAGGCAAGGCGCAGTCGTTCGGCCGCGGGCGCGCGCGCCGCTGGACCACCCCGCCCGTGCCCGGATTCGCGACAGCCTTGTTACTCCCGGCCGCGCTGCCGGGCGATTAGGATGGCGCCATCGATCGACCGGAAGGCGAAGACATGAAACGATCCGCAGCCGAAATCATTCGGGAATATGGCCCGTTCGCAGGCGTCGACAGCGTGCACGGGCTCACGTACGACGGCCATCGCGTATGGTTCGCGTCCGGCGACAAACTGAACGCGCTCGACCCGGCGAGCGGGGCGACGCTGCGCTCCATCGGTGTCGCCGCGCACGCGGGCACGGCGTTCGACGGCCGGCACCTGTATCAGATCGCGGAGGATCGCATCCACAAGATCGATCCGGACACGGGGCGCGTGCTGGCGACGATCCCCGCGCCCGGCGGCGGCGGCGATTCCGGGCTCGCATGGGCGGAAGGCACGCTCTGGGTCGGCCAGTACCGCGATCGCAAGATTCATCAGATCGATCCCGACACAGGCGCGATTCTTCGGACGATCGAATCGAACCGCTTCGTCACCGGCGTCACGTGGGTCGACGGCGAGCTCTGGCACGGCACGTGGGAGAACGACGAGAGCGAGCTGCGCCGCATCGATCCGCGAACGGGCGACGTGCTGGAAGCGCTCGAGATGCCGGCTGGCGTGGGCGTGTCGGGGCTCGAATCCGACGGCGGCGAGCGCTTCTTCTGCGGCGGCGGCAACAGCGGGAAAATGCGAGCCGTCCGCCGCCCCGCGCGAAACGGCGCGGCACGCGGCGGCGCGGGGCGCGCGGCCGGCTCGACCGACGAATAGCCACGGGCAGCCACGGGCGGCATGCGCCGCAACGTCCGTCCGCGCGTCACGCGCAAACACGGCGACAGGCGCGCCAAAACTTCGCTCGCCGCCGTCGAGCGATGAGGCCGCGCCGCCGACGCGGCACGCGCAATTGCCGGCGATCCGCCTCAACACCGAGCCGCCGAGCCGGCGCGCTCCACGCCCACGCCGCTCCGACCGAGTGCAGGAATGAACAAGACAGACACCGCCTCGCTTCGCTAAGATGCGCGCTCGTCAGTGAAATGGCCGGAGAATTCGATGCAGCGCGGTGTGGTGTATGGCGTGTTGGCAGGCGCCTTGTGGGGGATGGTGTTTCTCGTGCCGCGGCTTCTGACCGACTTTTCGCCGCTGCTGCTGAGCGTGGGCCGCTATGCGATGTACGGCCTCGTGTCGCTCGCGGCCGCGCTGCCCGCCGCCCGCTCGCTCGCCGCGCGCTTGACGCGCGACGATCTCGTCGCGCTCGTCAAGCTCGCGCTCGTCGGCAACGTCGCCTACTACATGTTGTTGTCGAGCGCCGTGCATCTGATCGGCATCGCGCCCAGCTCGCTGATCGTCGGCGTGCTGCCCGTCACCGTCACGCTCGCCGGCCTCGGCGACCACGGCGCGGTGCCGCTCAAGCGGCTCGCGGGCCCGCTCGCGCTCGTCGTGGCCGGCATCGCGTGCATCAACGTCGACCTGTTCACGTCCGAAGCCGCGCACGCGACGACGCTCTCGCAAAAGCTCGCCGGCATCGCGTGCGCGGCGGGCGCGCTCGCGAGCTGGACATGGTACGCGGTCGCGAACGCCCGCTACCTGCAACGCCACCATCATTTCGACGGCAACGAATGGTCGGTGCTGTGGGGCGTCGTCACCGGCCTGATCGGCGGGCTGTGCTGGATCGGCATCGTCGCGCTGCCGGCCGGCGCGCTGCAGCCCGCGCTGCCCGCATCGCGCTGGCAGTTGTTCTGGCTGCTGAATCTCGGCCTCGCGATCGGCGCGTCGTGGCTCGGCAACGGGCTGTGGAACGCGGCGTCGAAGCGGCTGCCGCTCACGCTGTCGGGCCAGTTGATCGTGTTCGAAACCGTCTTCGCGCTGCTGTACGGCTTCGTTTTCGATCATCGCCTGCCGCGCACGCTCGAGATCGCGGCGCTCGCGCTGCTGCTCGCGGGCGTTTACGGATCGGTGCGCCGCCACGGCGACGGCAAGCGCGCGGCCGACGATCCGCTCAACGCGAACCTCGGCGCGCATTGAGCGCGGCCTCCGCCGGACGCTTCTCCGAATATTTCTCCGAATATTTCTTCGGATATGTCTGTTTGGATTTCTCTTCGGAAGCTTCGCCCGGCGTCGGCCCGGAAAGCGCGCGCATGGGCCGCCGCGAAATTTCGTCAGGCGAATCGCCCACGCCGCGCGCCGCCGCTCAGCGCGAATCCTTCGGCAGCCACTTGCGGCCTTCGATCGAGCCTTCGCGGCGGGTCTTGTCGACGCGGCGCTGCCGCGCGACCTTCGGATCGACGATGAGCGGCCGGTAGATCTCGACGCGGTCGCCGTCGGCCACGGGCGCGTCGAGCGGCGCGAGCTTGCCGAGGATGCCCGTCTTCAGCGTCGCGAGATCGATGTCCGGATGACGCGCGAGCACGCCGCTCGCGTCGATCGCGTCGCGCACGGTCGCGCCCGCCGGCACGTCGACGGCGACGAGCGTCTGTTGCTCGGGCAGCGCGTAGCAGACCTGGACCTTCGGCATCTGCGTCACCCCTTGCCGTAGCGCTGGTCGGCGCGCTTCACGAACGATTCGACGAACGTACTCGCGATGTGCGTGAACACGGGCCCGATGATCTTCTCGAGGATGATGCTCGAGAACTCGTAATGCAGCGCGAATTCGATCTTGCACGCGTCCGCGCGCAGCGGCGTGAAGCGCCAGTAGCCGGTGAACTTGCGAAACGGCCCGTCGGCGAACTCCATGTCGATCCGGGTCGGGCGCTCCTGCGTGTTGCGGGTCGCGAAATGCTGCTTGATGCCCTTGAAGTTGATGTCGATCCGCGCCTCCATGCCGGTTTCGTCGCGACGGCGAATCTCGACGCCGCCGCACCACGGCAGGAAGTTCGGGTAGTCGGCCACGTCGGTGACGAGGTCGAACATCTGTTCCGCCGAATGGCGGATCAATACGGTTTTCTGGACATCTGCCATAAATCGCGCGGCATCGCTAAGGTAAACGAGCAAGCCGGGCCAACGCCGCCCCGCTTTGCTAAAATTGTGATTTTAAACGAGTTGGCCATTTCCCTTCATGAGCATCATCGACAACAGAAAAGCGTTTTTCGATTACCACATCGAAGAGCGCTACGAAGCGGGGCTCGTGCTCGAGGGGTGGGAGGTCAAGGCGCTGCGCGCCGGGCGCGGCCAGATCAAGGAAGGCTACGTCGTCGTGAAGAACGCGGAGATCTTCCTGATCGGCACGCACATCAGCCCGCTGCCCGAGGCCTCGACCCACATCAAGCCTGACCCGGTCCGCACCCGCAAGCTGCTGCTGCATCGCGACGAGATCAAGAAACTGATCGGCAAGGTCGAGCAGCGCGGCTATACGCTCGTGCCGCTGAACTTCCACTACAAAGGCGGCCGCGTCAAATGCGAGATCGGCCTCGCCAAGGGCAAGAAACTGCACGACAAGCGCGAAACCGAAAAGAAACGCGACTGGGAACGCGAAAAAGCGCGGATCATGCGCTCGGCCGCGTAACGCGCGACGCTTTGCCGCACGCCGCGCGCCCGCCCGCGGCGCACTTCATCCGCCGCGCGATGCGCCGACATCGAAAAGGCCCGCTTCGATCGACTCGAAAAAGCGGGCCTTTTCTTCATCCCGCCGACGGCGGCGCTCAGCCCTTGCTCGCGCCCGAGCCTGCCGCGCCCGGCGCACCGCGGTTCACGATCGCGAGCGCCGACGCGATCGCCGTGCTCAGGTCCGACAGGTTCGACGGCACGATCAGCGTGTTGCCCGCCTTCGCGAGATTGCCGAACGCGCCGACGTACTGCTCGGCGACCTTCAGGTTCACCGCGTCCATCCCGCCCTGCGACTGGATCGCCTGCGCGATCTTCTGGATCGCCTGCGCGTTCGCCTCGGCCACGGCGAGAATCGCGGCCGCCTCGCCCTGCGCCTGGTTGATCGCCGCCTGCCTCTCGCCCTCCGATTTCTGGATCGCCGCCTCGCGCGCGCCCGACGCGAGGTTGATCTGCTCCTGCTTGCGCCCTTCGGACGCGGCGATCAGCGCGCGCTTCTCGCGCTCCGCGGTGATCTGCGCCTGCATCGCATGCAGGATCTCCTTCGGCGGCGTCAGATCCTTGATCTCGTAGCGCAGCACCTTCACGCCCCAATTCGACGCCGCCTCGTCGAGCGCCGACACGATGCTGTGATTGATGAAGTCGCGCTCCTCGAACGTCTTGTCGAGCTCGAGCTTGCCGATCACCGAGCGCAGCGTGGTCTGCGCGAGCTGCGTGATCGCGAGCACGAAGTTGCTCGCCCCGTACGACGCCTTCATCGGATCGGTGACCTGGAAGTACAGCACGCCGTCCACCTGCAGTTGCGTGTTGTCGCGCGTGATGCAGATCTGGCTCGGCACGTCGAGCGGGATTTCCTTCAGCACGTGCCGGTAGGCGATCCGGTCGACGAACGGCAGCACGATGTTCAGGCCCGGCGACAGCGTCGCGTGATAGCGGCCGAACCGCTCGAGCACCCACGCGTGCTGCTGCGGCACGATCTTCACCGTCTGCGACACGATCACGAAAGCGATGACGAGCAGCACCGCCCAGACGATCAACGAATCCATGAAGCTGGTCCTCCTGGTTGAAATGTGAAAGCCGAACGCGCGAGCACGCGTGCGGTCAGGCCGACGGCTTCGCGGCGACGATGAGGCAATTGCCGCGCACCGCGCGCACTTCGTACAGATGCGCGTCCTCGCGCTCGCCGGCGGCGAGCTCGACGTCCCATTGCGCGCCGCGATACTGCGCGCGGGCGCGGCGATCATGCCAGTGCCTGACCGTGATCGTCGCGCCGATGTCGATGTTGATGTCGGGATTCGCGGACGCGTCGCGCTTCTGCTTGCGGCCGAGCCCCGAGCGCCGGAGCACGATCACGGCGACGATCGCGACGAGCGCGGCGGCGGCGAACTGCCACGCGACGGGCGCGCCCGCGAGATGCACGAGGCCGCCCGCGAGGAAGCCGAGCGCGATCATCAGCAGGTAGAACGTTCCCGTCAGCAGTTCCGCGATGACGAACACCCCGACGCCGATCCACCAGAAAAACTGCCCTGACACCATCGCCCCTCCCGTTGCACAAAGAAAAACACCCCGGCGTTACCGGGGTGTTTATAGCACGAACCTTTCAATTTGCCTTCATTCAAACGGCGATCCGACGACCGCCGCCCGGACGAACGATCACCGCTGCCGGTTATTGCTTGGCGGCGAGCGCCTGCCACGTGTCGATGACCGTGTCCGGGTTCAGCGAAATCGACGCGATGCCTTCGTCGGCGAGCCACTTCGCGAAATCCGGGTGATCGGACGGGCCCTGGCCGCAGATGCCGACATACTTGCCGAGCTTGCGGCAGGTGTCGATCGCGCGCTTCAACATGAACTTCACGGCCGGATCGCGCTCGTCGAAGTCGACGGCGAGCAGTTCCATGCCCGAGTCGCGGTCGAGGCCGAGCGTCAGCTGCGTCAGGTCGTTCGAGCCGATCGAGAAGCCGTCGAAGTGCTGCAGGAACTCTTCGGCGAGGATCGCGTTCGACGGCACTTCGCACATCATGATGAGGCGCAGGCCGTTGTCGCCGCGCTTCAGGCCGAACTTCTCGAGCAGGCCGACGACGCGCTCCGCCTGCTTCACGGTGCGCACGAACGGCACCATGATCTCGACGTTCGCGAGGCCCATCTCGTCGCGCACGCGCTTGAGCGCGATGCACTCCATCTCGAACGCCTGCGCGAAATCCTCGGCGATGTAGCGCGACGCGCCGCGGAAGCCGAGCATCGGGTTTTCCTCGTCCGGCTCGTAGCGCGAGCCGCCGATCAGCTTCTTGTACTCGTTCGACTTGAAGTCGGACAGGCGCACGATCACGGGCTTCGGATAGAACGCCGCCGCGATCGTCGCGATGCCTTCCGTCAGCTTGTCGACGTAGAACGCGCGCGGCGACGCGTGGCCGCGCGCGACGCTTTCGACCGCCTTCTTCAGGTCGGCGTCGACGTTCGGATACTCGAGGATCGCCTTCGGGTGCACGCCGATGTTGTTGTTGATGATGAACTCGAGGCGCGCGAGGCCGACGCCCGCGTTCGGCAGCTGCGAGAAGTCGAATGCGAGCTGCGGGTTGCCGACGTTCATCATGATCTTGACCGGCACGGGCGGCAGTTCGCCGCGCTGCACCTCGGACACTTCGGTCTCGAGCAGGCCGTCGTAGATCTTGCCTTCGTCGCCCTCCGCGCACGACACGGTGACGAGCGAGCCGTCCTTCAGCACGTCGGTCGCGTCGCCGCAGCCGACCACCGCCGGCACGCCGAGCTCGCGCGCGATGATCGCCGCGTGGCAGGTGCGGCCGCCGCGGTTCGTGACGATCGCGGACGCGCGCTTCATCACCGGCTCCCAGTTCGGGTCGGTCATGTCGGCGACGAGCACGTCGCCCGGCTGCACGCGCTCCATCTCGGACGGATCGTGGATCACGCGCACGGGGCCCGCGCCGATCTTCTGGCCGATCGCGCGGCCCGTCGCGAGCACCTGCGACTGGCCCTTCAGCTTGAAGCGCTGCTCGACCTTGCCGTGGGCCTGGCTCTTCACCGTCTCCGGGCGCGCCTGCAGGATGAAGATCTTGCCGTCGCGGCCGTCCTTGCCCCACTCGATGTCCATCGGGCGCTGGTAGTGCTTCTCGATGATGACCGCGTACTTCGCGAGCTCGATCACGTCCTCGTCGGTGATCGAGTAGCGGTTGCGCTGCTCGTGCGGCACGTCGACCGTCTTCACGCGGCCCGGCTCGCCCGGCTGCGTGAACTCCATCTTGATCAGCTTCGAGCCGATCGAGCGGCGGATGATCGGGTACTTGTCCTGCGCGAGCGTCGTCTTGAACACGTAGAACTCGTCCGGGTTCACCGCGCCCTGCACGACGGTCTCGCCGAGGCCGTAGCTCGCGGTGATGAACACGGCTTCCTTGAAGCCCGATTCGGTGTCGATCGTAAACATCACGCCGGCCGCGCCGACGTCCGAGCGGACCATGCGCTGCACGCCGGCCGACAGCGCGACTTCGGCGTGCGTGAAGCCCTTGTGCACGCGGTACGAGATCGCGCGGTCGTTGTAGAGCGACGCGAACACGTGTTTCATGCGGTCGAGCACGTCTTCGATGCCGACGACGTTCAGATACGACTCCTGCTGGCCCGCGAACGATGCGTCCGGCAGGTCTTCCGCGGTCGCGGACGAGCGCACGGCAAACGACAGCTCGCCCGGCGAGCCGTTCTTCAGGATCTCGAACTGCGCACGGATCTCCTGTTCGAGGCGCGACTGCATCGGCGCGTCGACGATCCATCGGCGGATCTCGGCGCCGGCTTCGGCGAGTGCCTTCACGTCGTCGACGTCGAGCGACTCGAGACGTTGCGCGATGCGCTCCGTGAGCTTGTTGTGCTGGAGGAAGTCGCGAAATGCGAGCGCGGTCGTTGCGAAACCGGTGGGCACGCGTACGCCTGCCTCAGCCAGTTGACTGATCATCTCGCCCAGCGACGCATTCTTGCCGCCGACGATTTCGACATCGGTCATTCGCAACTGCTCGAACGGAATTACATACGCCTGATCCTTTGCGACGTTTGCTGCGTTAGTCATACAAGCCCCTAAGTGTGAAAAAAATGCTCGATCGTGCAACGGGCTCGGAGCGCGGCCGCCTGCAAAAAGCGGGACACGCATTGCACAACCTGTCGGATAAGCCTTCGCAGGGACGGGACGACTCCGGCGCACTTGCAAAAATCCCGGCAGAAAGGCGAAAAAGCAGACAAATCGCCGAACTTGCCGGGAATCCGTAGCGCATCGCGACCCGAATCGCGGCTGCGCCGCGCTTCAGCCGCAAGGGCTTATCCAACAGGTTGCCGCTATTCTACCGTGACGGCCAGCGGATGTGGCGCAACCCGCTCGCAATGGGGCTCTAGCGCGCGGTTTCGACGCGCCGGGCAAGTCGGGACGCCTTGCCGGCAGGGGCTTGGCCGGTCTGTCGCTTTTCGTCGGGGCGGTGTACGGGCGTTTGAGTGCAGGCATTGGGCATTGGGCATTCGGGCATTCGGGCATTCGGGCATTCGGGCATTCGGGCATTCGGGCATTCAGGCGTTCAGACATTTGGCGCGCCGAATGCCGGGTTCCCGCTCCCCGACGCAAACGACGCACGGGCGGCGGGCCGACCGACTCGCCGCAATCTTGCGCCGGCGCCGCCCGCGTCGTGCGGCCTCGCGCCTGTCGGACGACGGGTACGCCCACCCTGCGGGCCGGCACGTCGCCGGCACGCATCAACGCCCCGCCGTCGCCCCGCCGATGAGCACGTAGCCGCGACTGCGGCCGCCGTTGTCCGCATCGGGCGTGTTCATCGCCGCGTACAGATCGGCCGCCCTCACCCAGACAGGCGGGTATTTGTAACGGGACACGTCGAGGATCAGGAAGCGGTCGGCCGCGGCGTCGTACGCGCCGAGCGGCGAGATGTGGCCGCCCGTTTGCTGGCCGAGGCGGCTGCGCAGGTAGTTGACGAGCACGTAGCGCCCCGGGCGGCCGAGATGCGCGACCGCGTCCGCGCGAAACGCATCGACCGACGCATCGGACGCATGGCGCACGTCGCCGCGCGCGCCGAGCGCGTTCGCGAGCGCCCCCAGTTGATCGAGCGTCATCCCGTGCTGCTCGATCTGCGCCTGCGGACGGATCTTCTCGGTCGCGTCGTTGAGCACGTTGTCCTGCGTGAAGTAGTGGAACGGCGGATATTGCGCGGCGGCGGGCGCCGGCACGCGCAGCGCGTTCAGCACCATCACGAGCGACGCGACGCCGCAATAGCTCTCGGTTTTCTGCGTGACGAAGTGACTGCCGAGCGGCACGTATGCGCTGCGCGCGCCGCTCTCGGCCAGCATGTGCTCGCCGGCGCCGCTGCCGAGGTCGATCAGGCCGTCGGGCAACGGCAGCGTTTGCGCGGCCGCGCGCCCGATCAACGCGAACGCGCACAACGCGGCCACGGCGAATCCTTTTCTTTTTGTCACGATCGATCCTTTGTCGTTCGACGAGTGGAGCGCCGCTCGCGCACGGCGCCCGCACGAGCATAGCGCGACGCCGAGCGGGGCGCGGCGATGCGAAACGGCGCGCAAAAGCCGGGCGCGGCTCCCGCCGCCCGCGCCGCCGCGGCCCGCGCGCCGAAGCGGCGCGCCGGGCCCTATCGCGCGAAATCCGCCGTCTTCTTGACGAATGCGGCGAGGTTCCCGATGTCGAAGCTGCCGAAGCCCGTCACCGGGTCCCAGCCGGTGCCCGCCTTGTAGCCGTAGCCGCCCGAGCCGTTGTTGCCGGACGTCACGTCGTGCACCAGCGTGCCGTTGGACGGAACGTAGCGATAAAGGCTCGCGAGCGGAAAGCCGAGCCGGTTGCCATTGTCGGATTGCAAGCGCGCCCAGATCCCCGTGAAGATCGGCGCGGCGAGGCTCGTGCCGCCCCACTGCTCGATCTGCCCGTTCACGTAGACGTGCGCGCCGCTGCGGCCGTCCGCCTCGAACGCGACGTCCGGCACCGCGCGCGTCCTCGCCGACGTGCCGAGCACGCTGCGCTGCCACGCCGGCACCGCTTCGTTCTTGCTGTAGCCGCCGCCCGTCGCCCACAGGCGCTGCGTCGAATCGTAACTGCCGTACGGATCGTACACGCCGATCGGCTGCAGCCCCTCGTTCCACGCGGCTTCACCGGCGTAGGCGCCCGTCGATTTGTCGGTCGACAGCGTCGTGCCGCCGACCGCGACGACGTACGGCGACGTCGCGGGCTCGCTCACCGAATAGTTCGATCGCGCCGGCACGCCCTGCCCGCCGGAAACGCGGCTCACGCTGCACTCGTACGCGCCGGCGTCGCCCGCCGCGACGGCGAAGGTCTGCCCCTGCGCGACCGCGCTCTTGAAGATCCGGTCGTCGGCCGCCTGCGTGCCGGCGGCGCGCGCATCCGCCTCGCACACGCCGAGCGACACGTTGATGACCTTCGCGACGTTGTCGATGACGGCCCGGTTATATGCTTCGGTGATGTCGGTCAGCAACATCGACGGCGCCGCGTAGAACACGATCCCCTTCACCTGCCCGCCCGCCGCGCCGACGATCGCCTGGCTGTCCATGTCCCACTCGCTCAGGCCCGAGTTGTCGCTGTAGTCGCTGCCGGGCGGCCCGGTGCGCGTGACGCTCGCGGCCACGCGCGCGAGCCCCGCTTTCGCCGCGAAGGTGCCGAGATCCCGCAGCACGGGCGCCGCGTCGCCCGCCATGATGACGCCGACCGTCGTCTGCGACGCCGTCGGCGTCGAGCCCGCGCGGTAGATTTGCGAGAATTCGAGCGGATCGTGGCCCGTCAGCACCGGCGTGCCGCTCGCGGCCGCGTTCGCGGTCGCGTCGCTCGCGCGCGCCGCAAGCGACGCCTTCGCGCCGCCGACGGCGCCCGTCACGGCCGCCCGGCGGTTGTACGTGTGCGCGAGCGTCGCGCTGTCGAGCCCGAGCACCGCGCCGACGATGCTGCCGAGCGCGGCCGGCACCTGCGCCGTGTCCTGGTTCGCGTGCACGCGCCGGCCTTCGAGCGTGAAGCTCTTCAACCGCGTGTTGAACGCCGTCTTGACCGCGGCCGCGGTGCCCGTCGCCGAGATCAGCAGCCGGTTCGGCGACACCTGGATGTCGCGAAATCCGGACCGGCGCAGATGCGCTTCGACGAGCGCGACCTGCTGTTGCGTCGGCGCGTACTGCGCGGCGAATTCGGCGGGCGTCAGATGCCGGCCGTACGCGGCGTTGCCGGGCGTATGCAGATCGCGCAGAAAGCGATCGAGCCTCGCTTCGTCGTTGAGATTGAGACTGACGACCACCCGCACCGGCTCGCCGGGCGCCGCGTCGATCGCCTTGCCGGCCGCAAACGTCGCCGCCGACGCCTGCTGCGGGAATGCCGGATACGCGCGGGTCTGCGTATCGACCCACGCCGGCGCGGCGGCGTGCGCCGTCAGCGTGGTCGCGGCGCAAAACGTCGCCGCGCAAATCGCACGCTTCGCTTGCGAAGCGCGAGGGTTGGCCCATTTTCTTGACGTCATTTCGTCGTTCCTCATTTGGTTTGAATAAAGTCGAAACTCAAACAAATCGAACCGCCGAACTGCTCGAGTACCACTGCCCCACGACTGCTGTCCGCACGCATGCGCCGCCGCTCCTCCGGCCTCGCCCGCGATGCGGCAATGAACGAATGCCGCCGCCCGTCCACGCCAAGGGCCGATCGGCAATCAGTAGGATTCCGAATCAACCAAGGCAACTCGACAAACTGATTTGCGCGGCGAAAACATTCATTCGGCGACATGATACGGCTCGCCATTGCCACCTTTCGAACAGCATTACGAAATATTACAGATCATTCCGATGAATGCACGCATCGACTATTGCTCAATACGCAAATGCTTATCGTCGAATCCGGATTGATCGTTCGTCATATCGTCGAGCGGCGCGACGCTCGGGCGCCGCCGGCGACGCTTCGCCGTCGCCCGGACCGCGCGCCCGCGCCTGCTAGAATGACCGCTTCCCGGCCGCGCGCGGCCGCCACGCACACGCTCGACGCTCCGATTCATGCTTCCAACCGTATTCATCGTCTCCGACGGCACCGGGATCACCGCCGAAACCTTCGCGCATTCGATCCTGTCCCAGTTCGACCAGAAGTTCCGGCTCGTGCGCGTGCCGTTCATCGATTCGCTCGAGAAGGCGTACGGCACCGTCCAGAAAATCAACGACACCGCGCAGCACGACGGCCGCCGGCCGATCGTGTTCACGACGCTCGTCGACGGCGAATCGAACGAGATCGTCAAGCGCTCGAACGCGCTCGTGCTCGACATGTTCCAGCGCTTCGTCGAGCCGCTCGAACAGGAGCTGCAGCTGAAGTCGAGCCATGCGATGGGCCGCGTTCACCAGAACGCGGACACCGATGAATACAAGACGCGGATCGAAGCGATCAACTTCTCGCTCGCGCACGACGACGGCCAGTCCAACCGCAATCTCGCCGACGCGGACGTGATCCTGATCGGCGTGTCGCGCAGCGGCAAGACGCCGACCAGCCTCTATCTCGCGATGCAGTACGGCGTGAAGGCGGCAAACTATCCGCTGATCCCGGAAGACTTCGAGCGCGGCAAGCTGCCGACGCCGCTCCACCCGCACCGCGACAAGCTGTTCGGATTGTCGATCGACCCGATGCGCCTCTCCGAAATCCGCAACGAGCGCCGCCCCGGCAGCAAGTACGCCGCGCCGGAGAACTGCCGCTACGAAATCAACGAGGCGGAAGCGATGATGCGGCGCGAAGGGGTCAAATGGCTGTCGTCGACGCACAAGTCGATCGAGGAGATCGCGACGACGATCCTGCAGGAAATCAAGCTCGAGGAACGGCAATCGTATTGATGCAGGCCCGCGACGGCGGCGATGCAAGCGCCGCTCGCGCGCCGCGGCGCTTGCGCCCCCCCAACGCCGCTGCATCCGGCATGCGCGGCGACGCGCGTCACCCGCGGCATCATTGATCGGCATCGCGATGCCGGCCGCCGACATCGCGAGCATCGCGTTTCAGGCCGTGCGCCGCGCAAGCGCACTCACCGCGCCTAGCGCGCCAATCGCGTAACAGAAGAGAGAAGGAAACGCGCGTGCGTCACACGCCGCGCGCGCGTTGCTGCCGACACTGCTCAAAAAGACAAATCGCCGCCGCAGCAGCCACGTTCAACGATTCCATCCCGCCCGGCTGCGGAATCGTCACGCGATGCGTCGCCGCGTCGCGCCAGCGTGCGGATACGCCCGCCCCCTCGTTGCCGAACACCCACACGACCGGCCCGGACAAATCACAGTCGTAGATCGCGCGCGCGCCGTGCGAATCGGTCAGCGCGACCGGGGCCGCGAGCCGCTCGATCAGCGTGTCGGCGGCGACGTCCTCGTGGATGTCGAGCAGAAAGTGCGCGCCCATCGCCGAGCGCAGCACCTTCGACGACCACGCATATGCGGTGCCCGGTGTGCAGAACGCCTGCTTCACGCCCGCCGCGGCCGCGCTGCGCAGGATCGAACCGACGTTGCCCGCGTCCTGCACGCCGTCGAGCACGACCGCCGTGTGCGCGACGCGCTCCGGCAGCGCGGGCGCCGGCCGGGCGACGAGCAGCAGCAGACCGACGCCGTGGACGACGTTCGACAGTTGACCGAAGAGCGCATCGGGCAGCGTGACGAGCCGCGCCGGCTCGACGCGCGCGACGATCTCGCGCGCCTCCGCGTGCGCGAACGCGCCGTCGGTGACGACGCACAGCTCCGGCTGCCCGGCCGCATCGAGATAGGCGCTCGCGAGATGGAGCCCCTCGAGCAGCGCCTGGCCGCCGCGGCGCTGCTGATGCGTCGAGCCCGCGAGCGCCTTCAGGCGCTTGTACAGCGGATTGTCGCGGGAAGTGATTGCTTTCATCGAATCAGATCGAACGCCGCGCGCACGGGCGCGAACGAACGGCGGTGATGCTCGCACGGGCCGTGCTCGCGCAGCGCCGCGAGGTGTTTCGGCGTGCCGTAGCCCGCATGAACGTCGAATCCGTACATCGGGAACTGCGCGTGCAGCTCGACGAGCATCCGGTCGCGCGTGACCTTCGCGAGAATCGACGCGGCCGAGATGCTCGCCACGAGCGCGTCGCCGCCGACAATCGCCTCGCTGCGGATCGCAAGCGTCGGACAGCGGTTGCCGTCGATCTTCGCGAGCGTCGGCCGCACCGCGAGCCCTTCGACGGCGCGCTTCATCGCAAGCATCGTCGCGTGCAGGATGTTGAGCGTATCGATTTCCTCGACGCTCGCCGACGCAACGCAGTACGCGAGCGAATGCGCGACGATTTCGTCGAAGAGCCGCTCGCGCTTCTTCGCGGACAGCGCCTTCGAATCGTCGAGCCCCACGATCGGCCGCGCCGGGTCGAGCACGACGGCGGCCGCGACGACGGGCCCGGCGAGCGGGCCGCGCCCGGCTTCGTCGACGCCGCAGACGATCTCGCCCGGCGCATCGAACTCGAGCGCCGGCTGGGCCGCGGCACCACGGGATTTGCGAGTCGCGGCCATCAGCGCGGCTTCCTGTCGTCGATCACGCGCGCGACGGCCTCCGCCGCGCGCTGCGCGGTGTTCTGGCGCAGCGCGAGATGCATGTCGGTAAAGATTTCGGTGAGCGCGCGGCGGTTCGCGTCGTCGCGCAACTGCGTGAGCGTCGCGTCGGCGAGCGCGTCGGGCGTCGCGAAGTGTTGCAGCAGCTCGGGCACGACGAAGCGGCCCGCGAGAATGTTCGGCAGCCCGACGTACGGCAGGTAGCCCTGCCGGCGCATGATCTGCCCGGTGAGCCAGGGCACCTTGTACGAGATCACCATCGGCTTCTTGAGGAGCGCCGCCTCGAGCGTCACGGTGCCGCTCTTCACGAGGATCGCGTCGGCCGCCGTCATCGCGACTTGCGCGCGCCCCTCGGTCAACGTGACCGACAGCAACGGATGCGCGTCGACGAGCGGCTGCAGCAGCTCGCGCAGCGCGGGCGTCGCGGCCGGCACGATGAAACGCACGCCGGGCTCGCGCTGCTGCATCAGCTCCATCGCGTCGAAGAACGTCGGGCCGATCAGCTCGATCTCGGAGCGGCGGCTGCCCGGCAGCACCGCGATCACGGGGCCGCTCTCCGGAAGGCCGAGCGCGATCCGCGCGCCGTGCATGTCGGGCTCGAGCGGAATTTCGTCGGCAAGCGGATGGCCGACGAACGTCGCCGCGACGCCCGCCTTCTCGAGCAGTTCGGGCTCGAACGGGAACAGGCACAGCATGTGGTCGACGGCCTTGACGATCTTCTTGATCCGCCCCCCGCGCCACGCCCAGATCGACGGGCAGACGAAGTGGATCGTCGGGATGCCCGCGCCGCGCAGCGCCTGCTCGAGGCCGAAGTTGAAGTCGGGCGCGTCGATGCCGATGAACGCGTCGGGCGGCTCGGCGAGCAGTTGACGCTTCAGCTCGCCGCGAATGCGCAGGATTTCGGGAATGTGCTTGAGCGCCTCGACGTAGCCGCGCACCGCGAGCTTTTCCATCGGCCAGTGCGCGTCGAAATCCACGGCGGTCATGCGCGGCCCGCCGATCCCGTAATAGCGGGACGATGCGGGCAGCCGCGCATGCAGCCCGCCGAGGAGCGACGCACCGAGCAGATCGCCCGACGGCTCGCCCGCGACGAGCGCGACGCGCAGCGGTGTGAGTTGGAACGCCATCGTTCAGCGAATGATGCCGCGCTGCGACGTCTCGACGAAGTCGGCTAGCGCCTTGACGGCCGCGTCGCCGTCGCCGCCCGCCTGCGCGAGCTCGCGCAGCTGGATCTTCGCCTCTTCGAGCGACAAGCCGTTCTTGTACAGTATCCGGTACGCGCTGCGCAGCGCGGAGATCGCATCGGGCGAGAAACCGCGGCGGCGCAGCCCCTCGACGTTGATTCCGTGCGGCTCGGCCTTGTTGCCCGCGGCGATGACGAAAGGCGGAATGTCCTGCACGAGCGCCGACGCGCCGCCCAGCATCGAATGCGCGCCGATCCGCACGAACTGGTGGACGCCCGACATCCCGCCGACGATCGCCCAGTCGCCGATCTCGACGTGCCCCGCCATCTGCGCGTTGCTCGACAGGATCACGTGGCTGCCGACGCGGCAGTCGTGGCCGATATGCACGTACGCCATGATCCAGTTGTCGTCGCCGAGCGTCGTGACGCCCGTGTCCTGCACGGTGCCCGTGTGAATCGTCGTGAATTCGCGGATCGTGTTGCGATCGCCGATCACGAGCTTCGTCGGCTCGTCTTTGTACTTCATGTCCTGCGGACGGCCGCCCACCGACGCGTAATGGCCGATGCGATTGTCTTCGCCGATCGTCGTATGGCCTTCGATCACGCTGTGCGAACCGATCGTGGTCCGCGCGCCGATCGTCACGTTCGGACCGACGATCGCATACGGGCCGATCTCGACCGTCTCGTGGATCTGCGCGCCCGGCTCGATGATCGCCGTGGGGTGAATCCTGCTCATGCGCCGTTGCCTCTCAATGTCTATGTCGCGTTGCGTAGCCTTGCGCGCCGCGCGCTCAGGGCGCCGCGTCGGCCGTCTTGACCGTGCACATCAGCTCGGCTTCCGCCGCGACCTTGCCGTCCACTTCCGCGACGGCCTTGAACTTCCAGATGCCGCGAATGTAGCGCTCGAACGTCACGTTCAGGATCAACTGGTCGCCCGGCTCGACGACGCGCTTGAAGCGCGCATTATCGATGCCGACGAAGTAGTACAGCGTATTCTCCGGGTCCTTCGGCTGCGCCTCGGCAAACGTGAGGAGCGCGGCCGCCTGCGCGAGCGCCTCGATGATCAGCACGCCCGGCATCACCGGCCGCTTCGGGAAATGGCCTGTGAAGAACGGCTCGTTGACCGTCACGTTCTTCAACGCTTTGATGGACTTGTGCGGCTCGAGTTCGAGCACGCGATCGACGAGCAGAATCGGATAGCGGTGCGGCAGCAGCGTGAGGATCTTATGGATGTCGAAGTTGATTTTTTCAGAGCTCATGGTGGTTCGTCTCACGCAATGGTTGGGTTGCGCGGTGATGACTGCAAATGCTGATGCGGGCCGCGTCGGGGAAAACGGCGCTCGGTTCGGTCGGCCGGCGCGCCGGGCAGCCTGCAAGCTGCCCCGTGCGATCCCCGGCCGACGCGTGGGTTCATGCGCCGCCGGCGTCGCCTTCCCGCGCGGCCAGCGCGATCTCGAGCGCCTTGATCCGGTCGCGCAATTTGTCCAGGTTGCGCACGAGCGCCGCGCTCTTGTTCCAGTCGCCGTGCTCGACGGCCGGAAACGCGCTCGTATAGATGCCCGCCTTCGGCAGCGACTTCGATACGCCGGACTTCGCGGTAACGATCACGCCATCGCCGAGCGTCACGTGGCCCGCGATGCCCACCGCGCCGCCGATCATGCAATGCCTGCCGATCGTCGTGCTGCCCGCGATGCCCGCGCAGCCGGCGATCACCGTGTACGCGCCGATCCGGCAGTTGTGGCCGATCTGCACGAGGTTGTCGATCTTCACGCATTCTTCGATGACGGTGTCCGCCATCGCGCCGCGGTCGATCGTCGTGTTCGCGCCGATCTCGACGTCGGGGCCTACCTTCACGCCGCCGACCTGCGGAATCTTGACCCAGGCGCCCGTGCGCGCATCGCCTTCGCCGACGAAATCCGGCGCGAAGCCGAAGCCGTCGGAGCCAATCACGGCGCCCGAATGGACGATCGCGCGCGGCCCGAGCGTGCAGCCATGATAAATCGCGACGTTCGGATACAGGTGCGAGTCGTCGCCGATCCGCGTGCCGCGCCCGACGAACACGCTCGCATCGAGCTGCACGCGCTCGCCGATCACGGCGCCCGCCTCGACCGTCACGTGCGGGCCGATCACCGCGCTCGCGGCGACCTGCGCGGCGGGATCGATCGTCGCGCTCGGATGCACGCCGGCGGCGCGCTGCGGTGCAGCGAGATCGATGAACATCTGCGCGACGCGCGCGAAGTACGCGTACGGATTCGGCGTGACGATGAAGTTGCGGCCGTTCGCGGCCGCGCCGAGCTTCTCGAGATCGCGCGGCGCGATCAGCACCGCGGCGGCGCCCGTTGTCTCGACTTGCGCGAGATATTTCGGATTCGCGAGGAACGCGAGCTGCTGCGGGCCCGCCTGATCGAGCGGCGCGAGACCGCCGACCTCGCGCCCGCCGTCGCCGACGATCTCGCCGCCGAATCGCGCGACGAGCGCCTCAAGCGTCAATGCCATTCGACGTTCGCTCCGTTCAGTTCGACAGGCTCGAAGGCGACGAGAGCGCCTTCAGCACCTTGTCGGTGATGTCGATGCGCGGACTCACGTACACCGCTTCCTGCACGATCAGATCGTAGTTCTGCTGCTCGGCGATCTGCTTGATCACCTTGTTCGCCTTGTCGAGCACCGCCGCGAGCTCTTCGTTGCGACGCTGGTTCAGATCCTCGCGAAACTCGCGCTGCTTGCGCTGGAAATCGGTGTCGAGCTGCGCGAGGTCGCGCTGCTTCTGCGCACGCTCGTTGGCCGACAACGTCGGACCGTTCTTGTCGAGCGCGTCGGACATCGACTTCAGGCGCGCGGCCATGTCCTGCAGATCCTTGTCGCGCTTCGCGAACTCGGCTTCGAGTTTCGTTTGCGCGGCCTTGGCGGGCGCCGACTCGCGCAGGATCCGATCCGAATTGACGGCCGCGATCCGCGCGACGTCCTGCGCGTGCGCGAGCGTCGCGCCGAGCGCGGCGGCAAGCGCCAGCGCGCACATCACTCGTTTCGAAAACTTACCGGTTAGCAAGATTACCCTCTCGATGCTGTAGTCAGTGCCTGATCGATCAGAACGCCGTTCCGATCTGGAACTGGAATTTCTGATACTGATCGCCTTCGTGCTTCTGCAGCGGGAAGCCCAAGCTCAGCTTGAGCGGCCCGATCGGCGAGATCCACGCAAGACCGATACCGTAGCCGTAGCGCAGGCCGTTCGCGCCCGTGCTCGTGCCGCCCGGCGCGTTGCCCCACACGTTGCCGCCGTCGAGGAACGTGAACACGCGCAGCGTGCGGTCGTAGCCCGTGCCCGGCAGCGGGAACGTCAGCTCGATGTTGCCGACGATCATCTTCGAGCCGCCGATCGGATCGTTCGTCTTCGTGTCCCGCGGGCCGAGCGAGCTCGGCTCGTAGCCGCGCACGGAGCCGATACCGCCCGCGTAGTAGTTCTTGAAGATCGGATACGGGTTGCCGATGCCGTTGCCGTAGCCGCCTTGCAGGTTCAGGCCCAGGATGAAGCCGCGCGCGAACGAGTAGTAGTACTGCGCCTGCACGTCCGCCTTGTAGTACTGGATCTTGCCGACCGGCACGCCGTATTCGATGTTCGCCTGCGTGAAGTAGCCGCGGCTCGGGATCAACGCGCTGTCGCGCGCGTCGCGCGACCAAGCGACCGTCAGCGGCACCGTGTTCGACACGCGGCCGAATTGCTGCACGTAGTCCTGATACGACTGCGGCGTATTCGTATCGACGTCGAGGCGGTTCTGCTCGAAGCCCGCGCCGAAATAGACCGTATCGGTTTCCGAGAACGGGATGCCGAACTTCAGGTTGCCGCCCGCCGTGATGATCCGGAAGCTCGAGTTCGTCGAGTAATAGAGCGGCTGGTACGTGCGGTAGAACACGTCGGTGATCCGCTTGATGCCGTCGACGGTGAAGTACGGATCGACCTGCGTGACGGTCAGCGTGCGGTAGCTCTTCGCGGTGTTCACGTTCACCGCAAGGCTCGTGCCCGAGCCGAACACGTTGTCCTGCGAGATGCCCGCCGACAGCACGACCTTGTCCGTCGACGAGAAGCCCGCGCCCAGCGTGATCGCGCCCGTCGGCTTTTCGGCGACCTTCACGTTCACGTCGACCTGGTCGTTCGTGCCCTCGACGGGAACCGTCGTCACGTCGACGTCGGTGAAGTAGCCGAGACGGTTGACCCGGTCCTTCGACAACGCGAGGCGGCTCGAATCGAACCACGAGCTCTCGAGCTGGCGCATTTCGCGGCGCACCACTTCGTCGCGCGTGCGCGTGTTGCCGACGATGTTGATCCGCCGCACGTACACGCGGCGGCTCGGATCGACGACGAGCGTGAGGCCGACCTTGTGCGACGCCTGGTCGATCTCGGGCTGCGCGTTCACCGTCGCGAACGCATAGCCGTACTGGCCGAGCTTGTCGACGATCGCCTTCGTCGTCTGCTGCAGCTTCTCGGCCGAGAAGCGGTCGCCCGGCTTGATCTTGACCAGCTTCTCGAGCTCCGCCTGGCGATCCAGCAGATTGCCCGCGAGCTTCACGCTCGATACCGTGTACGGCTCGCCTTCGTGCAGCGTCACCGTCAGGTACATGTCCTTCTTGTCGGGCGAGATCGACACCTGGGTCGACTCGATGTTGAACTCGAGATACCCGCGGTTCAGGTAGTACGAGCGCACGTTCTCGAGGTCGCCCGTCAGCTTTTCCTTCGAGTACAGGTCGTTCTTCGTGTACCACGAGAACCAGTTCGGGGTCGACAGCTGCATCTCGTCGCGCAGCGTGCCCGTGCTGAACGTCTTGTTGCCGATGAAATTGATCTGGCGGATCTTCGCGCTCGGGCCCTCGGCGACCGAGAACAGGATCGACACGCGGTTCGCGTCGACGGGCGTGACCGTCGTCGACACTTCCGCCGCGTAGAAGCCGCGCGTCAGGTACTGGCGCTTGAGCTCCTGCTCGGCCTTGTCGACGAGCGACTTGTCGTAATAGCGGCCCTGCGACAGGCCAACCGCCTTCAGCGCCTTGTTCAGGTTGTCCTTGTCGAATTCCTTGATGCCGGTGAAATCGATCGATGCGATCGCCGGACGCTCCTGCACCTGGACGATCACGACGTTGCCCTGCGTCGCGATCCGCACGTCGTTGAAGAAGCCCGTCGCGTACAGCGCGCGAATCGCTTCGGATGCCTTGTCGTCGGTGAACGTGTCGCCCTGCTTGATCGGCAGGTACGCGAACACGGAACCCGCCTCGACGCGCTGCAAGCCTTCGATCTTGATGTCCTGCACCACGAAGGGCGCCGCTGCGTGCGCCGCGAGACCATGCGCGGCGAGCGCCGCGGCAGCAACCGTCTTAGGTACGAAGCGATGAGGTTTGAACAACATGCATCCCCAGTGTTTAAGCTTGCATCAGATCAGGCGGCCGCCCTTGCGGCTACCGCCCGACGCGTCAAAAATGGATCAACCGAGCCAGATCGTTGAACAGCGCGATCGCCGACAGCGCGACGATGCAGATCAATCCCGCTCTTTGCAGAATCAGTTGCCAGCGCTCCGATACGGCCTTGCCGGTCGCGGCTTCAACCAGATAATATAACAGATGCCCCCCGTCCAAAACGGGAATCGGCAGCAAGTTCAGCACGCCGAGGCTAATGCTGACAAGGGCGAGGAACGATAGGAACGCCGACCATCCGAGCCGCGCGCTCTTGCCCGCATAGTCCGCGATCGTCACGGGCCCGGACAGATTCTTCAGCGACGCCTCGCCCGTCAGCATCCTGCCGAACATCTTCAGCGAATAAACCGAGATGTCCCACGTGCGCCGCACGCCGAGCTCGATGCTCTCGAGCGCGCCGTAGCGCACGTCGACGGACGGCGTCTGCAGCGCGAGCGCGGCGCCGATGCGGCCCACTTCCTTGCCCGTCTCGTCGTCGCGCTGCGCCTGCGGCACGATCGACACCGTGCGCTCGACGCCCGCGCGCTCGATTCTCAACGAGAGCTTACGGCCCGCGTGCGCCTTCACGTCGTCGATGAAGCGCGTCGAGCCGCCGATGCGCGCGCCGTCGAGCGCGACGAGCTTGTCGCCCGGCCCGAGCCCCGCCTGCTGCGCCGCGCCGCCCGGCAGCACCGACGTCACCGTCAGCGACCCGCCGCCCGGCTCGAAGCCGAGACGCGTCATGAATTCGTCGTCGACGTCGCGCTCGGTGACGCCGTGCAGATCGACGCGGAAATCGTACGTCGTGCCGTCGGCGCGATTGCGCGCGCCGAGCACGACGTCCTTGCGGTCGAACGCCGCGCCAAGCAGCTTCCAGCGCAGGTCGGACCACGAGCGCACCGGCTCGGCCTCGCCGCCCCGCGCGTCGCCCGCGCGCGCGTCGCGAATCGACACGATCGTCTCGCCGCCGTCGAAACCTGCAACCGCGGCGGGCGTGCCGGCCGCGGGCGGTGCGACGATCGCCGCGGGCTCGGTCACGCCCGTCGCGAACACGAACGAAAAGAGCGCAATCGCAAGCAGGAAATTCGCGATCGGGCCGGCCGCGACGATCGCGATGCGCTTGCCGACCGGCTGCCGGTTGAACGCGCGCGGCAATTCGTCCGCGCGGATGCCTTCGCCCGGATCGCGCTCGTCGAGCATCTTCACGTAGCCGCCGAGCGGCAGCGCGGACAGCGTCCATTCGGTGCCCGTCGTCTTGCTGACCCAG
Organism: Burkholderia sp. ABCPW 111; assembly: GCF_000773065.1. Lineage (NCBI taxonomy): Bacteria > Pseudomonadati > Pseudomonadota > Betaproteobacteria > Burkholderiales > Burkholderiaceae > Burkholderia > Burkholderia sp. ABCPW 111. The sequence goes on along the minus strand of NZ_JPWT01000050.1, from coordinate 48,816 downwards.
CGCGCGACGGGCGCGCCGAAGCCGATCGAGAAGCGCAGCACCTTGACGCCGCACCAGCGAGCGACGCGGTAATGCCCGTACTCATGCACGACGACCAGCACGCCGATCGCCACCGCAAACGCGATCAGTTCGACCAGCACGTTCATGAGCGTATCGACTCCATTCAGGCGGCCCGCTCGACGCCGGGCGCGGGCAGTTTGTCGATGAACGCGGCCGCCGCGCGACGCGCGTCGGCGTCGGCGCCGATCACGTCGTCGAGGCCGCTCGGCGTGCGGTTGGCAAGCCCGTTCAGCACCGCCTCGACCGTCTGCGCGATCGCGGTGAAGCGAATGCGCCGCGACAAAAACGCGTCGACCGCGATCTCGTTCGCCGCATTGAGCGCCGTGCTCGCAATGCCGCCCGCCTCGAGCGCCTGGATCGACAGCGCGAGGCACGGGAAGCGCGCGTAGTCGGGCTTCTCGAACGTGAGCGTCGCGATCTGCGCGAGATCGAGCGGCGCGACGCCCGCGTCGACGCGCTCGGGAAACGCGAGCGCGTGCGCGATCGGCGTGCGCATGTCGGGATTGCCGAGCTGCGCGAGCACCGAGCCGTCGCGATACGACACGAGCGAATGGATCACGCTCTGCGGATGGATCAGCACGTCGATCCGCTCGCTCTGCAGGCCGAACAGCCAATGCGCCTCGATCACCTCGAGGCCCTTGTTCATCATCGTCGCCGAGTCGACCGAGATCTTGCGGCCCATCACCCAGTTCGGGTGCTTGCACGCCTCGTCGGGCGTCACGTCGGCGAGCGTCGCGGGCTCGCGCGTGCGGAACGGGCCGCCCGACGCGGTCACGATGATCTTCGCGATCCCGCCGCGCTCGGCCGCGTCGCGCGGCATGCACTGGAAGATCGCGTTGTGCTCGCTGTCGACGGGCAAGAGGATCGCGCCATGGTCGCGCACCGCGTCCATGAAGATCGCGCCCGACATCACGAGCGATTCCTTGTTCGCGAGCAGCACGCGCTTGCCCGCGCGCGCGGCGGCGAGGCTCGGCGCGAGCCCCGCCGCGCCGACGATCGCCGCGACGACGGTGTCGCAGCCGTCGCTCTTCGACACGTCGACGAGCGCCTGCGGGCCGTGCGCGACCTGAGTCTTGCTGCCCGCGGCGCGCAATTGCGCGTCGACCCGCGCGGCGGTTTCGGCGTCGCCGACCACCGCGACGTCGGGCGAAAAGCGCAGGCACTGGGCGACGAGCTTGTCTCCGTTGCGGTGGGCAGTGAGCGCGTGAACCGCGAAGCGCTCCGGATGACGCGCGACGACGTCGAGCGTGCTGTCTCCGATCGAGCCCGTCGAACCGAGCAATGTCAGACGTTTATGCATAGTAGAGTCTAGTTTTAACCGAGCAGCAGCATGGCGAGCGGCAGCACGGGCAGCAGCGCGTCGACGCGGTCGAGCACGCCGCCGTGGCCCGGCAGCAGCCCGCTTGAATCCTTCACGCCCGCCTGGCGCTTCAGGAGCGACTCGAACAGGTCGCCGACGATGCTGAACGCGACGAGAACCGTCAACGCCGCGAACCCACCCGCCGCGCCGTAATGCGCGACGAACGCCGAATAAAGGGTCGGCTCGAACGCGTGCGCCGCGACGGCCGCACCGGCGACCGCCATCACCGCGAGCCACCCGCCCGCCGCGCCTTCCCAGGTCTTGCCCGGGCTCACGGACGGCGCGAGCTTGCGCTTGCCGAATCTCTTGCCGGCAAAGTATGCGCCGATATCGGCGAGCCACACCACCAGCAACAGCGACAATACGAAGGGTACGCCTTGTGCGCGCGCCGCGACGAGCGCATGCCAGCACGCGGCAAAGACGACGAGGCCCGCCGCGAGCAGAAACGGCTTCCACGCGCGCCCGGCGAGCGCCGGCTTGCGCCAGAGCGCGTACGGGCCGGCCAGCAGCCAGAACACGCCCGCCGCCTCGAAGAGCGGCCGCGCGGCCTGCGCGCCGATGCCGAGCCGCGTGCTCGCAGCGAGCGCGAGCGCCGCGACGGCCGCGTAGGCAACGGGGCCGACGCCGCCCAGCCTCAGTAGCCGCCCCCATTCCCACGCGGCGAACACGAGCACGAGCGCGATCAGCGCGCCGAACGCGGAAAGCGGCGCGAACAGCGTCACGGGCAGCAGCACTGCCAGCAGCACGACCGCCGTGATGACACGGGTCTTCAGCATGAAAGGGAGTCGGCGTCCTGAGCCTGGGGTTCGAGCTGCGCGCTCGTGCGGCCGAAGCGGCGTTCGCGGTGCGTGTACGACGCGAGCGCCTCGGTAAGCGCGTCCGCGTCGAAATCCGGCCAGAATTTGTCGGTGAAGTAGAACTCGGTGTACGCGAGCTGCCAGAGCAGGAAATTGCTGATCCGCTGCTCGCCGCCCGTGCGGATGAAGAGATCGGGCTCCGGCGCGTAGGACATCGCCAGATGGCGGGCGAACGCGTCCTCGTCGATCTCGACCGCGCGCCCTTCGCGCGCCGCCTCGTCGACGAGCTTCTGCGTCGCCTGCAGGATGTCCCAACGTCCGCCGTAGTTCGCGGCGATCGTGAGCGTGAGGCGCGTGTTGCGGGCGGTTTTCGTTTCCGCGCGGCGGATGAGCGCCTGGATGCGCGGCTCGAACTTCGTCAGGTCGCCGACGACGCGCAGCCGGATGCCGTTCGCGTGCAGCTTGCCGACCTCGCGCTCGAGCGCGGTGATGAACAGGCGCATCAGGAACGACACCTCGTCGTTCGGCCGGCGCCAGTTCTCCGAGCTGAACGCGAAGAGCGTCAGGTATTCGACGCCCATGCGCGCGCATCCCTCGACGACGGAGCGCACCGCGTCGACGCCGCGCGTGTGTCCCGCGACGCGCGGCAGGCGGCGCTCGGTCGCCCACCGGCCGTTGCCGTCCATGATGATCGCGATGTGACGCGGCACGGCGGCGACGTCAGGCACGCGAACGGTAGAGCTGGTATAAGTCATGGCCGCTGAGACTGTAGCTGCGGGAAAAAGTGCGACGCAACGTGGCGTCAGACCGTCATGATCTCCGCTTCCTTGCTTTGGACGAGCTTGTCGATCTCCGCGACGTGCTTGTCGGTCAGCTTCTGCACGTCGTCGCTCGCGCGGCGCTCGTCGTCCTCGGAGATTTCCTTGTCCTTGACGAGTTTCTTCAACTGCTCGTTCGCGTCGCGGCGCAGGTTGCGCACGGCCACCTTCGCCGTTTCGCCCTCGCTCTTGACGACCTTCGTCAGTTCGCGGCGGCGCTCTTCGGTGAGCGCCGGCATCGGCACGCGGATCAAGTCGCCCGCCGTCGCCGGGTTCAGGCCCAGATCGGCCTCGCGGATCGCCTTCTCGACCTTCGCGACCATGTTCTTTTCCCACGGCTGCACGCCGATCGTGCGCGCGTCGACGAGCGTCAGGTTCGCGACCTGCGAGATCGGCACCATCGAACCGTAGTAGTCGACCTGCACGTGATCCAGCAGACCGGTGTGCGCACGGCCCGTGCGGATCTTCGCCAGATCGTTCTTGAACGCTTCGATCGAGCGCTGCATCTTCTGCTCGACGCCCTTCTTGATATCAGCGACACTCATTTCAACCTCCGAACCTTCCGAACTTCAAAACGATGCGGGCAATGGCCATAGGCGGCGCACGGCGCCGCCGCCTCCCGCATCGGCGAGAGTTTACACGTGGACGAGCGTGCCCTCGTCCTCACCTTGCACGATACGTTTGAGCGCACCCGGCTTGTTGATCGAAAACACGCGGATCGGCAGCTTCTGGTCGCGGCAAAGCGCGAACGCCGTCGCGTCCATCACCTGCAGGTTGCGGCCGATCGCCTCGTCGAAACTGATCGACGAGTAGCGCGTGGCGGACGGGTCCTTCTTCGGATCGGCCGAATAAACGCCGTCGACCTTCGTCGCCTTCAGCACCACTTCGGCGCCGACTTCCGAGCCGCGCAGCGCGGCCGCGGTGTCCGTCGTGAAGAACGGGTTGCCCGTGCCCGCCGCGAAGATCACCACCTTGCCCTCCTCGAGCTGACGGATCGCGCGCGGGCGGATGTACGGCTCGACCACCTGGTCCATCCGCAGCGCCGACTGCACGCGCGCCTCGATGCCCGCGTGGCGCATCGCATCCTGCAACGCGAGCGCGTTCATCATCGTCGCGAGCATCCCCATGTAGTCGGCCGTCGCGCGGTCCATGCCGGCCGCGCCTCCCGCGACGCCGCGGAAGATGTTGCCGCCGCCGATCACGACCGCGAGCTGCGTGCCGAGACGCACGACTTCCGCGATGTCGGCAACCATCCGCTCGATCGTCGCGCGATTGATGCCGAAGGCATCGTCGCCCATCAGAGCTTCGCCGGAAAGTTTGAGGAGGACGCGTTTATAGGCATTGGGCATAGGGACTTCCGAGCGACGAGAGGATGACAAGCACGAACTGTAGGGGCGAAATGCTGATTCGAGCAAGCGCCGCCGGGCCGGGCTGGCTGAAAGCCCCGTCCGGCGCCGCTGCCGGCCGCGGCGGAACGGTCGTCCGCCGCGGGTCAAGCGTACTGCTGGTTACCGCTTTTACGACTGGTTACTGCTGCTTCGCGGCGGCGACCTGCGCGGCCACTTCCGCCGCGAAGTCGTCCTGACGCTTCTCGATGCCTTCGCCGACGACGAACAGGGCGAACTTCTGCACCGCCGCGCTCGCGGCCTTGAGCATCTGTTCGATCGTCTGCTTGTCGTTCTTCACGAACGGCTGGTTCAAGAGCGACACTTCCTTCAGGAACTTCTGGACGCTGCCGTCGACCATCTTCGCGACGATTTCGGCCGGCTTGCCCGATTCCGCGGCCTTCTGCTCGGCGACGCGGCGCTCCTTCTCGATCAGGTCCGCCGGCACTTCGTCCGCCGACAGCGAGACCGGCTTCATCGCCGCGACGTGCATCGCGACGTCCTTGCCGACCTGCTCTTCGGCGCCCGTGTACTCGACGATCACGCCGATGCGGCTGCCGTGCAGGTACGTCGCGAGCTTGTTCGACGTCTCGAAACGGACGAAACGGCGGATCGAGATGTTCTCGCCGATCTTGCCGACGAGCGCGAGTCGCACTTCGTCGACCGTCTTGCCGTCGAGCGCCAGCGCCGACAGCGCGGCGACGTCGGCCGGGTTCTGCGTCGCGACGAGTTCCGCGACCTGCTTCGAGAACGCGAGGAAGTCGTCGTTCTTCGCGACGAAGTCGGTTTCGCAGTTCAGCTCGACGAGCGCGCCCGCGTTGCCGCCGACGAACGATGCGACGACACCTTCCGCCGTCACGCGCGACGCCGCCTTGCTCGCCTTGTTGCCGAGCTTCACGCGCAGCAGCTCTTCGGCCTTGGCCATGTCGCCGTCGGCTTCCGTCAGCGCCTTCTTGCACTCCATCATCGGTGCGTCGGTCTTCGCGCGCAGTTCTGCCACCATGCTTGCGGTAATTGCCGCCATCATTCGCTCCTTGAGTCTGTATTCACAACGCCGCCCGCGCTTCGACGCAAGCGGCAGGCATTCGTTTCCGGGCATCCGCGCATTTTTTGCGGTGCATCGCCCCGGATCGGCCGCCCGAAAAAAAGCGGCTTAAAAAAAGGGGGCCTGTTGAGAGCCCCCTTTTTGCGCCGGCTCGGGGCCGGTTACGCGTTTTCCTCGACGTACTCGTCGTCGCCGCCGCGCACCGCCTGGACCACTTCGTTGACCGCATTCGCACGGCCTTCCAGGATCGCGTCAGCCACGCCTTCCGCGTACAGCGCGACTGCCTTGCTCGAGTCGTCGTTGCCCGGGATCACGTAGTCCACGCCTTCCGGCGAGTGGTTCGTGTCGACCACGGCGATGACCGGCACGCCCAGCTTGTTCGCTTCGGTGACGGCGATCTTGTGGTAGCCGACGTCGACGACGAAGATCGCGTCCGGAATGCCGCCCATGTCCTTCACGCCGCCGATCGACTTCTGCAGCTTCGCGATTTCACGTTCGAACAGCAGCGCTTCCTTCTTGCTCATCTTTTCGAGCTCGCCCGCCTCGACCGCCGCCTCCATGTCCTTCAGGCGCTTGATCGACACCTTCAGCGTCTTGAAGTTGGTCATCATGCCGCCGAGCCAGCGTGCGTTCACGTACGGCATGCCGGCGCGCTGCGCTTCCTGGGCGATCGTGTCGCGCGACTGGCGCTTCGTGCCGACGAAGAGGATCGTGCCCCGATTCGCCGCCAGCTGACGCACGTACTTCTGTGCATCCGAGAACATCGGCAGCGTCTTTTCGAGGTTGATGATGTGAATCTTGTTGCGGTGACCGAAAATGAAGGGAGCCATCTTCGGGTTCCAGAAGCGCGTTTGGTGACCGAAATGGACACCCGCCTCCAGCATTTGGCGCATCGTAACTGCCATGTAAATTCTCCACGAGGGTTTGGGTCTTAAGCCGGCTGCCGTATCATGGCGCGACGACGGACACTGCTCCGCTCCTCGCGCCGCGACACCCTGGGTGCGCCGGCTTGCGATTCGGCGCGCGCTCTTCGAAAACCCACCTTGAAAACCGTTCGAAAGCTTCGCGCCCAGCCTTCGCCGCCACCGCCGCGCCCGAACGGAAAACTCGAACGTTCCCGAGCAAGGCAAAAATAGCGATTCCAGCATCGACTTAGCCAATAAGTATAGCACGCGAGCGCGACGGCTCTCAAGTCGCCCTCCGCTTTCGCCGCGCCGGCTTCATGCGAGCGCCTCCGCCGGACGGCCCGCGCGCGACTCGCGAACGCGCCCGGTTTCGCGCCGCGGCCGCCCGCGAAAGGCTGCGACGGCGGGAATAAGGTGCGATAATTGCGCAATTCACCGCATTTCAGGCATCGACCCATGGCCATTACGCTCAAAAACGAACACGACATCGCGCAGATGCGCATCGCCTGCCGTCTCGCGAGCGAAGTGCTCGACTACATCACGCCGTTCGTCGTCGCGGGCGTGACGACGGGCGAACTCGATCGCCTTTGCCACGAGTACATGGTCAACGTGCAGGGCACCGTGCCCGCGCCGCTCAACTACCAGCCGCCCGGCTACCCGCCGTTCCCGAAGGCGATCTGCACCTCGGTCAACGACGTGATCTGCCACGGCATTCCGGGCGACAAGACGCTCAAGAACGGCGACGCGCTCAACATCGACATCACCGTCATCAAGAACGGCTATTTCGGCGACACGAGCCGGATGTTCATCCTCGGCGAAGGCTCGATTCTCGCGAAGCGCCTCGTGCAAACCACCTACGAATGCATGTGGCTCGGCATCGACCAGGTGAAGCCCGGCGCGCATCTCGGCGACATCGGCAACGCGATCCAGAAGCACGCGGAAGCGCAGGGCTACAGCGTCGTGCGCGAATACTGCGGCCACGGCATCGGCACGGTGTTCCACGAGGACCCGCAGGTCGTCCACTACGGGCGGCCCGGCACCGGCATCGAGCTGAAGCCCGGCATGATCTTCACGATCGAGCCGATGATCAACGCCGGCAAGCGCGACATCCGCACGATGCCCGACCAGTGGACCGTCAAGACCCGCGACCGCAGCCTGTCCGCGCAGTGGGAGCACACGATCCTCGTCACGGAAACGGGCCACGAGGTGCTCACGGTATCGGCCGGCACGCCGGCGCGCCCGACGTTCGCCGCGCCGGCGACGGCGGCCTGAGCGCGTTGCCGCGCGCCTCATCCGCGTTGCCGTTCGCTTTGCCCGTTTCGCTTGTTTCGCTCGTTTGTTTGCCCGTTTAGCCAGGTAGCCGCTCGCGTCGTCGCGCGCGGCCGTTCAACCGCCCAATCCGATTGCCGCCCATGAGCGCATCCGTCGCCGCGCCGCCCTCCGCGCTGTCGCGCAAAGCCGAATTCAAGGCCGCGAAAGCCGAACTGCTCGCGCGCTTCAAGACCGCGGCCAACGTCACGCCGCTGATGCACGCGCTGTCGCGCGCGACCGACGACGCGCTGCGCCGCCTGTGGCACGAATGCGGGCTGCCCGCGACGCTCGCGCTCGTCGCGGTCGGCGGCTACGGGCGCGGCGAGCTGTCGCCGCATTCGGACGTCGACATCCTCGTCCTCTTGCCCGACTCGCACGCGAGCGAGCTCGACGAGCGGATCGAACGCTTCATCGGGATGGCGTGGGATCTCGGGCTCGAGATCGGCAGCAGCGTGCGCACGGTCGGCCAATGCATCGAGGAGGCCTCGCAGGACGTCACCGTGCAGACGTCGCTGCTCGAGGCCCGCCGCATCGTCGGCAGCACGGCGCTCTTCGAGCGCTTCATGCTGCACTACCGCGAGGCGCTCGACGCGCGCGCGTTCTTCCAGGCGAAGGTGCTCGAGATGCGCCAGCGCCATGCGAAGTTCCAGGACACGCCGTACAGCCTCGAGCCGAACGTGAAGGAAAGCCCGGGCGGCCTGCGCGATCTGCAGACGATTCTCTGGATCGCGCGCGCGGCGGGCTTCGGCAGCAGCTGGCGCGAACTCGACACGCGCGGGCTCATCACCGATCGCGAGGCGCGCGAGCTGCGCCGCAACGAAAATTTCCTGAAGACGCTGCGCGCGCGGCTGCACGTGATCGCCGGGCGGCGGCAGGACATCCTCGTGTTCGATCTGCAGACGCAGGCGGCCGAGAGCTTCGGCTACGAGCCGACGCCCGCGAAGCGCGCGAGCGAGCAGTTGATGCGGCGCTACTACTGGGCCGCGAAGGCGGTCACGCAGCTCGCGACGATCCTGATCCAGAACATCGAGGCGCAGCTCTTCCCGGCGACGAGCGGCGTCACGCGCGTGCTGTCGCCGGGGCGCTTCGTCGAGAAGCAGGGGATGCTCGAGATCGCCGCGGACGACGTGTTCGAGCGCCACCCGGACGCGATCCTCGAAGCGTTCCTGCTGTACGAGGCGACGCGCGGCGTGAAGGGGCTGTCCGCGCGCACGCTGCGCGCGCTCTACAACTCGCGCGACGTGATGAACAACGCGTGGCGGCGCGATCCGCGCAACCGGCGCGCGTTCATGCAGATCCTGCAACAGCCGGAGGGCATCACGCACGCGTTCCGGCTGATGAACCAGACGAGCGTGCTCGGCCGCTATCTGCTGAACTTCCGGCGAATCGTCGGCCAGATGCAGCACGACCTGTACCACGTGTACACGGTCGACCAGCACATCCTGATGGTGCTGCGCAACATCCGCCGCTTCGCGGTCGCCGAGCACGCGCACGAATACCCGTTCTGCAGCCAGCTCATCGTCAACTTCGAGCGGCCGTGGGTGCTGTACGTCGCCGCCCTCTTCCACGACATCGCGAAGGGCCGCGGCGGCGACCACTCGACGCTCGGGATGGCCGACGCGCGGCGCTTCTGCCGCGAGCACGGCATCGAGGGCGACGACGCGGCGCTCGTGGTCTGGCTCGTCCAGCATCACCTGACGATGAGCCAGGTCGCGCAAAAGCAGGACACGAGCGATCCGGAGGTGATCAAGCGCTTCGCGGATCTCGTCGGCAGCGAGCGGCGGCTCACGGCGCTCTACCTGCTCACCGTCGCCGACATCCGCGGCACGAGCCCGAAAGTGTGGAACACGTGGAAAGGCAAGCTGCTCGAGGATCTCTATCGCGCGGCGCTCGCCGTGCTGGGCGGCGCGCAGCCTGACGCGCATTCGGAGCTGAAGACGCGGCAGGAAGAGGCGCTCGCGCTGCTGCGTCTCGAGACCGTGCCGCCCGACGCGCACCGCGCGCTGTGGGATCAGCTCGACGTCGGTTACTTCCTGCGCCACGACGCGGCCGACATCGCGTGGCAGACCCGCATGCTGTACCGGCACGTCGAGGCCGACACGGCGATCGTCCGCGCGCGGCCGTCGCCCGTCGGCGACGCGCTGCAGGTGCTCGTCTACGTGAAGGACCGCTCGGACCTGTTCGCCGGCATCTGCGCGTACTTCGACCGCAACGGGCTGTCGGTGCTCGACGCGCGCGTGAACACGACGCGCCACGGCTATGCGCTCGACAACTTCATCGTCACGCAAACCGAGCGCGACGTGCAGTACCGCGACATCGCGAATCTCGTCGAGCAGCAGCTCGCCGCTCGCCTCGCCGAATCCGCGCCGCTGCCCGAGCCGTCGAAGGGGCGGCTGTCGCGGCTGTCGCGCACGTTCCCGATCACGCCGCGCGTCGACCTGCGGGCCGACGAGCGCGGTCAGTACTACATTCTGTCCGTGTCGGCCAACGACCGGCCGGGCCTTCTTTATTCGATCGCGCGCGTGCTGGCCGAGCACCGGGTCGGCGTCCACGCGGCGCGGATCAATACGCTCGGCGAACGCGTCGAGGACGTCTTCATGCTCGACGGCACCGGCTTGTCCGACAGCCGTCTGCAGATCCAAGTCGAAACCGAGTTGCTGCGCGCGATCGCAGTGTGAGTATTTCAGCGTTTATGCGCACAAAATTGACCGTCAAGAATCCGCGACCGGCGACGCCCGGCCGCGCCCCCGTCCGTTCCGGCAGCCTCACCGCGCGCAAGGTCGCGCGGCCCGACGCGAAAGCGGAGGGCGCGAAACCGGCGGCGGCGAAGCCCGCGACCAAGTCCGCCGCGGCGAAGCCGTCGGCGCCGCGCGGCGCGCCGGCCGCCCCGCAAAAGCGCGCGGGCGCGCCCGCGCGCTCCGCTGCGGCGGCGTCCGAAGGCAAGCGCGTCGCGAAGCCGCGCACCGCGCATGATGCCGCCCGTCCGGGCGGCGAACGTGGCGCGGCCAAGCGCGCCGGCGCTCCCGGCGCCGCTGCCGGGGCGCGCGACCGCCGCACCGATGCGAAGCCCGAGCGCCGCACCGCCGATCGTGCCGCGACGCGCGACGCGCGGGCGGCGCGCAGCCCGGATGCGCGCTCGTTCGATCCTGCCGCGCGCGGCCAGGGCCGCGCGACGCGCGAAGGCGCGAAACCCGCCGGCGCACGCGGCCCGGCAGGCGCCAAGTCGAGCGGCGCATCCAGAACCGCGACGCGCCGGCCGGACGAGCGCGCACCGCGCCCGCACGGCCGCACCGCGCGCGATTCGGCGGCGGCGCCGTTCGCGGGCAAAACCACGGCGAGCGGCAAACGCGCGCCGCAGCGCACCGACGATCGCTACGGCGCATCCGCGAAACGCACGCCGTCGCGCGCCGAGCGCACTGCGCGCACCGGCGAACGCGCTGCGCCCCGCGCGAACGCATCCGACAATCGCCGCCCTGCCGTCCGCGCGACGACGGGCTCGCGCCTGAAGGCCGCGCAACCGATCAAGCGCCGCATTGCCGAACCCGGCGAACGCGCCGCACACGTCGAGCGCGGCGACCGAGGTGACCGAGGTGACCGAAGTGACCGAGGTGACGAAACGGGCCTCGTGCGCCTGTCGAAGCGCATGTCGGAACTCGGCCTTTGCTCGCGCCGCGAAGCGGACGAATGGATCGAGAAAGGCTGGGTGCTCGTCGACGGCGAGCGCATCGACACGCTCGGCACGAAGGTGCGCGCCGACCAGCGCATCGAAATCGATTCGAACGCGCGCGCCGCGCAGGCCGCGCAAGTGACGATCCTGCTGCACAAGCCGGTCGGCTATGTGTCGGGCCAGGCGGAGGACGGCTACGCGCCCGCCGCGACGCTCGTCACGCGCGAAAACCACTGGAGCGGCGACCGCTCGCCGCTGCGCTTCTCCCCGCAGCAACTGCGCGCGCTCGCGCCCGCGGGCCGGCTCGACATCGATTCGACGGGCCTTCTGGTGCTGACGCAAAACGGCCGCATCGCAAAGCAGCTGATCGGCGAGCAATCCGACATCGACAAGGAATACCTCGTGCGCGTGCGATTCGGCGAGCGCCTGACCGACATCGAGCATCACTTCCCCGCCGAGTCGCTCGCGAAGCTGCGCCATGGCCTCGAGCTCGACGGCGCGCCGCTCAAGCCCGCGATGGTCAGCTGGCAGAACGGCGAGCAGTTGCGCTTCGTGCTGCGCGAAGGCAAGAAGCGCCAGATTCGCCGGATGTGCGAACTCGTCGGCCTCGAGGTGATCGGCCTGAAGCGCGTGCGGATGGGCCGCGTGATGCTGGGCGCGCTGCCTCAAGGGCAATGGCGCTATCTCGGGCCGGACGAAGCGTTCTGATCGACGCGCGGCCGCCCGCTCGGAGGCCGCAGGCCGCGCATTGACCGCCCGGCTCGCGCCGGCAGGCTTCAAATGAAAACGCCCGCGGCCGCGGGCGTTTTCGCTTTCTGTTTCGCTCCCGGCCGCGTTTGCGCAGCGCGGCAAACCGCGCCGCCGCGGCGCGCCGCGTCAGTCAGTCGTCCGATTGCGCGTCGAGCCCCGGGAACAGCACGTCGGTGAAGCCGAATTTCGAGAAATCGGTGATTCGCATCGGATAGAGCTTGCCGATCAGGTGGTCGTATTCGTGCTGGACGACCCGGGCGTGAAACCCCTCCGCGATCCGCTCGAGCTTCGCGCCGAACTGGTCGAAGCCGCTGTAGCGCACGCGCCGGTAGCGGCTCACGACGCCGCGCAACCCCGGCACCGACAGGCAGCCCTCCCAGCCCTCTTCCATGTCGGGCGGCAAATATTCGACGGTCGGATTGACGAGCACCGTCTCCGGCACGGGCGGCGCCTCCGGATAGCGCTCGCTGCTGCCGAAGCCGAAGATGATCACCTGCAGCCCGACGCCGATCTGCGGCGCGGCGAGCCCGGCGCCGTTCGCGTGATGCATCGTCTCGAACATGTCCGCCACGAGCGCGTGCAGTTCGGGCGTGTTGAATGCTTCGACCGGTCTTGCGACTTCGAGCAGACGCGGATCGCCCATCTTCAGAATCTCGCGAATCATCGCGCGTGGCCCTCCAGGAGTTTGTGCATGCCCTCTTCGTCCAGCACCGGAATGCCGAGTTCCTCGGCCTTCGCGAGCTTGCTGCCCGCGTCGGCGCCCGCGACGACGTAATCGGTCTTCTTCGACACCGAGCCCGCCACCTTCGCGCCCGCCGCCTCCAGCAATTCCTTCGCCGCATCGCGCGTGAGCGTGGGCAGCGTGCCCGTCAGCACGACGGTCTTGCCCGCGAGCACGCCTTGCGGCGCGCGCGGCGCGGGCGGCCCTTCGGGCCACGTCACCTTGCCCGGCGCGCGCAACTGCTCGATCACCGTGCGATTGTGCTCCTCGGCAAAGAACTGGTGAATCGATTCGGCGACGACCGGGCCGACATCGTTGACTTCGAGCAATGCGTCGATCGACGCGTCCATGATCGGATCGAGCGAACCGAAGTGCTTCGCCAGATCCTTCGCCGTCGATTCGCCGACATGGCGAATGCCGAGCGCATAAATGAAGCGCGCGAGCGTCGTATGCTTCGCCTTCTCGAGCGATTCGATCAGGTTCTGCGCGGACTTCTCCGCGAAGCGGTCGAGCTCGACGAGCGTCGAGAAGCCGAGATGGAACAGATCGGCGGGCGTGCGCACGATGTTCTGCTCGACGAGCTGATCGATGATCTTCTCGCCGAGGCCGTCGATGTCGAGCGCGCGGCGCTGCGCGAAATGCCACAGCGCCTGCTTGCGCTGCGCGGGGCAGAAGAGCCCGCCCGTGCAGCGCGCGATCGCCTCGTCCGGCAATCGCTCGATCCGCGATCCGCATTCGGGGCATTCGGTCGGCATCACGAACTCGCGCGCGTCGGCGGGACGCCGCTCGAGCACGGCCGACGCCACCTCCGGAATCACGTCGCCCGCGCGTCGCACGACGACCGTGTCGCCGATCCGGATGTCCTTGCGGCGCACCTCGTCTTCGTTGTGCAGCGTCGCGTTCGTGACGGTCGCGCCGCCGACGAACACGGGCTCGAGCCGCGCGACCGGCGTGATCGCCCCCGTGCGCCCGACCTGCACGTCGATCGCGACGAGCTTCGTCAGCGCCTCCTGCGCGGGGAACTTGTGCGCGAGCGCGAAACGCGGCGCGCGCGACACGAAGCCGAGCCGGTCCTGCTCGTCGCGGCGGTTCACCTTGTAGACGACGCCGTCGATGTCGTACGGCAGCGACTCGCGCTTCTCGCCGACCGCGCCGAAGAAGCCGAGCAGGCCGTCGGCGCCGCGCACGACGGCGCGCTCGCGGTTCACCGGCAGCCCGAGCGTCTCGTACCAGTCGAGCAGGCCGCTGTGCGTGCCGGGCATCTCGAGCCCGTCGAGCACGCCGACCCCATACGCAAAGAACGACAGCGGGCGCGACGCGGTGATCTTCGAATCGAGCTGCCGCAGGCTTCCCGCCGCCGCGTTGCGCGGATTCGCGAATTCGCGCTGGCCCGCCGCGCGTTGACGTTCGTTCAGGCGCGCGAAATCGCGCTTGAACATCAGCACCTCGCCGCGCACGTCGAGCACGCGCGGCAGATGCTTGCCCTTCAACCTGAGCGGAATCGAGCGAACCGTGCGGATGTTCTCGGTGACGTCCTCGCCCGTCGTGCCGTCGCCGCGCGTCGACGCCTGCACGAAACGGCCGTCCTCGTAGCGCAGCGAGATCGCGAGGCCGTCGAACTTCAGCTCGCACGCGTATTCGACAGGCTCGGTCACGGTGCCGGCGAGGTCGGTCGCCTTGTCGAGGCCGTCGGCCACGCGCTTGTCGAACGCGACGACGTCGTCGTCGGCAAAGCCGTTGTTGAGCGACAGCATCGGCGTGTCGTGCACGACCGGCGTGAAGCCGCTCGCGACTTCGCCGCCGACGCGCTGGGTCGGCGAATCGGGCGTGACGAGATCAGGGTGTTCGGCCTCGATTTGCTGAAGCTCGACGAAGAGCCGATCGTACTCGGCGTCGGGCAGCTCCGGCTGGTCGAGCACGTAATAGGCGTAGTTCGCCCGCTCGAGCTCGGCGCGCAGCCACGCGGCGCGCTTCGCCGGCTGGCCGGCGGGCGGTTCAACTGGGGATCGGGCCATGCTGGCGGCACTTTCTCGTGAGAATCATCAAGCGACGATTATCTCAGTTCGAGCCCTTTTCGGCATCGGCTGAATGACCGATAGGAGGCGGGGATCGGGAATCGGGAGATCGGGGAAAATCGAGGGGATCGAGAGAATCGGGGTTCCAATCCCTTGGTTGCGGACGAGAACGCTTCGATGCCTTATGACGAGCGGGCGAAGCAGGCGGGACGCCGTTCGATCGGCTCGACCGCGCACGATGCCGGGACGGGCCGCCGCCCCGACCTCCGCGTCGCGGCGGCGATCGAAAGCCCCGCGGCACCACTATCGCATCGCGCTGCACAAGCCGGCTCGGGCGGGCGGCGGCGCGTCAATCAACAGACTTCGCAAGAATCGACCGAATGGCGCGCGGCCGATGCGAATGGCGCAACACAACCAGCGCGACGCCACGCCCGCAAACCGCGCTCGCGAGCGCAGCAGCAGCAGCAGCGCATCGCGAGCGTGCAAGAACCGCGCCGAAACGAAACCGGCGCGCGGCGCTTACTGGCTGAACAGCCGCCGCGTGACGGGCGAGCCGGCCGGAATCCCCGCCTCTTCGAGCCGCGCGTACAGCTTCATCAGTTGCTGCTCGATCGCGAGCAGCGTCGATTCGGGCAGCGGCCGGCGCTGGTCATCGACGACGCGCGCGCCGATCCGCTCGGAGAGCGACTTCGCGTAATCGCACATCAGCCGGAACGGCAGGATGTCCTCGTCGGCGACGGGCACGTCGAGCACGAGCGTGATCAGGTTGCCGCCCTTGTACGTGAGATCGTCGCGCAGGAAGTTCGTGTCGCCGAACTGGAGCATGAAGACGGGGTTCTGCTTCGCGTCGAGCTTCACGAAGCGCGTGCCGTCGCGCGACAGCAGCAGCCCGTCCTGCGACGCGACCGCCTGCACGTAGTTCGCCGACCACGGCGCGCCGTCCGACATCACGTTGATCGACAGTTGCGCATCGCACTGCGCGGCGAAGCCGTCGAGCTCGCGCGCCATCGACACCGTTTCCATCATGTCCGGGAATTCGGGCGCGCCGTCGATCGCGTCCGCGAACTGCTGAACGCCCGTCACGAATTCGGAGAACTCGAGCTCGTTGAGCGGGCCGCTGCGGTTCGCGAGCTGCGCGGCCGCGCGCAGCTCTTCGTAGCGCACGCCGTTTTGCAGCAGTTCCCACGCGTCGCCGCCCTCCGGCTTGCCTTCGATATGCACCGGCTTGCTGCCCGCGCGGCGCAGCCGCTGCGCGGCGGGCAGGATCTTGTCGCCCGCGAGCGGGCCCGCGAGGCGGATCGGCACGATGCAGTCGATCCGGCGATCGACGACCGCGGGCGGCGCCGCGGAGATCGTCGTCGCGGCGGGCAGCACCGGCTCGACCGGCTCGTCGTGCGCGAGCGCCGACGCGGCCTCGACGGCCTCGCCGCCGCCCGTCGTCTCGACGGCGGGCTCGACCGCGCCGTTCGCGACGGTCGCCTCGGCCTGCAGGTCGGCCGGCGTGTCGGCGGGCGCCACGCCGCCGAACGTCGGCTCGACGCGCGCCGCGCCGTCGCTTTGCGCGCACGCCGCGGCATCGCGGCGCGCCGGCTGCCGCACCGGCTCGATGAAGGGCGCGTCGTCGTCGCGCTCGTGCCGCGAGGCGGCCTCGGCCGCCTCGGACGGCATCGGGCGCGGCATCCTGCGGCGCACCTTCGCCCCCTGCCACGCGTTGTAGACCACGACGCCGCCCACCACGACGGCGCCCGCGCCGATCAACCCGAGTGTCAACTCGTCCATGCAAGCTCCATCCAATTCTTTTTCATTGGGCTCGCGGGCGGGCGCCCTTGCGCCGCGCGCCCGCGAGCCATTCGTCAAACGTCAATTCTGGGCAAAACCCGCGGCGGTTTCCATGTCCACCGCGACGATCCGCGACACGCCCTGCTCCTGCATCGTCACGCCGATCAGCTGCTGCGCCATCTCCATCGCGATCTTGTTGTGCGAGATGAAGAGGAACTGCGTCTTGCTCGACATCGCGCGCACGAGGTTCGCGAAGCGCTCGGTATTGGCGTCGTCGAGCGGCGCGTCGACCTCGTCGAGCAGACAGAACGGCGCCGGATTCAACTGGAACATCGCGAACACGAGCGCGGTCGCCGTCAGCGCCTTCTCGCCGCCCGACAGCAGGTGAATCGTCGCGTTCTTCTTGCCGGGCGGCTGCGCCATCACCTGCACGCCGGCGTCGAGGATCTCGTCGCCCGTCATGATGAGCTTCGCCTGGCCGCCGCCGAACAGGCGCGGGAACAGATCGCTGAAATGACGGTTCACTTCGTCGAAGGTCGCCTGCAGCAGCGTGCGGGTTTCCTGGTCGATCTTGCGGATCGCGTCCTCGAGCGTCTCGATCGCGTTCGTCAGGTCGGCCGATTGCGCGTCGAGGAACACCTTGCGCTCGCTCGACGCCGCGAGCTCCTCGAGCGCCGCCATGTTGACGGGGCCGAGCGCGCTGACCGCGTTGTTGATCCGCGTGACCTCGCCCTGCAGGTACGACGGCTTCATGTCCGGCGCGAGCTTCTCCTTGAGCGCGGCCTCGTCGACCTCGGCCGCCGCGAGCTGCTCGGCGAACTGCTCGCCCGTCATCCGCGCCGCCTGCTCCTTCAGTTGCAGCTCGGTGATGCGCTCGCGCAGCGGCTGCAGCGAGCGCTCGGCGGCGAGACGCGTCTCGTCGGCCGCGCGCAGCTTCGCGGTCAGGTCATCGAGCTCCGCGCGCGCGGCGCCGAGCGCCTGCTCCTTCGCCGCGCGCACTTCGAGCGCGTCCTGCAGGCCGGTGTGCGCGGTCTGCTCGTTGATCGTCTCGAGCTCCGCGCGCGCGTCCTCGAGCGATGCGGCGACGCGCTCGCTCTGGTCGTGCGCGACCTGGATCGTGCGCTTGAGCTCGTCGATCCGGTTAGCCGACTGGCGCGCGGCGAAGCGCGCGTCGGTGGCCGCGCGCTCGAGCTCGCGCGCTTCCTGGCGTGCGTTCGTCAGCGTCTCGTCGAGCGACTCGAACGCAAGCTGGTTGTCCTCGAAGCGCGCCTGCAGCTCGGCGAGCTCGGCGTCGTGGCGCTCGAAGTTCGCCTCCGACTCCGCGCGCAGCGCGCGCTGCTCTTCGATCTGCGCGCCGATCTCCTCGAGCTCCTCGCGAATCTGCGTGCTGCGCTGCGTGTAGCGCTCGTGCGCCTGCGCAAGCTTCAGCACGTCCATCTGCAGCGCATGCACGCGCTGCGTCGCGCGCTCGGCCTGCGCGCGAACTTCGGTCAGCGCCTGCGACGCCTGCGTGTGCGCCGCTTCCGCACGGATCGCCGCCGCCTTCGCTTCGTCGGACAGGAGCGCCTGCGCGCGCACCTGACGCGCCAGGTTCTCGATTTCCTGCGCGCGCGCAAGCATCCCCGCCTGCTCGGAATCGGCCGCATACAGCTGCACGCCCGAGCGCGTGACGACGTGGCCCGCCTTCACGACGAACGCGCCGCCCTGCGGCAACTGCGCGCGCGCGGCGAGCGCCTGCGTGAGATCGTCGGCGACGAACACCGCGCCGAGCCAGTCGTTGAGCACCGCGCGCAGGCCCGCATCGTCGATCCGCACGAACGACAGGAGCGGCCGCAACGCGCCTGCGGCGGCGAGCGGCTCGCCCGCGGCGGGCGGCGCGTAGAACGCGAGCTTCGCGGGCGGCGCGTCGGTCGCGAACGCCTTCACCCAGTCCAGATTCGACACCTCGAGCGCCGCGAGCCGCTCGCGCAGCACCGCCTCGAGCGCGGTTTCCCAGCCGGCCTCGACGTGCAGCTTCTTCCACAGACGCGGCAGCGCGCCGAGCTCGTGCTTGTCGAGCCAAGGTTGAATCTTGCCTTCCGTCTGCACGTTTTCCTGCAGCTGCTTGAGCGCGGCGAGCCGCGCTTCGAGCTGATGGATCTGCGCGCTTTCGGCCTGCACGCGCTCGTGCGCCGCGCGGCGCTCCGCGTCGAGGCGCGGCAGCGTCTCCTGCGCGTCGGCCAAGCGCGCCTGCGCTTCGGCAAGAATCTCCTCGTGCTCGGCGAGCTGCATGCGCAGTTCCTCGAGCTGCGCCTCGTCCGGCGCGTCGAGACCGCCCGCCTCCGCCTTCAGGCGTTCGTGGCGCTGCTGCAGCTGCTGCAGCTGCTGATCGGCGTTGCGCTGGTGTGCGGCCTCGAGCTTGAGCGCCTGCTCGGTCTGCGCGATCCGGCCGCGCTCGTCGTTCAGGCCCGTCTGCGCGTCGCGCCAGCGCGCCTCGAGCGCGGGCAGCGCGTCGTGCTTCGCGGCCGCGTCGTCCTCGGCGAGCGCCGCCTTTTCCTCGGCGATCGCGCGCGCCTCTTCCGCTTGCTCGATGTCGCCCTGCGCCTTGTCGGCCTGCGCGCGCCATTGCTCCTGCTGCGCGACGAGCGCCGCGATCTGCGCCTGCACGCGGTTGCGCGATTCGACGATGAACTTGATCTCGGCCTCGAGCCGGCTCACCTCGGCGTTCGCCTCGTAGAGCGCGCCCTGCGCGCCCTGCATCGCGTCGCTCGCCGAGTAGTGCGCGACGCGCAGCGTCTCGAGCTGCGCCTCGACTTCGCGCAGCTTCGCGGTCTGCGCGTCGAGCTCGATCTGCGCTTCGCCGATCGCGCGACGCTGCTTGTCCTGCTCGGCCGCCGCCTCGTTCTTGCGCAGCAGCCACAAGAGGCGCTGCTTCTCCTCGCCGTCGGCGACGAGTTCCTTGTACTTGGTCGCGACGACCGCCTGCGCCTCGAGCTTCTCGAGATTCGCGCCGAGCTCGCGGATGATGTCCTCGACGCGCGTCAGGTTCTCGCGCGTGTCGTGCAGCCGGTTCTCGGTCTCGCGGCGGCGCTCCTTGTACTTCGACACGCCCGCCGCCTCTTCGAGGAACACGCGCAGTTCCTCGGGCTTCGCCTCGATGATCCGCGCGATCATCCCCTGGCCGATGATCGCGTACGCGCGCGGCCCCAGGCCCGTGCCGAGGAAGATGTCCTGAATGTCGCGGCGGCGCGCGGGCAGGTTGTTGATGTAGTAGCTCGACGTGCCGTCGCGCGTGAGCACGCGCTTCACGGCGATCTCGCCGTACTGGCCCCACTGGCCGGCCGCGCGGCCGTCGGAGTTGTCGAAGATCAACTCGACGCTCGCCCGGCTGCCGGGCTTGCGGGTGGTCGAGCCGTTGAAGATCACGTCCTGCATCGATTCGCCGCGCAGCTCGGACGCGCGCGATTCGCCGAGCACCCAGCGCACGGCGTCGATGATGTTGGATTTGCCGCACCCGTTCGGGCCCACCACGCCGACCAGTTGACCTGGGACCTGGAAGTGCGTGGGATCGACGAAAGATTTGAAGCCAGCGAGTTTGATCGAGCTCAGACGCACGGCGGTATCGGTGGTAAAGAGTGTGAAACGGTTCGGAGCCTGCGTTGCGCGTTGCGATTCGGCCTAAAGGCCCACGCGCGCCGCATGCCCAAGATTCGAAAAACGGGGCCGTGCTGTCAAGCAGTCGGCCCCGCGAATGGGGCCAATCATACCATCGCGCGCGCGCCGTCCCGCGGCTCGCGCGGTTCGTCGTCGGCCGGGCGGGCACGGTGCACGCGGCTCGACAGCAAGGTCGCGACGACGATGCAAAGGCCGCCCGCCCATTCGCGCGCGGTGGGCACTTCGTTGGCAAAAAGCCACGCCGACAGCGCGGTGACGACGATCTCGAACAGCATGATGATCGACGCGCGGTTCGCCGGCACGCGCGCGAGGCCGTGCTGAACAAGCATGTTGTTCGCCGCGACCGTCACGCCGATCCCGACGACGAGGAGCGCCGCGAAGCCGAGATCGCCGCCCGCGGGCAGCGGCGGCAGCCCCTCGACGAACGACGCGACGACGCCCATCGCCGCCGCGCCGCCGAAAAGCGTCGCCGTGCGCATCTCGGGCTTCATCCGCGGCAGCTCGCGGCTCGCCTTGACGACGAGCACGTTGCTCATCGCGAAGCTCATCCCGGCCGCGAGCCCCGCCCATTCGGCCGGATTCGCCGGCAGCGGCACGCCGAGCCGCGGCGACCACAGCATCAGCATCGCGCCCGCGAGCGACAGCGCGGCGAGCGCCGCGCCCGCCACCGTCAGGCGCTCGCGCAGGATGAAGTGCGCGTAGATCGCGGTCCACGCGGGCGTCAGATAGAAAAGCAGCATCACGCGCAGCACCTCGCCGTGGATCGTGCCCCAGACGAAGCCGAGATTCGTCACGCCCGCGGCCGCGCCGAGCGCGGGCAGCAGCCAGTGCCGGCGGAGCGTCGCGATCGACTTGCGCCGCACGACGAGCACGAACGCGCAGGCGACGACGCTCGTCGCCGCGCTCGCCGCCGTGCCCGTCACGCCGAGCGCCGCCAGCAGGCGCAGCGGATACCAGATCAGGCCCCATACCGACGCGCCGACCAGAATTGCGAGCGTCGGCCAGGCGGCGCCCCCTCGTCCATTCATTTGCAAACCGAACCTCTCGTTCCTTCCCGGGACGGCGCCGCGGCACGCGCCGCGCGTTCCGCCGTCCGATGTCACGCTATAATCGTGCGCCGTCGCCGCGCCCAACAGGCCGGCACGCCGGCATCTCGCGCCGCGACCCGCCGCGCCCTGCTTCGCCCGCGCCCGGCTGCGCCAGCCGCGCCCCAGTTTCGCGCCCGTTTCGCTTAAACCGGCCCGTCCGATCGGCCACCTACCGGCTCCGTGAGCCCCACGCCCGTGAATCCTCGTCTCGACACGCTCCAGCCCTATCCGTTCGAAAAGCTCCGCGCGCTCTTTGCCGGCGTGACGCCGAGCGCGCATCTGCCGCCGATCAGCTTCGGCATCGGCGAGCCGAAGCACGCGACGCCCGCGCTGATCCGCGAGGCCGCCGCGGCCGCGCTCGACGGCCTCGCGTCGTATCCGGCGACGGCGGGCACCGACGCGCTGCGCGAGGCGGTCGCGCAGTGGCTCGCGCGGCGCTACGGGCTGCCCGCGATCGACGCCGCGACGCAGGTGCTCGCCGCATCGGGCTCGCGCGAGGCGCTCTTCTCGCTCGCGCAGGCGGTCATCGATCCGAGTCCGCGCCAAAACGGCGAAAGGCCGATCGTACTCTGTCCGAATCCTTTCTATCAAATCTACGAAGGCGCGACGCTTCTCGCGGGCGCCGAGCCGTACTTCGTCAACAGCGATCCGGCGCGCAACTTCGCGCCCGACTATTCGGCCGTGCCGGCCGACGTGTGGGCGCGCACGCAGCTCGTCTACGTGTGCTCGCCCGGCAATCCCACGGGCGCCGTGCTCACGCTCGACGACTGGCGCGAACTATTCGCGCTGTCGGACGAGCACGGCTTCGTGATCGCATCGGACGAATGCTATTCGGAAATCTACTTCGACGAGGCGAAGCCGCCGCTGGGCGGCCTCGAGGCGGCGCACAAGCTCGGCCGCGGGTTCGAGCGCCTCGTGATGCTGTCGAGCCTGTCGAAGCGCTCGAACGTGCCGGGCATGCGCTCGGGCTTCGTCGCGGGCGATGCGGCGATTCTCAAGCGCTTCCTGCTGTACCGCACGTACCACGGCGCGGCGCTGTCGCCCGTGTGGCAGAAGGCGAGCGTCGCCGCCTGGAGCGACGAGGCGCACGTGCGCGAGAACCGCGCGCTCTACGCGCAGAAATTCGCGACCGTCACGCCGATGCTCGCCGACGTCGTCGACGTGCGCCTGCCCGACGCCGCGTTCTACCTGTGGGCGAACGTCGCGCGAACCGGCCTGTCGGATACCGAGTTCGCCCGGCGCCTCTACGCCGACTATAATGTGACGGTCCTGCCCGGCTCGTATCTCGCCCGCGACGCGCACGGCGCGAATCCCGGCCGCGACTTCGTCCGGATCGCGCTCGTCGCCGGCACGGCCGAATGCGTCGAGGGCGCACGGCGCATCGTCGATTTCTGCCGCGGCCTCGCCCGCTGAACGCGCGCCGAGCGCCCCCGATTCATCCATCATTCACGTCCAGCATAGCCACGAACATGTCGCAACAACTTCAGCAAATCATCGATAACGCCTGGGAAAACCGCGCCGAGCTCTCGCCGAAGGCCGCGTCCGCGGAGATCCGCGAAGCCGTCGCGCACGCGATCGAGCAGCTCGACCGCGGCGCGCTGCGCGTCGCCGAGAAGATCGACGGCGAATGGACCGTGCACCAGTGGCTGAAGAAGGCCGTGCTGCTGTCGTTCCGCCTCGAGGACAACGCGCCGATGCCGGCGGGCGGCGCAGGTGCCATCTACACGCAGTTCTACGACAAGGTGCCGTCGAAGTTCGCGAACTACACGGCCGAAGACTTCGCCGCGGGCGGCTTCCGCGTCGTGCCGCCGGCGATCGCGCGCCGCGGCTCGTTCATCGCGAAGAACGTCGTGCTGATGCCGTCGTACACGAACATCGGCGCGTACGTCGACGAAGGCACGATGGTCGACACGTGGGCGACGGTCGGCTCGTGCGCGCAGATCGGCAAGAACGTGCACCTGTCGGGCGGCGTCGGCATCGGCGGCGTGCTCGAGCCGCTGCAGGCGAACCCCGTCATCATCGAGGACAACTGCTTCATCGGCGCGCGCTCGGAAGTCGTCGAAGGCGTGATCGTCGAGGAGAATTCGGTGATCTCGATGGGCGTGTACCTCGGCCAAAGCACGAAGATCTACGACCGCGAAACGGGCGAAGTGACGTACGGCCGCATTCCGGCCGGCTCGGTCGTCGTCGCGGGCAACCTGCCGTCGAAGGACGGCACGCACAGCCTCTACTGCGCGGTGATCGTGAAGAAGGTCGATGCGAAGACGCGCGCGAAGGTCGGCCTGAACGAACTGCTGCGAGGCGACTGATGGCGGGCGCAAACGGCACCGCTGGCACCGCCGGCACCGTCGTCTACGGAATCCCGAACTGCGATACCGTGAAGAAGGCCCGCACGTGGCTCGAATCGCGCGGCGTCGCGTTCGCGTTCCACGATTTCAAGAAAGCGGGCGTGAGCGCGCCGCTCGTCGAGCGCTGGCTGAAGGACGTGCCGCTCGATGCGCTCGTCAACCGGCGCGGCACGACGTGGCGCGCGCTCACCGACGAGCAGAAGGCCGCGGCCGAATCGGAAGCGGGCGCGATCGCGCTGATGATCGACAAGCCTTCCGTGATCAAGCGGCCCGTCGTCGTCGTCGACGGCCGCGTGAAGGCGCTCGGTTTCTCGGCCGACGAATACGCGGAGCTGTTCGCCTGAGCCGCGCGCGCCGCCGCCCCCAACATGCTGCCGGCCTGCGCGCCGGCATTTTTTATCGAAAGTGGTCCGAATCATGTCCGCCACCCTTGCCCTCACCGAACAACTGATCGCGCGCGCGTCCGTCACGCCCGACGATCAACATTGCCAGCATCTGATGATCGAGCGCCTCGCCGCGCTCGGCTTCGAGTGCGAAACGATCGCGTCGCACGGCGTGACGAATTTCTGGGCCGTCAAGCGCGGCGCGGCCGGCCGCGAAGGCAAGCTGCTCGCGTTCGCGGGCCATACCGACGTCGTGCCGACCGGCCCGCTCGAGCAGTGGAGCTCGCCGCCCTTCGTGCCGACGCATCGCGACGGCAAGCTGTACGGCCGCGGCGCGGCCGACATGAAGACCTCGCTGGCGGGCTTCGTCGTCGCGGCGGAGGAGTTCGTCGCCGCGCATCCGCAGCATCGCGGCTCGATCGGCTTCCTGATCACGAGCGACGAGGAAGGCCCGGCGACGGACGGCACCGTGAAGGTCGTCGAAGCGCTCCAGGCGCGCGGCGAGCGGCTCGATTACTGCATCGTCGGCGAGCCGACGTCGACGGCAACGCTCGGCGACGCCGTGAAGAACGGCCGGCGCGGCTCGATGTCGGGCGAGCTCGTCGTCAAGGGCGTGCAAGGCCACATCGCGTATCCGCATCTCGCGAAGAATCCGATCCACCTGCTCGCGCCGGCGCTCGCCGAGCTCGCGGCCGAGCAATGGGACGAAGGCAACGAGTATTTCCCGCCGACCACCTGGCAGGTGTCGAACCTGCGCGCGGGCACCGGCGCGACGAACGTGATCCCGGGCCACGCGGATCTGCTGTTCAACTTCCGCTTCTCGACGGCGAGCACCGTCGAAGGCTTGCAGGCGCGCGTGCACGCGATCCTCGACAAGCACCAGCTCGACTATGCGCTGAACTGGTCCGTGAGCGGCCTGCCGTTCCTCACGCCGCGCGGCGAGCTGTCGGACGCGCTCGATGCGGCGATCCGCGCGGAGACCGGCATCTCGCCCGAGCTGTCGACGACGGGCGGCACGTCGGACGGCCGCTTCATCGCTCGCATCTGCCCGCAGGTGATCGAATTCGGGCCGCCGAACGCGAGCATCCACAAGATCGACGAGCACATCGAAGTGCGCTTCGTCGATCCGCTGAAGAACGTGTACCGCCGCGTGCTCGAACAACTGATCGCTTGACGAAGGGCGCCCGATGACGACCTCCCCCTCCCCGTTCCGGACCGTCCGCGACCTCGTGCGCTACGCGGTGTCGCGCTTTTCGAAGGCGAAGCTCGCGTTCGGCCACGGCTCGGACAACGCATACGACGAAGCCGTCTATCTCGTGCTGCACACGCTGCACCTGCCGCTCGACACGCTCGAGCCGTTCTTCGACGCGCGCCTCGCGCCCGACGAGATCGACGCGGTGCTCGCCGTGATCGAGCGCCGCGCGGCCGAGCGCGTGCCTGCCGCATACCTCACGCGCGAAGCGTGGATGCACGGCCATCGCTTCTACGTCGACGAGCGCACGATCGTGCCGCGCTCGTTCATCGGCGAGCTGCTCGACGACGGCCTGCAGCCGTACATCGAGGACCCCGAGTTCGTCGGCTCGGTGCTCGAGCTGTGCACGGGCTCCGGCTGCCTCGCGATCCTCGCCGCGCTCGCGTTTCCGAACGCGAGCGTCGACGCGGTCGACCTGTCGGCCGACGCGCTCGAAGTGGCGAAGATCAATCGCGGCGACTACGGGCTCGACGAGCGGATCACGCTCTACCACGGCGATCTCTACGCGCCGCTGCCGCAGTTCAAATGGATCGATCCCGAGCAGCGCTACGACGCGATCATCACGAATCCGCCGTACGTGAACGCGGCGTCGATGTCCGAGCTGCCCGCCGAGTACCGGCACGAGCCGGAAATGGCGCTCGCGGGCGGCGCGGACGGAATGGACATCGTGCGCCGCATCATCGGCGAAGCGCGCCGCTGGCTGAAGGACGACGGCGTGCTCGTCGTCGAGATCGGCAACGAGCGCGAGAACGTCGAGGCGGCGTTCGGCGGCCTCGATCTCGTCTGGCTGCCGACGAGCGCGGGCGACGACTGCGTGTTCCTGATCCACGCGAGCGCCCTGCCCGCCGTCGCCGGCTGATCTCGCGCCCTCCCTGGCAGCCGGCCGTGCCCCGGCTCGCAAGGGAATGGCCGTTGCCGCGCACGCTTCGGTAAGATGCGCGTAAGCGGCAGCCGGTCGCGGCGCGCCGCGTGGCCTTCCTCAGGAATCCAACGCGCTCATGACCCTCGACTGGCTTCATCTCGGCACCTTCATCGGCCTCGCGCACGTGCTCGGCGTGATCGCGGCCTGCCATGCGATCCTGAACACGCGCACGTCGCAAGGCGCGATCGCATGGGCGGTGTCGTTGACCGCGATGCCGTATCTGACGCTGATCCCGTATCTGTTCCTCGGCCGCAGCAAGTTCTCCGGCTATGTCGACGCGCGCCGCCACGAGACCGAGGCGCTGCGCACACGCGCGCATCCGGCGCCGTGGAGCGCCGAGGGCTCGACGCTCGGCGCGCCGAAGGACGCGCTCGGCCTCGCGCGCGTGCGCGCGCTCACGCGCCTCGTCGGCATGCCGTTCCTCGCCGGCAACGCAGTGCGCACGCTCGTCAACGGCGACGCGACGTTCTCCGCGATCCTCGCGGCGATCGACGCCGCGCGCAGCTACGTGATCGTCCAGTTTTTCATCGTTCGCGACGACGCGCTCGGCGCGATGCTGCGCGATACGCTGATCGCGCGCGCGCAGGCGGGCGTGCGCTGCTATCTGCTGTACGACAGCATCGGCAGCTTCGATCTGCCGTCGAGCTACGTGCACGCGCTGCGCGAGGGCGGCGTCGAGGTGCATCCTTTCGCAACCAACAAGCAGTTCGTCAACCGCTTTCAGCTCAACTTCCGCAATCATCGGAAGATCGTCGTCGTCGACGGCGAGCGCGCGTTCGTCGGCGGGCACAACGTCGGCGTCGAATATCTCGGCGGCAATCCGCGCCTGTCGCCGTGGCGCGACACGCACATCGAAGTGCGCGGCCCCGCGGTCGCGAACATCCAGTATGTGTTCGCCGAGGACTGGCACTGGGCGACGCAGTCGCTGCCGCCGCAGGCGCCGCCGCCCGCGCCCGTCGCCGACGCCGACATGCACTGCCTCGTCGTGCCGATGGGCCCCGCCGACAAGCAGGAGACGGGCTCGCTCTTCTTCGCGGAGGCGATCAACGCGGCGCGCGAGCGCGTGTGGATCACGACGCCCTACCTCGTGCCCGACGAGGCGGTGATCTCGGCGCTCAAGCTCGCGGTGATGCGCGGCGTCGACGTGCGGGTGCTGATCCCGAGCCGGCGCGATCACTATGTCGTGTTCGAGGCGTCGAAGCTCTATGCGCGCGATCTCGTCGACGCGGGCGTGCGGATCTTCCGCTACCGGCCCGGCTTCCTGCATCAGAAGGTCGTGCTGATCGACCGCGCGGCGGCGGCCGTCGGCAGCGCGAACCTCGACAACCGGTCATTCCGGCTGAATTTCGAGATCATGGTGCTGACGGTCGACGAAGGCTTTGCGGCCGAAGTCGAAACGATGCTCGAGCGCGACTTCGGCAACGCGTTCGAAGTGGATCTGAGCGAGTATCGGCGCTCGCCCGCGTGGCGGCGCGTCGCGATGCATGTCGCTCGGCTGTTCGCGCCGATCCTCTGACTGGGCGCAGGGCGCGCGGCGCGGCAAGGCAAGGCGCGCACGCGAACGCCGCGCGCCGTGGGCGCCGAAGGTGCCGAAGGCATCGAAGCGCATCCGTTCGAACGAAGACGGAGACTTGCCGATGAAATGCGTGATGTTCTATCAGACGGCGCCGGACGGCCTCGCGAAAGCCGCCGAGCTCGGCCCCGCGCACGTCGCGCGGCTACGCGAATTCCACGCGCGCGGCGTGCTGCTGATGGCCGGGCCGTTCGCCGATCCCGCGCAAGGCGCGCTCGGCATCTTCACGAGCCGCGACGCCGCCGAGGAATTCGTGAGCGGCGATCCCTTCGTGACGGGCGGCGTCGTGAGCGGCTGGACGCTTCAGGAATGGAAGGAAGTGCTGGCCTAGCCGTTCGGCGCGCGACGAATGGGTGTCGGCGCGTGTACGGCGGTTCGTTCGTATCCGCCGGCATGCGTGCGCCGGTGGCATACGTCAGTGCGTCGGCGGCAATGCGCCTGCGTCGCGCCGCACCTGCGGCCGTTCGATCCGCAACGGTCAAACGTATGTTTCGTCGCAGGAACGTTGCCCCGCTCCGCTACATCGCGGCGGACGAATACGACACGATCGAACGCAGCGTGACGGGACGTTGCACGGTGCGCCCGACGCGGCAACGGAAAATACGCGTGTCCCGCGCGCCGCCCGAACGCCGCGCATCTCACGCCGCCGCCCGAAGAGCGCAGCCGGTCCGGAATCGCCCGCCGGATCGGCCGCGCGCGCCCGATTCGGGCACGCGCCGCAATACCGCTTCGCTCAGAGCTGCTTCTCGACGTCCTCGGCGATATCGTCGGGCTTCGTCGACGGCGCATAACGCTTCACGATTTCGCCTTCGCGATTCACGAGAAACTTCGTGAAATTCCACTTGATCGCCTTCAGGCCCAGAATGCCGGGCGCTTCCTCGGTCAGGTAGCGGTACAGCGGATGCGCGCTCGCGCCATTCACGTCGATTTTCGCGAACATCGGGAACGTGACGCCGAAATTCTTCTCGCAAAACGCGCCGATCTGCGACGCGTCGCCCGGCTCCTGCTTGCCGAACTGGTTGCACGGAAAGCCGAGCACGACAAGCCCGCGCTCGCGAAAGCGGTCGTACAGCTGCTGCAGCCCCGCGTACTGCGGCGTGAATCCACATTCGCTCGCCGTGTTGACGATGAGGAGCACCTTGCCCCGGTATTGCTCGAGCGACACGTCTCCGCCCGAAAGCGCCTGCGCGCTGAATGAATAAAGTTCCGACATTGGCTCGTTCCTCCCTGTTTTGATATGGCTGTGCCGTCCGCGAAAGTCTAGGCGAATTCGGCGCCGTGCGCACACTCTGCCGTCCGGACGATCCCCCCTGCGCGGCGCGCAGTCTAGAATAGCGCTTTTCCCCCAGTATTTTTCGCCGTGATCCGTTTCAATCAGTTCAGCCTCGCCCGCGGCACGAAGCCGCTCTTCGACGCGACCTCGTTCACGCTGAATCCCGGCGAGAAGGCGGGCCTCGTCGGCGCGAACGGCGCCGGCAAATCGACGCTCTTCGCGGTGCTGCGCGACGAGCTGCACGCGGATGCGGGCGACTTCGCGATGCCGCCGTCGTGGCGCATCGCGCACGTATCGCAGGAAACGCCCGCCGTCGATCGCAGCGCGCTCGACTACACGCTCGACGGCGACGCCGCGCTGCGCGCGATCGAGGCGCGCATCGCGCAGGCGTCCGCCGCGCATGACGGCGCGGCCGAAGCCGACGCGCACGCGGCGTTTGCCGACGCCGACGGCTACACCGCGCCCGCGCGCGCGCAAGCGCTGCTGCTCGGGCTGGGCTTCACGCTCGCGCAAACGCGCGAGCCCGTCGCGAGCTTCTCGGGCGGCTGGCGGATGCGCCTCAATCTCGCGCAGGCGCTGATGTGCCGCTCGGATCTGCTGCTCCTCGACGAACCGACGAACCACCTGGATCTCGACGCGATCGTCTGGCTCGAGGACTGGCTGCATCGCTATCCGGGCACGCTCGTCGTCATCTCGCACGACCGCGAGTTCCTCGATTCAGTCTGCAACGTGACGCTGCATCTGGAGAATCGCCAGGTGAAGCGCTACGGCGGCAATTATTCACAATTCGAAGTGCTGCGCGCGCAGCAGCTCGACTTGCAGCAAAGCGCCTACGAGAAGCAGCAGAAGACGATCGAACACCTGCAGAGCTTCATCAACCGCTTCAAGGCGAAGGCGACGAAAGCCAAGCAGGCGCAAAGCCGGATGAAGGCGCTCGAGAAGATGGAGCTGATCGCGCCCGCGCACGTCGCGTCGCCGTTCACGTTCGAGTTCCGCACGCCCGACTCCGCGCCGAACCCGATGCTCGTGATGGAAGGCGTGCGCTGCGGCTATCGCGCGGACGACGACGGCGAGATTCCGATCGTCGAGCGCGTCGCGCTGTCGATCCAGAACGGCCAGCGGATCGGCCTGCTCGGCGCGAACGGCCAGGGCAAGTCGACGCTCATCAAGACGCTCGCGGGCACGCTCGCGCCGCTGTCGGGCGACGTGCGCACCGGCAAGGGCCTCACGATCGGCTATTTCGCGCAGCATCAGCTCGAGACGCTGCGCCCGGACGATTCCGCGCTCGCGCATCTCGCGCGTCTCGCGCCCGACTCGCGCGAGCAGGAACTGCGCGATTTCCTCGGCGGCTTCAATTTCTCGGGCGACATGGCGACCGCTCCGATCGAGCCGTTCTCGGGCGGCGAGAAAGCCCGGCTCGCGCTCGCGCTCATCATCTGGCAAAAGCCGAACCTGCTGCTCCTCGACGAGCCGACGAACCACCTCGATCTCGAGACGCGCCACGCGCTCACGATGGCGCTCGCGCAATTCGAAGGCACGCTGATCCTCGTGTCGCACGACCGCCACCTGCTGCGCGCAACGACCGACCAGTTCATGCTCGTCGCGAAGCACCGGCTTCAGCCGTTCGACGGCGATCTCGACGATTACCGCGACTGGCTGCTGCAGCACGCGGCGGACCAGCGCGCGGCGGCGAAGGGCGAATCCGGCCCGGCGAGCGACGGCAACGGCGGCGCATCCGCGGCAAACCGCAGGGATCAGAAACGGCAGGAAGCCGAAGCGCGCCAGCGGCTTTCGCACTTGAAGAGGCCGCTGCAAACGCGCATCGCGAAGATCGAAAAGGAAATGGAGCAGTTGCAGGCCGAGAAGTCGGCGCTCGACGCGTTCGTCGCCGATCCGGCGAGCTACGAGGCCGATCGGAAAACGCGTCTCACCGACGCGATCCGCAAGCTCGGCGACGTCAACGGTCGCCTCGACGCGCTCGAAGCCGACTGGCTCGGCGCGCATGACGAACTCGAGAAGATCGGGTAACGCGAGCGGCGGCGCGCCGATATCGGATCGCGCCGCCGCCCCGCATTCTGAAATCAGCGCCGCGGCAGCGTGTCGCGCGGCATCTGCTCGTCGTCGCCCATCAGATGGCGGCGGCCTTCGAGCGGCCGGCGGATCATCGCGTAGACTTCCGCCTCGGTCACGTTGACGGCGGCGACACGGCGGGCGATCCGCCCGTCCCCGCCGATCCATTCGACGATCCGGCAACCGCCGCCCCACGGCGCGCCGATCGGCTCGGACACGCGGCAACCCCGCACGTTGTACGTGCGCTTTTGCGCACTGGTTTGATGAGATCGTTTCAACACGCTTCCCTTTTCCGCGTCATGCGGCAGACAACCCGGGCAAGCATAGAAAAAAACAGGCTGCAAAAGGGTTACATCAGCGTACCAAAACGTTACATGGTTTTACGCCCCTGATCGGCTCGCGAAAGGCGCGGCGCCGCAACGCGCGAGCGAAGCGCGAGCCGATCGCCGCGCTCATTCGAGCACGCGGATCTGATCGATCGCCTGCTCGATGCGCTCGACCGCATGCACGCGAAGCCCGTCGATCGGCTGTTTCGGCGCGTTCGCCTTCGGAATCAGCGCGGTCGTGAAGCCGAGCTTCGCTGCCTCGCGCAGGCGTTCCTGCCCGCGCGGCGACGGCCGGATCTCGCCCGCGAGCCCCACTTCGCCGAATACGATCAGACCCTTTGGCAACGGTTTGTTACGCATCGACGAATGAATCGCGAGCAGCACCGCGAGATCGGCGGCCGGCTCGGTGATCTTGACGCCGCCGACCGCGTTGAGGAACACGTCCTGGTCGAAACACCCGATGCCCGCATGCCGGTGCAGCACGGCGAGCAGCATCGCGAGCCGGTTCTGCTCGAGGCCGACCGCGAGCCGGCGCGGATTGGGCACGTTCGCGGTGTCGACGAGCGCCTGCACCTCGACGAGGAGCGGCCGCGTGCCCTCTTGCGTGACGAGCACGCACGAGCCCGGCACGACCTCCGTGTGCTGCGACAGGAACAGCGCCGACGGATTCGCGACGCCGCGCAGCCCGCGCTCGGTCATCGCGAACACGCCGAGCTCGTTGACCGCGCCGAAGCGGTTCTTGAACGCGCGCACGAGCCGGAACGACGAATGCGTGTCGCCCTCGAAGTACAGCACGGTGTCGACGATGTGCTCGAGCACGCGCGGGCCCGCGAGGTTGCCCTCCTTCGTCACGTGCCCGACCATGATGATCGCGGTGCCCGATTGTTTCGCGATGCGCGTCAATTGCGCCGCGCATTCGCGCACCTGCGCGACCGAGCCGGGCGCGGACGTGAGCGCCTCCGAATAGATCGTCTGAATCGAATCGATAACGGCCACGTCGGGCCGCTCGGCGTCGATCGTCGCCTGAATCTTCTCGAGCTGGATCTCGGCGAGCAGCTTCAGATCGGCCGCGCTCGCGCCGCCGTCGAGAAGCGCGAGCCGCTGCGCGCGCAGCGCGATCTGCGCGCCCGATTCCTCGCCGCTGATATAGAGCGCCGGCCGCTCGCTCGCGATCTGCGCGAGCGACTGCAGCAGCAGCGTCGACTTGCCGATCCCCGGATCGCCGCCGATCAGCACGACGCCGCCCGCGACAAGCCCGCCGCCCAGCACCCGGTCGAATTCGCCGATCCCGGTCGAGAAGCGCGGCACGTCGGCCGCCTCGATGTCCGCGAGCCGCTGCACCGGCGCCTGTTTCGCGAGCGACTGGAAACGGTGCGCGGACGGCGAGCTCTCGACCGATTCGACGAGCGTGTTCCACGCGTGGCACGACGGGCATTGCCCCTGCCACTTCGGCGCCTGCCCGCCGCACTCGGTGCAGACGAATACCGTTTTCTGCTTGGCCATGCGCGCGCCGCCCTTATTCGGCACGCACCGGCACGCGCGGCGCGACCGCGCACATCAGCTCGTAGCCGACCGTCCCGCATTGCGCGGCGACGTCGTCGATCGGCAGCGTCTCGCCCCAGAGCTCGACGCGCGAGCCGACGCCCGCCTGCGGCACCGGGGTGAGATCGACGGTCAGCATATCCATCGACACGCGGCCGACGATCCGCGTGCGCACGCCGTCGACGACGACGGGCGTGCCCTCCGGCGCGATCCGCGGATAGCCGTCCGCATAGCCGCACGCGACGACGCCGATCCGCAGCGTGCCCTCGGCGGCGAACACGGAGCCGTAGCCGACCGTTTGCCCTTTCGCGAGCGTCTGCACGGCGATCAGCTCGGACGCGAGCGTCATCGTCGGCTTCAGGCCCTTGTCGGCGAGGTCCGCCGAGCGCCCGGACGGCGACGCGCCGTACAGCATGATGCCGGGCCGCACCCAGTCGAAGTGCGTCGACGGGTGCCAGAGCACGGCGGCCGAGTTCGCGAGGCTGCGCGTGCCGGCGATGCCTTCCGCGCCGCGCTCGAACGTAGCCACCTGGTCGGCGACGCCGCGTGCGCCGTCGGCGTCGGAAAAATGGGTCATTAACGTGATCTGGCCGATGCCGGGGCACGCGCGGGCGCGCTCCCACGCGGCGCGGAACTTCTCCGGCGTGTAGCCGAGGCGGTTCATCCCGCTGTTCATCTTCAGCTGCACGTTGACGGGCTTCGACAGCCGCGCCGTCTCGAGCATGCGCATCTGCTCGTCG
The DNA here is from genome assembly GCF_000773065.1 of Burkholderia sp. ABCPW 111. Classification (NCBI taxonomy): domain Bacteria; kingdom Pseudomonadati; phylum Pseudomonadota; class Betaproteobacteria; order Burkholderiales; family Burkholderiaceae; genus Burkholderia; species Burkholderia sp. ABCPW 111. Next base: position 15,032 of record NZ_JPWT01000050.1, on the reverse strand, counting down.
TTGTGCACCGCGGTCGTCAGGCTGTAGCGGTCGATCACGTCGATGTCGGTCGATCGGAAGAAGCCCTCGAGCAACAGGATCGGGCCCGCCCAGCCGAGCTCGCGCAGCTTCACGGCCTCGTCGAGATCGAGAAGGCCGAAGCCGTCGGTGCCGCGCAGCCCGGGAAAGACCCGCGCGAGGCCGTGCCCGTACGCGTTCGCCTTGACGATCGCCCAGACCTTCGACTTGGCGGCGTGGCGACGCACGACAGTGAGATTGTTCGCCAAAGCGGCGGTGTGGATCGTGGCGGAAATCGGGCGCGGCATAGGAAATATCAGTAAAGACGCTTGCGAATCATCAGCTTATCGCGCCTTTTGGGCGCGACGCCGGGAATGCGCGGAACGATCGGGGAATCTGGCAAGTCCGAATTGACGTATTTTCGTGATATAAAGCCGTGCGCACAACCCATTTCGAACGGAATAAGTCCGATTGCACGGCCCGCGCGGCCGAGCCGCCGCGAGGAAAGCATCGCTTCAGATGAAAAAAGGTTTTTACTCCATCATGGCCGCGCAGTTTTTCTCGTCGTTGGCCGACAGCGCTCTTCTCATCGCCGCAATCGCTCTGCTGAAAGACCTCCACGCGCCGAACTGGATGATACCGCTCCTGAAGCTGTTCTTCGTCCTGTCGTACGTGGTGCTCGCCGCCTTCGTCGGCGCGTTCGCCGACTCGCGCCCGAAAGGGCACGTGATGTTCATCACCAATTCGATCAAGGTCGTCGGCTGCCTCATCATGCTGTTCGGCGCGCATCCGCTCGTCGCATACGGGATCGTCGGCTTCGGCGCGGCCGCCTATTCGCCCGCGAAGTACGGCATTCTGACCGAGCTCCTGCCGCCCGAGCGGCTCGTCGCCGCGAACGGCTGGATCGAGGGCACGACGGTCGGCTCGATCATCCTCGGCACGGTGCTGGGCGGCGCGCTCATCAGCCCGAAGATCGCGTCGCACGTGATCGCGCACACGCCCCCTTCGATCAACACGCCCGCCGAGGCGGCGATGCTCGTCATCATGGCGATCTACGTGACGGCGGCGCTCTTCAACCTGCGCATTCCCGACACGGGCGCACGCTATCCGAAGCAGCAGCACGGCCCGCTCAAGCTCGTCACCGATTTCGCCGATTGTTTCATGACGCTCTGGCACGACAAGCTCGGCCAGATCTCGCTCGCCGTCACGACGCTGTTCTGGGGCGCGGGCGCGACGCTGCAGTTCATCGTCCTCAAGTGGGCGGAGGTATCGCTCGGCATGTCGCTGTCCGAAGGCGCGATCCTGCAGGCGGTCGTCGCGCTCGGCGTCGCGGCGGGCGCGATGATCGCGGCGAGCCGGATTCCGCTGCGCAAGTCGCTGACCGTGCTGCCCGTCGGCATCGTGATGGGCATCGCGGTGATGCTGATGGCGTTCTACACGCGCGACCTGTTCCCCGCGCACTGGGCGCTGGCCATCGGGCGCATGCACTTGCCCGTCTATCTGCTCGTCGCATACGTGTTCCTGATGTTCGTCGGCGCGCTGTCGGGATTCTTCGTCGTCCCGATGAACGCGCTGCTTCAGCATCGCGGCCACGTGCTGCTGTCGGCCGGCCATTCGATCGCGGTGCAGAACTTCAACGAGAACCTGTCCGTGCTCGTGATGCTCTGCTTGTACGCGGCGCTCGTGTGGCTCGACGTGCCGGTCGGCATCGTGATCGTGCTGTTCGGCACGTTCGTGTGCCTGACGATGTGGCTCGTGATGCGGCTGCACCTCGCGAACCAGCGCCGCTTCGATTCGGTCGCCCTCATCGGCGAATCGAAACACTGAGGCGCGGCGCCGCCGCGCCCTCGTCGCGCCGCCCCCGCCATCCGCCCGCGTTTTTCATCGACGCCTCCCGCTCATGACCCGACCGATTCCCAACGCGCTCACGATCGCCGGCTCCGACTCCGGCGGCGGCGCAGGCATCCAGGCCGATCTGAAGACGTTCTCCGCGCTCGGCGCGTACGGCGCGAGCGTGATCACCGCGCTCACCGCGCAGAACACGCGCGGCGTGACGGGCGTGCATGCGCCCGACGCGAGCTTCGTCGCCGCGCAGCTCGACGCCGTGTTCGACGACATCCGCATCGACGCGGTGAAGATCGGCATGCTCGCGAACGCGTCGATCGTGCGCGCGGTCGCCGCGGCGCTCGCGCGCTACGCGCCGCGCCACGTCGTGCTCGACACGGTGATGATCTCGAAGAGTTCGCACGCGCTGCTCGCGCCCGACGCGGTCGCCGCGCTGCGCGACGAATTGCTGCCGCTCGCCGGCCTCGTCACGCCGAACCTGCCGGAGGCGGCCGAGCTGCTCGGCGTCGCGGCCGCGACGACCGAGGACGAGATGGTGCGCCAGGGCGAGGCGCTCGTCGCGCGCGGCGCGAAGGCGGTGCTGATGAAGGGCGGCCACCTCGGCGCCTTGCACGAAAGCCCGGATTGGCTGATTCACGCGGGCGGCGCGCAACGCTTCGCCGGCGAGCGGCTGCCGGTCGCGAACACGCACGGCACGGGGTGCACGCTGTCGGCGGCGATCGCCGCGCTGCTGCCGCAACGCCCGACGCTCGCGGACGCAATCGCCGACGCGAAGGTCTATCTGACGGGCGCGATCGGCGCGAGCGGGCGACTCGACGTCGGGCACGGCGTCGGGCCCGTGCATCATTTCCATCGGTGGTGGTGAGCCGGCGAAAAGCCGCGCCGCGCGTCAACTCGCGGCAAACGCCGCCGCCCGCTGCGGCCAATCGTCGGGCACGATGAAGCCGCGCGCAGTTTCGTGCCACGTCCCGTCGTCGCCGCGCGTGAGCGCAGCGACGAGCGACGGCCCCGGCTGCCCGGCAACCTCGGCGAAAACCGCATCGGCCGAAACGAGCGCGCCGGGCCCTCGCCTCGCCGCCGCATCGTCGATCGTGCGCGGCGCAAGCCACGCGAGACGCGGCAGCGCCATCCACGCGGCACCCTGCCGCTGCGCATCGGCGAACGCCGGCCACGCGTCGCGCGTGACCCAGAACCCGCGCGGATGGTCGGCGTCGACCTCAGGCGGATCGACGATCGCGCCGCCGTCGTGCCCGCCGCCTGCGCGATAGAAGAGCCACCCTTTCACGAGCATCTGCGCGAGCCACGGCCCCGCGTAGCCGAGCGACGCGAACTCGTCGCGCGCCGTCAGCCGCAATTGATGATCGACGAGCCGCGCGCGTTTCAGATCGAAGCGGTCGGCGAGATTCGGTCCGACGAACTCGGCGAGCGACGCGGCGCCCGCCTCCGCGACGCACAGATAGCACTTGACCGCGAGCTCCCAGTGCAGGCGCTCGCCACGCGCGGTTTCGATCAGGAAGTCGCACTCGCCGAGCGTGCGGCCGTTGCGGCGCAGCGGCAGATTCGCGGCGACGAGAACGAGCGAAGGCGCATGCTCGACAAAAAAGCCGAGCAGGCATTCGGCATAGCGGCCGAGACGAACGGGCCGCGCGTGCGCGAGCGTGTCGTGCAGCGGCGCGGGCTGCGCGTCGAGCGCGACGAGCCACGCGGCCGTCTGCGCCGCATCCGCGACGCTCGCCCACGGCCGGGCAAGCGGCGCGCCCGCCGACGGCGCGAGCAGACTCGCGCTCGACAGCAGCCACGCGAGGTCGCGCACGGCGGCGTCGCGCAGCGCGCCGAGCGGCACGGGCGACGCCGCGGCGTTCATTGCGGATCGGCGGCGGGCGCGGCGTTCCGGTAGGTATCGTGCGCGAGACACAGATCGGACCAGGCCTTCGCCTTGTCCTGCAGGCTGCGCAGCAGATACGCCGGATGGTACGTGACGATCACGGGCACGCCTTCGTACTGGTGCACGCGCCCGCGCATCGAGGCGATGCTCGCGTCGGTCTTGAGAAGCGTCTGCGCGGCGAAGCGGCCGAGCGCGACGATCAGCCTCGGCTTCACGAGCGCGACCTGCCGCTGAAGATACGGCTCGCAGCGCGCGACCTCGTCCGGCTCCGGATTGCGGTTGCCGGGCGGGCGGCACTTGATCACGTTCGCGATGTAGACGTTCTCGCCGCGCTTGAGCTCGAGCGCGCGCAGCATGTTGTCGAGCAGCTTGCCCGCCTGGCCGACGAACGGCTCGCCCTGCTTGTCCTCGTTCTCGCCGGGCGCTTCGCCGACGAGCATCCAGTCGGCGCTCTCGTCGCCGACGCCGAACACCGTGTTCGTGCGCTTCTCGCAGAGGCGGCAGCGCTGGCAGTCGGCGACCCGCGCGCGCAGCGCGTCCCAGCCGAGCTCGGCGACCGACGTCGCCGCGACGGCGGGCCCGGCAGCGGCGGCGACGGCGTCCGGCAGCGCGGGCTCGAGCACCGGCTCGAGATCGAACCACGACATGTCGTCGTCGGGTCCGGCTGCGTCGACGTCGTCACCGGTTCGTGCGGCCGGCGCGGTCGACGCGCGCGCCGGATCTGCCGCGTCGCGCGATGCGCCTGCGGCGCGCGCGAATGCCGCGGCATCCGCGGCGCCGTCGCTCTTCGCCACGCGACGCTCGCCGCCCGCGACGGGCGGCTCGGCCGACGGCGCCGCGCTCGCGATCGTCGAGCCTTGCTCGCCTTGCACGTCCCGCGCGCGCGTCCCGGACGGCGCATTCGCCGCCGGCATGCCGGATTCGGCCGCCGTCCGCCGCGCTTGCGCGCGCACATCGGCTGCTCGCGGCGCATGCGTTGCACGGCCGTGCGCAATCGCAGCGGGCTCGATCGACTCGGCGTCTTCGGCACGCTCCGTCGCATGCGCCGCCTCGTTCGCCGCCACCGCCGCCGATTCCGCTCCGCCGCGCACACCTTCGCCTTCCGTCGCGCTGACGCGCGCGATGCGACGCGCGGGCTCGCGCGCCGCATCCGGCGACACGGCCCGCGCTCCCTCCGCGGCCGCCGCGCCAGCGGTTTCCCGCGCCGCGCCCGCCACATCCTGCTGCGCGCCCTCGGCGCGCGCGATCCCGCGCCGCACCCACGCGGGCGCGAGCCCCAGCTCTTCGAGCGCCGCTTCAGCCAACGCCATGCGCGCCTCCCTCCTTCGTCAATGCAAGACGCATCACAATCGCGTCCTCCCGGCTCCGGTGCTTCGCCGGATAGTAGTTCCTGCGCCGCCCGACCGACACGAAACCGAAGCGCTCATACAGATGAATCGCGCGCGGATTCGACGGCCGCACTTCCAGCAGCACGCCGTCGAGCCGCTCGGCGCACGCGATCCGCACCGCCTCGCGCAGCAGCGCGAGGCCGGCGCCCGAGCGCTGCGCGGCGGGCGCGACGCACAGATTCAGCAGATGCATTTCGTCGACGACGGGCATCAGCACGCAATAGCCGACGAGCGCGCCCGTCACGTGCCGCATGCAGACGCCGAAATAGCCGTTGCGCAGCGAATCCTCGAAGTTGCCGCGCGACCACGGAAATTCGTACGCGGCGCGCTCGATCTCGACGACTTCGTCGAGATCCGCATCCGTCATCGGCGATAGATAGCGGTCGGTCATCAGCACGCCGCTCATCGGCCGCCTCCGTCCGCGCGCGCCGCGAGCCGCTCGGCGGTGGTCTGCGCGACCTTGTCGCGCACGTACTCGGGCGCCGCGCGATCGGCGGGCACGACACGTCCCGCGCGGTACGCGCGCAGCGCGACGTGCGCGATCGGCAGCGCGTGCGGCAGCGCATCCGGATCGATCGCCTGCGCGCGCGCGCAGGCGGGCAGACGATCGCCGAACGCCTGCGCCGCGTTGCCGGCGAGCACGAACGGCGCGTCGGGCACGCGCACGTCGGCGGGCGCCGCGAGCGTCGCCGGCGCGACTTCGCGCCAATCGCCCGCCGCGTCGTCCCACGCGTAATCGGCCCAATAGACTTCGTCCATTCGCGCGTCGAGCGCGGCGAGCACGCGCGTCACGCGGCCCGCGGCGTCGCCTGCGTTCAGGCGCGCGGCCTGCGCGCACGCGACGAGCGTGCCGACCGGCACGACGGGCAGCGCGCGGCCGAACGCGAGCCCCTGCGCGACGCCGGTGGCGGTGCGCAGCCCGGTGAACGAGCCGGGTCCCGCGCCGAACGCGATCGCGTTGCAATCGGCGAACGCGAGACCCGCTTCGTCGAGCACTTCGCGCACGGCGGGCAGCACGCGCGTGCTCGACACGGCGCCCGTGCGCTCGTGGCGAACCCAGGTTCGGATGGAAGCGGCATCGGCGGTCTGGCCGGCCGCGACGAGGAGCGCGACCGAGCAAAACTCGGTCGACGTGTCGATGGCGAGGAGCACTGTTTGCGTCATGGCCGACATTGTAATGCGGCGCCCCGCCCGCACGGGCGATCCCGTCCGATTCGCACGCGCTTGCCGTGCGCGAATCGGTTTGGAAGGAACGCTCGACCCGCCGCCCGCCCTCGCTTGCTAAGATCGTCGGCTTGGAAAAGCCAGCCTGGAAACCTTACGGAGACACCCATGAGCGACATCACCGCCCAATTCGAGCAAGCGCAGATCGACGTGAAGCAGCTGACCGAGCGTCCCGGCAACCTGACGCTGCTGCGCCTCTACGCGCTCTTCAAGCAGGCGACCGACGGCGACGCGCACGGCGACAAGCCGGGCTTCACCGACATCGTCGGCAAGTACAAGTACGACGCGTGGGAAGCGCTGAAGGGCACGGCGCAGGACGATGCCAAGAAGCAGTACATCGAACTCGTCGAGTCGCTGAAGAACGGCACCGCGTCCTGAGCGCGCACGCCGCGCGGCCGGTTCGCGCCGGCCGCGCAAACCGTCATCGGCGCTGCCCGCCGCGCCCGCCCCGGGCGCAATCGACGGTGGCGCAGCGCAGCAAATCACTGTACAATGCGCACTGCGCGTCGCGACGAGCGGCTTTGCCAGCCCGATGCCAGCAGCCCTCATCGCCAGCGTTCCATAGCGTTTCGCTCCAATCCAGTTTAGAACCTGTCCCTTCCTGCGTAGCCCCTTGCGGGCTGTCAAGTCTCAGGCTGGCGGCATGCGTATCCGATACGCGCCGCACCCAAAAACAGCTTCTAACGAAATTGTTGTCCGCACGTCCACGACATGCGGACAATCGCCACGTTTCCCGATTTGCTCGATGAATCCGTCGACTTGGGTATGCGCGATTGGCGCGGCGTTCGACCCACTGTGTTTCAAGGATTGACATGACTTCGAGCAACCCCCTCAGCCCGCTCAACGCGATCGCCGATCAGGCGCTCAGCCTTCCCGCCGCCGCGCCGCAGACGGCCGACGGCGACCGCAGCGAGGCGGCTTCGGACGAACCGACGTTCGCGTCGCTCGGCCTGTCGCCGGAAATCGTCTCCGCGCTGCAGGCGGCCGGCTACGTGAAGCCGACGCCCGTGCAGCAGCGCGCGATTCCGGCCGGCATCGCAGGCCGCGACCTCCTCGTGTCGAGCCCGACTGGCTCGGGCAAGACCGCGGCGTTCATGCTGCCCGCGATCGAGCGCTTCGCGCAGTTGCAAAAGACGCAGGCGCAGCAGCCGCGCGCGCCGCGCGAAGGGCAGCCGGGCGAGCGCCGCAGCCGCCGCCCGCAGCCCGTCGCGCGCCCCGGCCTGCTGGTCCTCACGCCGACGCGCGAGCTCGCGATGCAGGTGACCACGGCCGCGTCGACGTACGGCAAGCACCTGCGCCGTCTGCGCACGGTCAGCATCCTCGGCGGCGTCGCGTACGGCCAGCAACTGATGCTGCTCGCGAAGAACCCCGAGATCCTCGTCGCGACGCCGGGGCGCCTCCTCGACCACCTCGAGCGCGGCCGCATCGATTTGTCCGAACTGAAGATGCTCGTGCTCGACGAGGCCGACCGCATGCTCGACATGGGCTTCATCGACGACATCGACACGATCGTCGCCGCAACGCCCGAGTCGCGCCAGACGATGCTGTTCTCGGCGACGCTCGACGGCAAGATCGGCTCGCTCACGAACCGCCTGCTGAAGGACCCGGAACGTATCGAGATCACGCAGAAGATCGAATCGAGCTCGAACATCGCGCAGACCGTGCACTACGTCGACGACCGCGATCACAAGGATCGCCTGCTCGACCACCTGCTGCGCGACGTCGCGCTCGACCAGGCGATCATCTTCACCGCGACGAAGATCGACGCCGACCAGCTGGCCGGCCGCCTCGCCGACGCCGGCTTCCAGTCGGCCGCGCTGCACGGCGATCTGCCGCAGGGCGCGCGCAACCGCACGATCCGCGCGCTGCGCGAGCGCCGCGTGCGCGTGCTCGTGGCGACCGACGTCGCCGCGCGCGGGATCGACATTCCCGGCATCACGCACGTGTTCAACTACGACCTGCCGAAGTTCGCCGAGGACTACGTGCACCGGATCGGCCGCACGGGCCGCGCGGGCCGCTCGGGCATCGCGGTGAGCCTCGTGCATCACGCCGAGCAAGGCGCGTTGAAGCGCATCGAGCGCTTCGTGCGCGCGCCGCTGCCGGTGAACGTGATCGAAGGCTTCGAGCCGCGCAAGGCGCCGCCGGCGCGCAACGACCGCGGTAACGGCCGCGGCCGTCCGGGCGGAACCGGCGGCCGCCGGTTCGGCGGCAAGCCGGGCCAAGGCAACGGCCGCTCGGGCTCCGGCGGCTGGAGCGGCAAGCCGGGCGGCAATCGCGACGGCTACGGCGCACGCCGCGGCGACGGCCAGCGCGGCGGCCCGCGGCGCGGCAATTCGGCGGCGTAAGCGGCTGCCTGCGGGCGCGTTCGCGACGCGAACGTGTCCGCGCCCCTCCCCCTCGAAAACCGGCGCATTCGCGCCGGTTTTTGTTTGCGCCCGAGATTTCACGATACGAAAAAAACTTTTGCGTCGTAAAAAATCATGTTGCGTGGCACAACCGAAGCCATTGCAGCATGGGAAACCGCATTCCGCAATAAGAAATTAAACAAATAAGCAACTGATTTTTATAGAATAAATTTTTTACAGCTTCGTGAAAAAGCCCCTGTTTCGACGCAGTCGATTTGCCTAGACTCTTATACAAGACTTCACGAACCGAAGCGCCGAATTCGAACCGCACCGCACCGCTCGTTTCGCGAATCGCCGATTTCTTCTCTTCAGGCAACGACCACTCAAGGAGCACGCATCATGTCGCGTCAACAACAGGCTCAGGAACTGCAAAAGCAATGGGAAACCGATCCGCGCTGGAAGGGCATCAAGCGCGCATTCACGGCTGAAGACGTCGTGCGCCTGCGCGGCTCGATCCAGCAGGAGCACACGCTCGCGAAGCGCGGCGCGGAAAAGCTCTGGACCCTCATCAACAACGAACCGTTCGTCAACGCGCTCGGCGCGCTGACGGGCAACCAGGCGATGCAGCAGGTGAAGGCCGGCCTCAAGGCGATCTACCTGTCGGGCTGGCAAGTCGCGGGCGACGCGAACGTCGCGGGCGAAATGTACCCGGACCAATCGCTGTATCCGGCGAACTCGGTGCCGCTCGTCGTCAAGCGCATCAACAATACGCTCACGCGCGCCGACCAGATCCAGTGGTCGGAAGGCAAGAACCCGGGCGACGAAGGCTACGTCGACTTCTTCGCGCCGATCGTCGCTGACGCGGAAGCCGGCTTCGGCGGCGTGCTGAACGCGTTCGAACTGATGAAGGCGATGATCGAGGCGGGCGCGTCGGGCGTTCACTTCGAAGACCAGCTCGCCTCGGTGAAGAAGTGCGGCCACATGGGCGGCAAGGTGCTCGTGCCGACCCGCGAAGCGGTCGCGAAGCTGTCGGCGGCACGTCTCGCGGCCGACGTGATGGGCACGCCGACCGTGCTGGTTGCCCGCACCGACGCCGAAGCGGCCGACCTCATCACGTCCGACGTCGACGACAACGACAAGCCGTTCCTGACGGGCGAACGCACGGTCGAAGGCTTCTTCCGCACGAAGCCGGGCCTCGAGCAGGCGATCTCGCGCGGTCTCGCGTACGCGCCGTACGCCGATCTGATCTGGTGCGAAACGGGCAAGCCGGATCTCGAGTACGCGAAGAAGTTCGCGGAAGCGATTCACAAGCAGTTCCCGGGCAAGATGCTGTCGTACAACTGCTCGCCGTCGTTCAACTGGAAGAAGAACCTCGACGACGCGACGATCGCGAAGTTCCAGAAGGAGCTCGGCGCGATGGGCTACAAGTTCCAGTTCATCACGCTCGCCGGCTTCCACGCGCTGAACTACTCGATGTTCAACCTCGCGCACGGCTATGCCCGCACGCAGATGAGCGCGTTCGTCGAACTGCAGCAAGCCGAGTTCGCGGCGGCCGACAAGGGCTTCACCGCGGTCAAGCACCAGCGCGAAGTGGGCACCGGCTACTTCGACGCAGTGACGCAGACGGTCGAGCGCGAAGCGTCGACGACCGCGCTGCATGGCTCGACGGAAGACGAACAGTTCTTCGACGGCCAGAAAGTCGCCTGAGCTCCGACGGGCGCAGGTGCGCCGCGCGCGGCCACGAGCCGCCGCGGCGCGCATCCGGCAAGACCAAGACCATATCAGGGAGAACTCACCCGCCGCGCGCATGGTTGCGCCATGCCTGCCCGAGGGTGCGCGGCGTCTCGCGACGTCGCCGACATTGAAGCGCGCCGGTCCCTGCCCGGCGCGCGTATTTTTTTCTCGGCTGGCGCGTCGCGGCCGTTCGTCGGGCTACGCGCGACACGCTATCGATAGACGATCACGGGAATCTTCGTATGGGTCAGCACGCGCTGCGTCTCGCTGCCGATCAGCAGGCTGCCGAGCCCGCGCCTGCCGTGCGACGCCATGAAAATCACGTCGCAGCCGCCCCGCTCGGCGGCTTCGATGATGCCGAGATACGGCGACGGATGCACGCTCGTCGCCGATTCGCACGCGACGCCCGCGCGCCGCGCGGCGGCCTCGACGTCGGCCAGATGCGCGCGCGCCTCGCGCTCGCTACGCTCGCGGAAATCGGCGGGCGGTTCGATCACGACTTCGGAAAACGGCGAGTACGGATACTGCGGCAGGCACGCGTAGGCCGTCACCCGCGCGCCGACCGCCTGCGCGAGATCGATCGCGCCGTCGATCGCTTTCTTCGACAGATCGGACCCGTCGGTCGGAACCAGGATGTGCTTGAACATGGCGAGCTCCGTCGGCAACTGCGGCGCGTCCGGGCGCGGGCGTACCCGCGACGGCCGGCCGATGCCGGGCGGCCCGTGCGGACGCTGCGTGATTCGATTGTAGTGCGCGAAATCGCGCCGCCGCACGCGCTAGAGGGTTCGCCCTCATATCGGAAACGCGCGCAGCCGGGCGCGAATTGTGCGTGCGCAGCGCATGCCGAAGTGGTGCGCGAACGCCCCGCGCGCGCGGCGAAGGCCCGCGCCGCCGCACCGGCGTCACCCCCAGTAGCCGGGCCGCTCGTACGTGTGCTTCAGGAAATCGAGAAAGAGCCGGACCCTGAGCGGCAGATGCCGGCGCTGCGGGAACACCGCGTGAATGCCGATCGGCGGCGCGGCGAACGCGTCGAGCACCCTCACCAGCCGGCCCGCCGCGATGTCGGCGCCGACCTCCCACCACGAGCGCCACGCGAGGCCGTGCCCGTCGAGGCACCATTCGTGCAGCACCGCGCCGTCCGAGCACTCCATCGGGCCCGACACGCGGATCGACACGATCTTGCCTTCGTCGACGAACGTCCAGCCGCGCTGCTGGTTCGCGTTCGCCGCGAGCGCGAGGCAGCGGTGGCGCGCGAGATCGGCGAGCGTCGCCGGCATGCCCGCGCGCGCGAGATACGCGGGCGACGCGACGCACACGCGGCGGTTCTCGCCGAGCTTGAGCGACACGAGCGACGAATCGGGCAGCTCGCCCAGGCGTACCGCGCAATCGAAGCCCTCGTTGACGAGGTCGACCATTCGGTCGGACAGATCGAGCGTGACCGATACGTCCGGATGCGCATCGGTGAACGCCGGCACGAGCGGCGCGACGTGCCGCCGGCCGAAGCCCGCGGGCGCCGACACGCGCAGGTGCCCGCTCGCCTTCACGCCGCCCGCGGACACGCTCGCCTCGGCGTTCTGCATGTCGTTGATGATCCGCTGGCAATCCTCGAGGAACGCGGAGCCTTCGAACGTCAACGTGAGCTTGCGCGTCGTGCGTACGAGCAGCTTCACGCCGAGCCGCTCCTCGAGCGCGTCGAGCCGGCGGCCGATGATCGCGGGCGCGACCCCTTCAGCGTGCGCGGCCGCCGACAGGCTGCCCTTCGCGGCGACCGCGGCGAACGTTTCGATCTGTTTGAAGCGATCCATCCCGTGCGCGGGCGGCGCGAGCCGTCCGCTCCGTTGAACATGAAATCGCTCCAGATTAGATATCGAAAAGTAAAAGATCAAGTGATGATTACTGTCTTTTTTAGTTCAAGCCATCACTAATAGAATCGATTTCGACCTCTGATCGTGGAGCGCAACGTCATGCCCGGCATCCCGCCCGCCTTCCCGAAGGCGATCCTCTTCGACGCGTACGGCACGCTGTTCGACGTGCACGCGGTCGTCGCCGCGGCGGAACAGATGTTTCCGGGGCGCGGCGAGCCGCTGTCGCAGCTCTGGCGGCGCAAGCAGATCGAATACTCGCAGTTGCGCACGCTCGCCGATCCGGCGGGCGCGCGCTACCGGCCGTTCTGGGACCTGACGCTCGACGCGCTGCGCTTCGCCGCGCGCGCGCTCGGCCTCGCGCTGCCTGCGGCCGCCGAGAAGCGGCTGATGGACGAATATGCGTGCCTGTCGACGTATCCCGACACGGTGCCGACGCTGCGCGCGCTGCGTGCGCGCAAGACGCCGCCGAAGCTCGCGATCCTGTCGAACGGCAATCCGCAGATGCTCGACATCGCGATCAAGAGCGCCGGGATGATCGGCCTGTTCGACCGCGTGTTGTCGGTCGACACGGCGCGCGCGTACAAGCCGTCGCCCGCCGCGTACGCACTCGGCGCGACGGCGTTCGACGCGGCGCCCGCCGACATCGCGTTCGTGTCGTCGAACGGCTGGGACGTCGCGGGCGCCGGCTGGTTCGGCTACCGGACATTCTGGCTGAACCGCACGGGCGCGCCGTTCGAGGAACTCGACTCGCCGCCCGCGGGCACGGGCGCCGGCATGGCCGACCTGCTCGCCTTTCTGGATGCGCCGCCCGCCGCCGCGAAAACGGCCGGCCGCGCGCGCCCGACGCCCGCCGCCTGACGCGTCGCGCGGCCCCATTTCATGCAATTGCACCACTGCGTAACTGACCGACCAAGGAGAAAACCGATGACCACGACGCTGAAGCTGCCGCAAGGCATGGCGATCACGGGCGAGATCAAGCCCGGTTACGAAGCGATTCTCGCGCCCGACGCGCTCGAGCTCGTCGCGAAGCTGCACCGCCAGTTCGCGCCGCGCCGCCGCGAGCTGCTGGCCGCGCGCGTCGAACGCACGAAGCGCCTCGACGCCGGCGAGCGCCCCGACTTCCTCGCCGAGACGCAAGCGATCCGCGAAGGCGACTGGAAGGTCGCGCCGCTGCCGGCGGACTTGCAGTGCCGCCGCGTCGAGATCACGGGCCCCGTCGAGCGCAAGATGATCATCAACGCGCTGAACTCGGGCGCGGATTCGTACATGACGGACTTCGAGGATTCGAACGCGCCGAGCTGGACGAACCAGATCGACGGCCAGATCAACCTGAAGGACGCGGTGCGCCGCACGATCTCGCTCGAGCAGAACGGCAAGTCGTACAAGCTCAACGACAAGATCGCGACGCTGATCGTGCGTCCGCGCGGCTGGCACCTCGACGAGAAGCACGTGACGGTCGACGGCGAGCGCGTGTCGGGCGGCATCTTCGATTTCGCCCTGTTCCTGTTCCACAACGCGAAGGAACTCATCGCGCGCGGCTCGGGCCCGTATTTCTATCTGCCGAAGATGGAAAGCCATCTCGAGGCGCGTCTCTGGAACGACATCTTCGTCGCCGCGCAGGAACAGGTCGGCATCCCGCGCGGCACGATCCGCGCGACCGTGCTGATCGAGACGATCCTCGCCGCGTTCGAGATGGACGAGATCCTGTACGAACTGCGCGAGCACAGCTCGGGCCTGAACGCCGGCCGCTGGGACTACATCTTCTCCGCGATCAAGAAGTTCAAGAACGACCGCGATTTCTGCCTCGCCGACCGCGCGAAGATCACGATGACGGTGCCGTTCATGCGCGCCTACGCGCTGCTGCTGCTGAAGACCTGCCACAAGCGCAACGCGCCGGCGATCGGCGGGATGAGCGCGCTGATCCCGATCAAGAACGATCCGGAAGCGAACGACAAGGCGATGGGCGGCGTGCGCGCTGACAAGCAGCGCGACGCGACCGACGGCTACGACGGCGGCTGGGTCGCGCACCCGGGCCTCGTGTCGCTCGCGATGGAAGAGTTCGTCAAGGTGCTCGGCGACAAGCCGAACCAGATCGGCAAGCAGCGCGACGACGTGCAGATCGAAGGCAAGAACCTGCTCGACTTCCAGCCGGAAGCGCCGATCACCGAAGCGGGCCTGCGCAACAACGTCAACGTCGGCATTCACTACCTCGGCTCGTGGCTCGCGGGCAACGGCTGCGTGCCGATCCACAACCTGATGGAAGACGCGGCGACCGCCGAGATTTCGCGCTCGCAAGTCTGGCAGTGGATTCGCTCGCCGAAGGGCGTGCTCGACGACGGCCGCAAGGTTACGGCCGAGCTCGTGCGCGAGTACGCGAAGGCCGAGCTCGAGAACGTGAAGCAAGTGGTCGGCGGCGACACGGCGCCTTACGATCGCGCCGCGGTGATCTTCGAGCAGATGTCGACGTCGGAGAACTTCACCGAGTTCCTGACGCTGCCGCTCTACGAAGAAATCTGAGCGAACGGGGGCGGCCGCGCGTCGTATGTGATGCGCCGCCGCGCCTCGCATGATTCGCGGCGCGACTCACGAACCCGGATGCTCGCGTCGCCTGAGCCGGAAATGCGAAAGGCGCCCTGTGGGCGCCTTTTGTCGTTCAGCGTTCAGCGTTCAGCGTTCAGCGTTCAGCGTTCAGCGTTCAGCGTTCAGCGTTCAGCGTTCAGCGTTCAGCGTTCAGCGTTCAGCGTTCAGC
>NZ_JPWT01000049.1:0-1008 GCF_000773065.1 Burkholderia sp. ABCPW 111 | reverse complement strand
CGTGATCGGTGCAAGCGGGTTCGTCGTGCCGCCCGACAGCGCGCTCGTGATCGGTGCAAGCGGGTTCGTCGTGCCGCCCGACAGCGCGCTCGTGATCGGCGCGAGCGGGTTCGTCGTGCCACCCGACAGCGCGCCCGTGATCGGCGCGAGCGGATTGGTCGTGCCGCCCGTCAGCAGGCCGCCGACGCTCGAGACCGTGTTGCCCAACTGGCTGACGACGCCGCCGACCGCCTGGACCACCTGGTTGTTCGTCGAGCCCGACACCTTCGCGCCGGCCGCGTTCAGCCCGCCGCCGACGGTGGTCAGCAGATTGTTGACGGGCGCGCCGAGGCCGGTGACGGTGCCGATCGTTTGCGTCGTGCCCGAGACGGCGTTCGTGATCGGGTTGATGACCGCGCTGACGCCGGTTTCGAGTTGCTGGACGGGCGCGCTCGTGAGCACGCTGTTCAGGCCGGAACCGACCTGCGTGACGGTGCTGCCGAGCGTGCCGACCGCGCCGCCGAGCGGCGACGTGACGGGCGCGAGCGGCGCGAGGGGGCCGGTGCCGATGCTCGTCACGACGCCGCCGAGCGACGAAACGGCATTGCCGACGTTCGACACGACGCCGGACGTCGACGTGAGCGTCGGGCCGAGCGGGTTCGTCGACGTGCCGAGCGTGCCGAGGCCGGCGGCGGTGCCGTTGCCGAGCGTCTGGACGCCGTTGCCGAGCGAACTGACGGCGTTGCCGAGGTTCGTGGTCGTCGCGCTGTTCACGCCAGGCACCGACGTGCCGGAGATCTGGTTGCCGGTGGCGGAGACGACGTTGCCCGTCGCGGTGATCAGGTTGCCGGTCTGCGCGAGGATGTTGCCGAGCGGGGAGGAGGCGGTGCCGGAAGTACCGGAAGTGCCCGAAGTGCCCGAAGTGCCCGAAGTGCCCGAAGTGCCCGAAGTGCCCGAAGTGCCCGAAGTGCCCGAAGTGCCCGAAGTACCCGAAGTACCCGAAGTACCCGAAGTACCCGAAGTACCCGA
>NZ_JPWT01000048.1:0-1179 GCF_000773065.1 Burkholderia sp. ABCPW 111 | reverse complement strand
TTACTCGATGATCTTGGCGACGACGCCGGCGCCGACGGTGCGGCCGCCTTCGCGGATCGCGAAGCGCAGACCTTCTTCCATCGCGATCGGCGCGATCAGCTTCACCGTGATCGACACGTTGTCGCCCGGCATCACCATTTCCTTGTCCTTCGGCAGCTCGATCGAGCCCGTCACGTCCGTCGTACGGAAGTAGAACTGCGGACGGTAGTTGTTGAAGAACGGCGTGTGACGGCCGCCTTCGTCCTTGCTCAGCACGTACACTTCAGCCGTGAAGTGCGTGTGCGGCGTGATCGAACCCGGCTTCGCCAGAACCTGGCCGCGCTCCACGTCTTCACGCTTCGTGCCGCGCAGCAGGATACCGACGTTGTCGCCTGCCTGACCTTGGTCCAGCAGCTTGCGGAACATTTCAACGCCCGTGCAGGTCGTCTTCACCGTCGGCTTGATACCGACGATTTCGATTTCCTCGCCGACCTTGACCACGCCACGCTCGACACGACCCGTCACCACCGTACCGCGGCCCGAGATCGAGAACACGTCTTCCACCGGCATCAGGAACGCACCATCCACCGCGCGCTCCGGCGTCGGGATGTACGTGTCCAGCGCGTCCGCCAGGTTCATGATCGCCACTTCGCCCAGCTCGCCCTTGTCGCCTTCCAGCGCCAGCTTCGCCGAACCCTTGATGATCGGCGTGTCGTCGCCCGGGAAGTCGTACTTCGACAGCAGTTCGCGCACTTCCATCTCGACCAGCTCGAGCAGCTCGGCGTCGTCCACCATGTCGCACTTGTTCAGGAACACGATGATGTACGGCACGCCGACCTGACGCGCCAGCAGGATGTGCTCACGCGTTTGCGGCATCGGGCCGTCTGCTGCCGAGCACACCAGGATCGCGCCGTCCATCTGCGCCGCGCCCGTGATCATGTTCTTCACGTAGTCGGCGTGGCCCGGGCAGTCGACGTGTGCGTAGTGGCGGTTCGCCGTTTCGTACTCGATGTGCGCCGTGTTGATCGTGATGCCGCGCGCCTTTTCTTCCGGCGCCGCGTCGATTTCGTCGTACTTCTTCGCTTCGCCGCCGAACTTCGCCGACAGAACCGTCGCGATCGCCGCCGTCAGCGTCGTCTTGCCGTGGTCAACGTGACCAATCGTACCAACGTTCACGTGCGGCTTGGTCCGCTCAAACTT
>NZ_JPWT01000047.1:0-117111 GCF_000773065.1 Burkholderia sp. ABCPW 111 | reverse complement strand
CGTAGACGCCGTCGGTCGGGAACGCGCCCGACACGGGCGCGGCCGGACGCTCGTAGCGCGGCGCGAGCGTGCAGCCCGTCGCGAGCAGGGCGACTGCGACGGCGATCGAGCAGGCCGCCGAGCGCGTGATCGAGGCGGCCGCGCCTGGCGCGCGGCGGTGGCGGCGCGCGTTCGGCGCCGTATCGTTGGGAAAGCGATGCATCGTGTCGTTCATGGTCATCGGATTGCCGCGAGGAGTTGCGCGCGCTCGCTGCGCATCGCCGCGCCGTGGTCCTTCGCGACGAACGTGTAGACGGTGGGGAGCACGAACAGCGTGAAGAGCGTGCCGACCAGCATGCCCGTTGACACCGTGATGCCGATCGCGAAGCGGCTCGCCGCGCCGGCGCCAGCCGCGAACACGAGCGGCACGAGGCCCGCGACCATCGCCGCGGTCGTCATCAGGATCGGCCGCAGCCGCACGGCCGCCGCCCGCTCGATCGCGGCGCGCCGGTCGAGCCCTTCGTGGCGCTGCAGATCGTTCGCGAAGCTGACCATCAGAATCCCGTGCTTCGAAATCAGGCCGATCAGCGTGACGAGCCCGATCTGCGTGTAGATGTTGAGCGTCGCGAAGCCGAGGTAGAGCGGAGCGAGCGCGCCGCAAATCGACAGCGGCACCGACACCAGGATCACGAGCGGATCGCGCAGGCTCTCGAACTGCGCGGCGAGCACGAGGAAGATCACGATCAGCGCGAAGCCGAACGTGACGGCGAGCCGGTTGCCTTCCTGCACGTACTGTCGCGATTCGCCGAGCCAGTCGATCGAGAAGCCGGACGGCAGCTTCTGCGCCTCGAGGAACGCGACCGCTTCGCCCATCGTCACGCCCGCCGCTGGCACGGCGGAAAACGTCGCCGAATTCATCTGGTTGAACTGGCTGAGCGCGTTCGCCTGGCTGCCGTTCGTCACGTGGATCACCGTCGACAGCGGGATCATCTGGCCGGAGCCCGTCTTCACGTAATAGCGGCTCAGCATCTCCGACGACAGCCGCTCGCCGCGCGACACCTGCGGAATCACGTCGTACGAGCGGCCCTTGAAGTTGAAGCGATTCACGTAGTTCTCGCCGACGAGCACGGCGAGCGTGTCGGCGATGTCCTTCATCGTCACGCCGAGCGTGTTCGCCTGATTGCGGTCGATCGTCACGCCCACCGCGCGGCTGTCGAACGTCAGATCGCTGTCGACGACCGCGAAAAGGCCGCTCTTTTGCGCCGCCGCCTTGATCCGCTCCATTTGCGCGTAGAGATCCGCGAAGCTCGACGGCGCGCGCAGCACCATCTGGATCGGCAGCCCGCCGCTCGACGCGGGCAGCGCCGGGAGCTGGAACGCGAACACGCGGTCGCCGCGGATCTGGTCGCCGCGCGCCTGGATCAGCGCCTGCAGTGTCGACGCGCTGCGCGTGCGCTTCTCCCAGTCGACGAGGTTCACGCCGGCGAAGCCGAGGTTGCTGCCGCCGTAGCTGTTGAGGATGAAGCTCGTGTCGGCTTCGGGCAGCGTGCGGAACACGCGCTCGATGTCGGGCGCGTAGCGCTCCATGTAATCGAGGTTCGCATACTGCGGCGCCTTCACCGCGACCATGATCGAGCCTTGGTCCTCCTGCGGCGCGAGCTCGCGCTTCACGCCGGAGAAGAGCAGCACGATGCCCGCCAGCACGCCGACGCCGATCAGGAGAATCGCCGGCCGCGCGGCGAGGCTCGCGTGCAGGCCGCGCTGATAGACGCGAGTGACGCGCTCGAGCGTGTGCTCGATCGCCTTCGCGACCCGGCCTTCGGACATCTTGCTCGTCAGGAGCAGCGAACCGAGCATCGGCGACAGCGTGAGCGCGACGATCCCCGACACGAGCACCGCGCCCGCGAGCGTGAACGCGAACTCCTTGAAGAGCGAGCCCGTGAGGCCGCCCATCAGCCCGATCGGCGCATAGACGGAGATCAGCGTCGCCATCATCACGAGCACGGGCGACGCGATCTCGCGCGCGCCGATCAGCGCCGCGCGCACGGGCGGCTCGCCTTCCTCGATGTGCCGGTGAATGTTCTCGACGACGACGATCGCGTCGTCGACGACGAGCCCGATCGCGAGCACCATCGCGAGCAGCGTCAGCAGGTTCAGCGAGAAGCCCGCCGCGAGCATCAGCGCGGCCGAGCCGACGAGCGACAGCGGAATCGTCAGCACCGGAATGATCACCGCGCGAAACGAGCCGAGGAACAGGAAGATCACGACGACGACGATCGCGATCGCCTCGGCGAGCGTCGAGCGGACCTCGGCGATCGACGCGTTGACGAAGCGCGCGCCGTCGAACATGTTCGCGATCTGGATGCTCGCCGGCTTGTTGCGCTCCATCGCCGGCAGCACCGCGCCGACGCCGCGCACGATTTCGAGCGGATTGCCGGCGGGCGTCGCGTTGACCGCGATGTACACCGCGCGCCGGCCGTTCATCAGCGCGCTCGAGTTGTAGTTCTCGCCGCCGATCTCGACCGTCGCGACGTCCTTCAGCCGCACGAGCCCGCCGCCGTTCGGATCGTTCTTCACGACCATCCCGTTGAACGCGCCGACGTCGGTCAGATCGGTGTTCGCCGAGATGTCGGCGATCGTGAGCGATCCCTTGACTTGACCGGGCGCCGCCTGCACGTTGTTCGCGCGAATCGCTGCGGCGACGTCGCCGGCGGACAGCCCGTGCGCGGCGAGCCGCGTCGCGTCGAGCCAGACCCGCATCGCGAGGTTCTGGCCGCCGAGGATCTCGGCCGACGCGACGCCCGGCACGGTCGTCACGAGCGGTTGCGCGACGCGCACCACGTAATCGGTGATCTGCGGGATCGACAGCGTGTCGCTCGCGAAGCCGAGGTACATCACGGCGGTCGGCGCGTCGGTCAGCTTCGTGATCACCGAGTCGTACGCATCCGCGGGCAGCTTGTACTTGACCTGCTGGACCTTCGCCATCACCTCGGTCATCGCACGGTCCGCGTTCGCGTTCAGGCGCAGCCGCGCCTTCACGACGCTCTTGCCCTGCGTCGTCGTCGACGTGATGTATTCGATCCCGTCGGCCGTCGCGATCGACTGCGCGATCGGCGTCGTCACGAAGCCCTGCATCAGATCCTGCGACGCGCCGGGGTAGTCGGTCTCGACGCTGATCGTCGCGCTCTCGAGCGCGGGATACTGGCGCACCGGCAGCGACATCAGCGCGCGCAGGCCGACGAGCAGGATCAGCAGGCTCATCACGAGCGACAGCACCGGGCGGCGGACGAATACGTCCGTGAAGCGCGCGCGGGTTGCGCCCGAATCGTGAGGCGTGCCGGCGTTCATTGCTCGGCTCCCGACGATGCGCCGTCCTCGAGCGCGACCTTCACCTTGTCGCCCGCCGCGAGCCTCACCTGGCCCGACGTGACGACCACGTCGCCCGGACGCAGGCCCTCGGCGATCGCGATGCGGCCTTCGGCACGCCGGCCGGTGCGCACGGGCTGCAGCCGCACGACGCCGAGGCCGTCGCGGCCCGGCTTGCCGACGACGAGCACCGATTCGCCGCGCTGCGACGTCTGCACCGCGGTGTCGGGCACCGTCAGCGCGCGCTCGCGCGGCGGCAGCTCGAGCCGCGCCTGGATGTACATCCCCGGGCGCAGCAGGTGACCGGGGTTCGCGAGCGTCGCCTGCACGGCGACGTTGCGCGTGTCGGCGCCGACCTGCGGCTCGATCGCGCTCACGCGGCCGACGAGCGTGCGATCCGGATACGCGTCCGTCGTGATCGACACGTTCTGGCCGAGGCGCAGCTGGCTCAAGCTCTTCTGCGGCACCGTGAAGTTCGCGTACAGCGTGTCGAGATCGGTCAGCGTCGCGATCGCGTCGCCCGCGTTCAGGTATTGGCCGAGGTTCGCGCGGCGCAGGCCGAGCACGCCGTCGAACGGCGCGCGCACCGCCTTTTGCGTGATCACCGCCTGCGTCTCGCGGATGTCGGCCGCGGACGCGTCGAAATCGAAGCGGTGCTGGTCATAGATATTGCGCGGCTCGGCGCCCGTTAGCGCGAGCGCCTGCGAGCGATCGAGCTGGCGCTTCGCGAACGCGGCCTTTGCCTGGATCGACGCGAGCTTCGCGCGCTCGGGCTCGTCGAAGAGCTGGACGATCAGTTGGCCCTTGCGCACCGTCGTGCCGGCCTCGAAATGCAGCGCGACGACGCGACCGGCCACTTCGGGCGCGAGCGTCACCTGGCGGACCGCGTCGAGCGAGCCAACCGCGTCGATCGACACGCGCTCGGGCGCGGCGCGCACGGCGACGGCGGAAACCGTCAGCGCGGGCGGGGGAGCGGGGGGATGATCGGCGGCCTGCACGCGGCTTTCCCGCCACAGAAACAGCCCGCCGAAAATGAACGCCAATAGCGCCAATGCAAGCAATAGCCGACGGCCCATGGAAATCTCTCAGTCATTTTGTAAGAATCGGGGACATGATTTGTCTGACAACGGAATAAGTCAAGAATATCCTTGGTTTATTTGGGTGATTGGCGTGGCCGGCTTGCGTTATCGTTGCATTGCGCAAGCCCAACATTTGATAATGCAGCGATGGACGATACTTTTTCGAAGCAGGAAATCCCGGTTTCCGAGCGCGTGCTGAACGTGCTGAAGCGCCGCGGCCCGTTGCAGGCGGCCGAGCTCGGCGCGTATCTCGGCACGACGGCCGAGGCCGCGCGGCAGCAGTTGAAGAAGCTCGAGGCGGACGGGCTCGTCGAGGCGGAGAACGTCGCGCAGGGCGTCGGGCGGCCGGCGCGGATCTGGCGGCTCACGCCGCTCGGCCACGGCCATTTCCCGGACGCGCACGCGGACATGACGGTCGACCTGATCCGGATCATCCGCACGACGCTCGGCCAGCCGACGCTCGATCTGCTGATCTCCGCGCGCGAGACGGAGATGCGCCGCACGTACACGCAAACGCTCGAGGGCGTGACGGACCCGCAGACGCGCATCGCGCGTCTCGCGGAACTGCGCGACCGCGAAGGCTACTTCGCCGAATGGTCGCGCGCGCCCGACGGGGACGGCTGGCTCTTCATCGAGAATCACTGCCCGATCTGCGCGGCCGCCACCGCGTGCCAGGGCTTCTGTCGCTCCGAGCTCGAGATCTTCCGCGAGATGCTCGGCGATGCGCTGACGATCGAGCGCATCGAGCATATTCCGGTCGGCGCGCGCCGCTGCGCGTACCGCATACGGCCATGCGCCGCCGGGGAGCCGGATGCGGAAGGGCGCGCGCCGTCGCGCGACGAATGACCGGGCGCGTCGCGATTCGCCGGGGGCTTGGGCGACGCCGGCGCGTGATGCCGGCGTGCGCGCCCGAAGCAAGCGCGCCGCGACGAACGGCATCCGCGACGCCCCGGGCGCGACGCGGTGCCGAACGCCGGGCGATGTCGGCGTTGCCAAGCGACGAGCGTGAAGTGCATGGGCGGCGTGCGCGGCGCGCCGCGCGAATAGTGGAGCCGCGATTCGCCCGGCCGCGATACAGCGGGTGAAGAAGCCCGTGATGAATCAAGTCAAGAAGCCCGCGAAGCGATGGGCGGGCCGGACGATTTGGCGCGGGCGCGCTCGCGTTTGCGTCGAGCCCGAGCCCGAGCCCGAGCACGCGCCCGCGCACATCGCCAAGGGCATCGCAAGAAAGACTCGCTAAACGGCGTGCGGAAGCGTTCGCAGGAACGCCCGCCAAGGCGCTTGTCGACCCGCTTGCAGAAGTACCCGGTCGACGACGGCGCAGGCCGCCCCGCGCCGTCCTTCGCGCTCGGGCGGCCTGACGCCTAACGCGTCGCGGCCCGCAGGAAATGCCCGGCGCGCCGCGTTTCGCCGAAGCCGTCGGCGAACGCGCCGTCGCGATACACGACCTGCCCGTTGACGAGCGTCGCCGCGACCGCCGCGCCGCTGCGGTTCACGAGCCGGCGCAGCCCGCCGAACACGCTCATGTCCGCCTCGTGACAGGCGTCGACCGACGCGTCGAGATGCGCGGGATCGACGATCGCGACGTCCGCCCGATCGCCGACGCGCAGCGTGCCGGCGTCGATCCCGAAGTACCCGGCGAGCTCGCCCGTCAGGCGATGCACCGCCCGCTGCACCGACATGAACGGCCGCCCGGCGCGCTCGGCCTCGCGCACGCGGCGCAGGAAGCGCACCGGCGCGTTGTAGAACGCCATGTTGCGCAGGTGCGCGCCCGAATCGGCGAAGCCGATCTGCAACGCGGGATGCGCGGCGATCCGGTCGAGCACGTCCGCGCGGTGATTCGCGATCGTCATGCACCAGCGCACCTTTTGCCCGTGCGCGACGACGAGGTCGAGGAACGCGTCTGCCGGATGGATGCCGCGCTCGTCGGCGACCTGGCCGAACGACTTGCCGACGACCGACGCGTCCGGGCACCCGACGATCCGCGTGTCGTGCAGATCGCGCGTCCAGAGCCTCAGGTCGAGCCCCTTGCCGACCTGCTTGCGGAACTCGCGCCGGTAGCCTTCGTTCTGCAGCAGCCTGTTGCGCTCGAGCGCGTCGTTCAGGTGCAGCGCCGCGCGGCCCGCGCCGAATTCCTCGAAGATCACGAAATCGATCCCGTCCGCGTAGACCTGGAACGGCACCGGCAGATGCTGCCAGACGAGCTCGCCGCGAAAGAGCGCATTCGCGAGCCGCACGCCGTTGAGCAGCACGTCGACGGTGCCGCGCGGCGCGGCCTTGCTGTCCGCCGCGACGAGGAGCGACGTGCGCAGCGGCTTGCGCACGAAGTAGCCGCAGCTCGCGGCCATGAAGAGCAGGCCGTTCAGCGGATTCGTCGTGTTCGGCGCGCTTTGCAGCACGCGGCCGCGGCGGCGCAGCACGCGGTTCAGCCGCCGGTATTCACGCCACGTCGCGAACGTCGACGGCAGCGACTTCGACCGGTAGCGCTCGCCGTCGAGCTTGTCCCACGGCGTCGTCATCGACGACAGCCCGACGAAGCCCGCGTCGAGCGCGTCGTCGAGCAGCCGCTCCATCCTTTGCAGTTCGGCCTCGTGCGGCCGCACGCGGTCGTCCACTGCGCGCCCGAGGCCGAGCACGTGCGTGCGCAAATCCGAATGGCCGAGGAACGCGGCGACGTTCGGGCCGAGCGGCAGCGATTCGAGATGGCGGACGTACGCGGCCGCGGTGTCCCAGGTCTTCGCGCGCGACAGCACGGCGAGCATCTGCTCGCGCGGCAGCGCCTCGACGCGGCTGAAGAGATCGGTGCAGTCGAGCGCGTCCGCGTGAACCGTCGACAGCGAGCACGAGCCGAGGAAAACGCTCGTCACGCCGTGCCGCACCGATTCGGGCAGCCCCGGCGACACGAGGATCTCGGCGTCGTAATGCGTATGGATGTCGACGAAGCCGGGCAGCACCCATTTGCCGGCCGCGTCGATCACGTCCGCGCCATCGGCCGCGAGCGGTGCGTCGGACACCGTCGCGACCCGGCCGTCGCGGATGCCGAGGTCGCGCGCGCGGGGCTCGGCGCCCGTGCCGTCGAACCATAGGCCGTTGCGGATGATCGTGTCGTAGCGCGTCATCTTGAGGTGTCTCCGTATCGTGTTCTGGACGCACGGGCGGCCCGCACGCGATGCTTGAGCCGCGATGCGAGTTGCGCGTCGCGCGTTGGCTTGCGCCGGGCATCGGCGTTCGTCGCCAAAACGTTACATTGATTGATGTCAAGATGAATTGCAATCGAGTATTGCCTCAACTGCGAGCGGCGGCCCGCAAGCGTCGCTCGCGCCGATGACGGGCGTTGCCGAAAGGATCAGACACGCCTTTCGAGGCGCGATCGCGTATTGCGGCGCGTCACCGTGTCGTCGTTCGGCGTCTTCCGTCGACATCCGCGCGATCGTCCAGCGGGCGCCGCCGGCAAGCGGCGCGAATTGCCGTGGCCATGCTGCGCCACGGCAATCGCGGCACACGCGCGGCCGTTCACGAACGGCGGCGACGCGCGATATGCCGCCCCCCACGACATATGGCGCCCCGCGATCCGCCCGAGCGCGCCGTTCGCCTGCCTGGGGCCGATCGTATCGGCCTTCGTCCATTGGCTACGGATCTGTACCAATCGGTGCGCGCGAGGCGGCAAGATTTCGTCAAGCGTTGATCGGCGTCAACCGCACGTGCGGGCGATCGCCGATGCTCGCTCATGTACGTCGCGCCCCGGCCGCGCGCCGCCATTCCCACGATGCAAGCGCATGCCGCCGACGAGCGCCCGGCGCCGCACGCGAAACGTACGACATATCGACAAGGAAAGACGATGATCTACGGATCGAACGAACTCTATGCGGCGATGAGGCTGCGCCGTGATCGGGACGCGCCGCGCGCGCACGCGGCGCACGGCTACGGCGCGCCGGCTCGCCTGAAGAGTGGCATGGGCTGCACCGAATGCGGCGCGCTGTACGACGGTGGCCGCTGGACTTGGCATGCGGCGGCGGGCGCGCTGCTGCAGATCGTGTGCCCCGCGTGCCGGCGCATCCGCGAGCGCGCGGGCGCGGGCGAACTCGTGCTTGAAGGCGGCTATTTCGCGCGCCATTGCGACGACATCGTCGCGCTGCTGCGCCATCGGGCGGGCGGCGAGCGCCACGACCGGCCGTTCGAGCGCATCGTGTCGATCGACACGCGGCCCGCAGGGATGATCGTGCGCACGACGGGCTCGCACCTCGTCCACCGGCTGAGCGAGGCGCTCGTGCGCGCGCATCGCGGCGAGCTCGAAATCGACTATCGTGAAGGAGAGGACGTGCTGCGCGCGCACTGGATGCGCGACGCCGCCTAGCGCGTGCGCGTCCGCCGACCACTTCGTACCGCCGAACACACGCCGAGGCATCCCGATGAAGAGCGAAACCGGATACTTGGGCTTCGTCGTCGTGCTCGTTTTCATGGTGCTGCTCGCGCTGCAGCTCGCGACGCTGAGCGCGCCCGCGACGCAAATCGCGTACAGCGACTTCCGCAAGCTTGCGACGGCCGCGCAGGTCGACGATCTCGAAGTCAGCCCGACGCGGATCACGGGCGTCCTGCGCAACAGCACGGCCGCGGCGGCGCTGCCCGCGTCCGACGCCGACGCGATCAAGCGCGCGGGCGCGCCGTGGCGCTTCACGACGAGGCGCGTGACCGACGAGCGCCTGATCGACACGCTCGCCGCGACGGGCACCCGCTACCGTGGCGCGGAGGACGACACCTGGATCGGCACGCTCGCGTCGTGGATCGTGCCGATCGCGGTGTTCGCGATCGTCTGGAACGTGATGTTGCGGCGCCCGCGCGGCGGGCTGCAGGACTGGTCGGGCGTCGGCAAGAGCAAGCCGCGGGTTTACGTGGAGGCGAAGACCGGCATCGATTTCGACGACATCGCCGGCATCGACGAGGCGAAGGCCGAGCTCCAGCAGATCGTCGCGTTCCTGCGCGCGCCCGCGCGCTATCAGCGGCTCGGCGGCAAGATTCCGAAGGGCGTGCTGATCGTCGGCGCGCCCGGCACCGGCAAGACGCTGCTCGCGAAGGCGGTCGCGGGCGAGGCGGGCGTGCCGTTCTTCTCGACGAGCGGCTCGTCGTTCGTCGAGATGTTCGTCGGCGTCGGCGCGGCGCGCGTGCGCGACCTGTTCGAGCAGGCGCAGCAAAAAGCGCCTTGCATCATCTTCATCGACGAGCTCGACGCGCTCGGCAAGGTGCGCGGCGCAGGCATCACGTCGGGCAACGACGAGCGCGAGCAGACGCTCAACCAGCTGCTCGTCGAGATGGACGGCTTCCAGGCGAACTCGGGCGTCATCATCATGGCGGCGACCAATCGTCCGGAGATTCTCGATCCCGCGCTGCTGCGCCCCGGCCGCTTCGATAGGCATATCGCGATCGACCGGCCGGATCTGACCGGGCGGCGGCAGATTCTGTCGGTGCACGTGAAGCACGTGAAGCTCGCGGCGGACGTCGATCTCGGCGAGCTCGCGTCGCGCACGCCGGGCTTCGTCGGCGCGGATCTCGCGAACATCGTCAACGAAGCGGCGCTGCACGCGGCCGAGCTCGACAAGCCGGCGATCGAGATGTCGGATTTCGACGAGGCGATCGACCGGACGATGACGGGCATGGAGCGCAAGAGCCGCGTGATGAGCGAGCAGGAGAAGGTCACGATCGCGCATCACGAGGCCGGGCATGCGCTCATCGCGCAGACCCGCGCGCACAGCGATCCGGTGAAGAAGGTGTCGATCATTCCGCGCGGAATCGCGGCGCTCGGCTACACGCAGCAGGTGCCGACCGAGGATCGCTACGTGCTGCGCAAGAGCGAGCTGCTCGATCGGCTCGACGTGCTGCTCGGCGGGCGCGTCGCCGAGGAGATCGTGTTCGGCGACGTGTCGACGGGCGCGGAAAACGATCTCGAGCGCGCGACCGAAATGGCCCGGCACATGGTGGCCCGATACGGGATGAGCGAGCGGATCGGCCTCGCGACGTTCGGCGACGCCGACAGCCGCGGGCTGCCGCCCGTCGTCTGGCAGCCGGGCGGCGAGCGCTGGAGCGAGAGCACCGCGACGCGGATCGACGACGAGATCCAGCGGCTCCTCGCCGAGGCGCACGATCGCGTGTCGCGGACGCTGAAGGAGCGGCGCGACGCGCTCGAGCGGATCGCACAGTATCTGCTGAAGCACGAAGTCGTCGATCACGAAATGCTCGTGCGGCTCGTGAACGACGAGCCGCTGCTGGACGACTCGGCGGCGGGCGGGGGCGCGGCGAAGCGCGGCCGCGACGATTCCGGCGCGCCGAAGCTGGCGACGCAAGCCGGCCCGGCGAACAAGGCCGATCATTCGGTGCCGCAGTGACGGCGCGGCAGGCCGTGCCGCCCGTCGCGCGACAGAGTGCGGGCCGCGCTCACTCGATCGGCCACTCCCTTTTCGGCCGCGTCCAGAACAGCATCAGCACGAGCGCGCCGAGCATCCCGCCCAGATGCGCGAAATGCGCGATGCCGCTCGCCGCGCCCGCGACGCCGAGCAGCAGCTCGATGCCCGCGTAGCCGAGCGCGAACACCCACGCGGGCATCGGAATCGGCGGAAACAGCAGCACGACGCGGCGCGACGGATACAGCAGCGCGTACCCGGCGAGCACGCCGAACACGCCCGCCGACGCGCCGATCGTCGGCGCGGCGCCCGCCGCCGTGTAGCGCGCGACGACGAGCTGCGTAAGCGCGCCGCACACGACGCTCGCGACATAAAGCGTGCCGAAGCGCGCGCGGCCGAGCGAGCGCTCGACGTCGCGGCCGAACATCACGAGCCCGAGCATGTTGAAGAGCAGGTGCGACAGCCCCGCGTGAAGCATGCTGTACGTGATGATTTGCCAGAGATGGAACGCGGGCACGGCGGCGCCCGCACCGTTCCGCGGCGGCCACAGCGCGAACAGCGAGAGCACGCGGTCGGGATCGGCGAGCTCGACGAAGAAGCCGATCAGGTTCAGGACGACGATGGCAAACGTCATGGCGGCCGCGGGCGAAAGAAGTGGGGGCGTCGGCGTTCATTATGCCGGCATCGCGCGGCCGCAGCCTGCTCGCCGCGCGCTTGGCGACATGCGCGGCATCGGTCGTGCGTCGCGGTCGGCCCTGTTGCTCCATTGCTCCATTGCCACGCCGTCCCGTCGCCCCATTTTCCCGCGTCGACCGACACGCTCGCAGACGGCGAACGAATCAACCCGCGTCGGCTTGTCGGCCACCGGATTCTTGCCGATAATAGCCCGGCCATCAGGGGGAGCCGGGCGATCGGCTGAGAGGTTCCGCGCAAGGAACGACCCCTAAACCTGATCCGGGTAATGCCGGCGTAGGAATGAGGTCCGCCATGATTTGTCCGCAATCCGCCCGCCGCCGCGCCGCGGCGGGGCTTCCTGCATCTTGCGCGTCTTGCGCGTCCCCCGCTGCGTTCGCCGCGCGCCGATGACGCCGTCCGTCATCGCGCTCGTGCTGTTCGCGGCGATCCTGCACGCGACCTGGAACGCGCTGCTCAGAAGCGGCGCGGATCGTCTGCGGAGCATCACCGTGATGAGCTTCGCGACGACCGCCGCGGCGCTCGTCTGCGCGGCGCTGCTGCCGCTGCCCGCGCGCGCGAGCTGGCCGTACCTGGCGGCGTCCGCCGCGTTGCAGGTCGGCTACAGCGTGTTTCTCGCCTACGCGTATGAAGGCGCGGCGCTCAGCCAGGTCTATCCGGTCGTGCGCGGCGCGGTGCCGCTCCTCGTCACGCTGGGCGGCTACGCGTGGGCGGGCCAGCGTCTCGGCGGCGCGCCGCTCGCGGGCATCGCGCTCGTGTCGGGCGGCATCGCGAGCCTCGCGCTCGGCCGCTCGCGGATTCGTTCGCGCTCGTTCGCCGCGGCGCTCGCGACCGCGCTCTTCATCGGCGGCTACGTGACGGTCGACGGCGTCGGCTCGCGCGTCGCGGGCCATCCGCTCGCGTACGCGGCGTGGATCTTCATCGCGTATGGCGTCGCGATGCCCGCCGTGTTCCTCCTCGTCGGCGGCCGCTTGAACGCCGGCTTCACGCGCGCCGAAACGCTGAAATCCGCGGCGGGCGGGCTGATCTCGCTGATCAGCTACGCGGCGGTCGTCGACGCGCTGTCGCGCGGCCCGGTCGGCCCGATCGCCGCGCTGCGCGAGACGAGCATCGTGTTTTCGGTGCTGATCGGCTGGGCGTGGTTGGGCGAGAAGCCGAGCGGACGGCGCTTCGTCGCGTGCGCGGCGGTGGCGGCGGGCGCGGCCTGCCTCACGTATCCCGCTTGATGCATTCAGGCTCGCGCGATGCGAGCCGGCCGGCGACATCCGAGCGAGCCTGCGCGCGCCGGCCGTCTCATGCGCGCGCAGGCGAGCGCGGGGTTCGGCGCTTCGGCGGCCGCGACGGCCATGCGAACAGCGCCGCGCGCGCATCGACGACGCGCCGCCGCGCTCAGCCCTCCGCGCGCCGCGCGGCCGCGGCCGCGGCGATAAACGCCTCGCGCGCCCGCAGCTCGCCTTCCTTGAAATATCCGCCGCGCAGCGTGCGCACGATCCCGGGTGCGCCGAAGTCGCCGCGTCCGTGAAAGATCCGCCGGTTGTCCCAGACGACCATGTCGCCCTGCGTCCATGTGTGCAGATACGATCGCCTCGTCGCGACGAGGCGCGCCTTGAGCGCGTGATACGCGCGGAAGAACGGCATCAGATCGTCGAAGCCGATGCCGTCGAAGAACATCTTCGTCGGGTTGTTGATCAGGCGCTCGACGCAACCGTCCGGCCGCAGCCGGACGATCGGCGTCCGATGCTCGTAGCGCTTGCGCGCGTTCGGATATTCGGCGCGATAGACGACGTTCGTGTGCGCGAGCCGATCGAACATGTCCGGCGACGCGTCGCGCAATTCGGACAGCACCGCCCAGCCGTCGACGAACCGCGTGCAGCCGATTTGCTCGCGCGCGCAGCGCGGATCGACGTCGAGGCCGAACAGGAACTGGTAGTCGGGCGGCGGCGAGCAGTACGGAATGTCGGTGTGCAGCGGCAAGGCCTTCGTGCTGAACGACACGCTGTCGGTCGCGTCGTCCGACTTGATTTCGAGATCGAAGAATTCGCCGAAGTACGACGGATCGAGAAAGCCCGCGAGACGCTCGCGAACCTCGTCGAAAGGCCGCGTCGCGCCGCCGTCCGCTTTCAGCACGACAAGGCCCGACTCGAACAGACGATTCAGCGCGAGCCGCAGCGCGGCGTCGCTTTCCAGCACGTCGGCGAGGCTGAAATGGCTCGACGCCGGCGCGCCGCGCTCGGGCCACGGCGTCCAGGGCGGGCCGGCTTGCGCGTCGGCCGCGGAATTTCCGTCGCGGTAGTCGTCGCGCGCGAGCCGGTCGAGCGCGTACGTGCTCACGTGCGCGTCCTGCCAGACGATCCGCAGCCCGTGCGCGCCGAGCGACACGCGCTCCGGCCGGATGCCGGGCGCAATCGCGCCCGGATCGAAATGGCGCTGCCGGCAGTGGCCGTTGAAGCACTCTGCGCACTCGCAGGCCTGGCGCAGCCACACCCAATGATAGCGGCCCGTTCCGCCGGTTTCCCAGTCGATTTGCAGATGATCGGAATGCGATGTCAGCATGTCGGCTTCTCCTGAATGACCGTCGAACGGGCGGCCTATCGGCGCTGCGCGACGAAGAGTCCTTGCAGCAGGCTCCCTTCATCGCCGAAGCGGATCTTGCGCCGCCAGCGCTCGACGATGTGCTCGGCGTCGGGTGCATCGATCGACGGATCGCGCGACGCGACGCGCGCCTCGTAGCGATGCAGATCGTCGGTCAACTGGCGCCGCGCGTCGTCGCTGACGTCGGTCGCGGTGAGGACGTCGAAGCCCGCGTCCTCGACGATCCGCGCGTACTCGTCGATCGTCCTCAGGTCGTAGCCCGACACCGACACATATGCGTCGAACGCGAGCGACGCGCGGCCGCGGCAGAAGTCGGTGATGTACAGGCGGCCTTGCGGCGCGAGGAGCGCGTGGCAGCGCGCGAACAGCGACGCCTTGTCGTGCACGTACATCAGCGCGTCGCGCGAATAGATGATGTCGAAACGCTCGCCGGCAAGCGCGTCGCCGTGAATGTCGCCGTTGACGAAGCGCACGCGCCCGCGCGGATCGAGCGCCGGCTGCCGGGCCGCCGCGAGCTCCGTCATCCGCGGCGCGGTGTCGAGCCCGACGATCGTCACGTCGTAGCGGCTCGCGAGATGGAACGCGGCGCCGCCCAGGCCGGAGCCCACGTCGAGCAGATGCATGCCGGGCTCGATCGGCATCTTGTCGGCAAGCATCGTCCTGAATCCTTCGATGCCGCCGGGGCTTTGAAACCCGTCGCCGTAGATAATTTCGGATCTCAGAATATTGCGCGCGTTTGAATAGCGCTGCGCCTCGTATTGACTGGACAGCCCGTCCGGATGCGTTTGCATAATCGATCACCTTTTTTGTGTTTCAGTTGCGTGACGATGAGAGTTCCATATCGGACGACGATACGGAGTGGTGCGGCGTTACGGATTACCGCAAATGCAGGCTGATTCGAAACCGGATGTGCCGACGGCGTGCGAAAGCGAGGCGATTACCGCGCCGCGCGGCAGTCGGGCGCGGCGCAAACGTATGGCGGGGCGCTTCGTCGATTGATGCGCGGAATCGGCAACGGTTAATAGGTATAGCAACGGCCGGTTTCATTTGTCAATCGACCAGCGCAATAAGTATGGAATGCGGCCGAATAATCAGGGGGCGGCGATTTGGTTAATAAAATCGCATTCGAGCGAATCGTCAGGGTTGTGTTAGGCTAGGCGCTTTGCGAAATTTCCGAAAACGGAAAGGCCGCTGAATCGCGAATCGAAAATATTCATTCGCAAAATCCGAGCAAATTCGAGCGGATTGTTTCATCCATTAATCACCGAGGCGGCCGATTACCGTCGTTTTGCGCATGCGGGCCGAACGAACGGCGCGCGAAGAGAGAGGGCGAAGATGCGGAGCATCGACGATGACTGATCCGAAAGGCACCGGCCGCGCGGCGGCGCTCGCGGCGCCGCGCGTCGCGGTGATCGCCGTCACGTTTCGCGGCGACGAAGTGATCCTCGTTCAGCGCGGCAAGGAGCCGCAAAAGGGCACGTGGGGCTTTCCGGGCGGCTCGGTCGAGCCGGGCGAGAGCCTGCGCGACGCGGCCGCGCGCGAGCTGTTCGAGGAAACCGGCGTGCGCGCCGAGATCGGCGAGCCGTTCGACGTCGTCGAGGTGATCGGCTTCGATCCGGCCGGCCGGCATCATCACTACGTGCTGATCGCGATGCTGTGCCGCCATGCCGAAGGCGCGCTGCGCCCGGGCGACGACGCGGCGGATTGCCGCTGGGTCCGCGTGCCGGACGGCGTGCCTCAATTCCCGGGCGTCCTCGCGGACCACGTCGCGCGCGTGGCGCTGCGAGCGCACGCCCTCCATCATTCCAACCGAAAGGAAGACAGCCGATGAAGCGTATGTTCTTGGGCGGACCGTTCAAATCCCTGGTCGACAAGCACACCGGCGTGATGCCGGAAGAGAGCATCAACCTGTTTCGCCACGTGATCGATCATTTCGAGGCGCGCGGCTGGGATGTGCACTGCGCGCACCGGCGCGAGCACTGGGGGCGCGAGTTCATGACGCCCGCCGTGTGCACGAGGACGGACTACGAGCAGATCAGCCTGTGCGACTACTTCGTCGCGTTTCCGGGCGCGCCGGCGTCGCCCGGCACGCACATCGAGCTCGGCTGGGCGTCGGCGCTCGGCAAGCCGATCGTGCTGCTGCTCGAAGCCGACAAGGAATACGCGTACCTCGTGCGCGGGCTCGACGAGATCACGCACATCGAGCGCGTCGAATACAGCGGCGGCCGGATCGATCCGGCCGCGATCGAAGCCGCGATCGACCGCATCGGCGCGAGGGTCTGACATGCGGCGCTATCCGGGTCTCAGCGAGCTCTATCTCGCCACGTTGAGGGACGTCTGCGGCGCGTACGAATACCGGAGCGCGCCGCGCGGGCACGCGGAGCGCGAAATCATCGGCTACGGCGCGCGCATCGACGATCCGCGCGCGCGCTTCTGCCGGCACGCCGCGCGCAGGCAGAACGTCGTTTTCAACTATGCCGAGGCGCTGTGGTATCTGTCCGGCCGCAACGATCTCGCATTCATCGAGCACTACGCGCCGTCGATGGCGCGCTACAGCCCCGACGGCAAGTATCTGCCCGGCACCGGCTACGGCGCGCGGCTGCTGCATTACGGCGAGCGTTCGCTCGACCAGATCGAGCGCGCGCTCGACATCCTGTCGCGCGACGACGCCGAGAGCAAGCGCGTCGTGCTGCAGATCTTCAGCGCCGACGAGGATCTGTACCGGCGCAACGTCGACGTGTCGTGCACGCTCGGCCTGCAATTGCTGCTGCGCGACGCACGGCTGCACGCGGTCGTCTTCATGCGCGCGAACGACGCGTACATCGGGCTCCTGAACGACGTGTTCTCGTTCACGTTCCTGCAGGAATACATCGCGTCGCGGCTCGGGTGCGAGCTCGGCACGTACTCGCATCACGTCGGCTCGATCCACGTGTACGACGACAACCTGCCGCGCGTGCAGGCGCTGCTCGACGAATGCGACGCGACGATCGTCACGAACGAAGCGCCGCCGCGCATGCCGGCGGGCACCGGCCCGGCGACGATCCGGCGCGTGCTCGACTACGAAGGCCGGATTCGCGCCGGAATGCCGCTCGCCGCGCTGCAGGACGTCGATCTCGATCCGTACTGGCGCGACGTGCTCGGCCTGTTCTGGATCTATCGCGAAATCAAGGCCGGCAATCCGCCGCCCGACGACGCGCTCGCGCTCGTCGGCCCGTTCCATCGCGCCTATCTCCTGAACCGCTGGGACATGGCGTCCGCCTCGCTTCAATAACGCACGAGGACCCCGATGAAGACCGACTGGACCGAACACGAGGTTTCGCAGCGCTTTCACGCATACGACGACCGGATCGAGGAGCGCTTCGGCTACCGCCCGCTCATCGCCGAGCTCACGGGCACGCACGGCACGGCGATCCGCGTGCTCGACTACGGCTGCGGCGGCGGCAAGGTATCGCGGCGGCTCAAGGCGGCGGGCGTCGAGCACGTGACGGGCGTCGACATCGCGCCGACGATGATCGACAGCGCAAACGCGGCCGGCACCGGCGCGGGCCTGCAGTACGCGCACATCGACGGGCCGTCGCTGCCGTTCGCCGGCGCGAGCTTCGATGCGGCGATCAGCTGCTTCCTGTTCATCAACATCGCGGAGCGCGCGGAGCTCGCGCGCGTCGCGGCCGAGGTGCTGCGCGTGCTGAAGCCGGGCGGCACGTACTACGTCCTCGACACGAACCCGCGCACGACGGGCGTGCAGTATCCGACGTTCCGCAACGGCGAGCCGGGCATCGTCTATCGCGACGGCGACGCACGCCCCGTCTATCTGCGCGTGCCGGGCGAGGGCGTGTTCGACGTCGTCGACACGCACTGGGACATGCCGACGTACCGCGAAGCCCTCCAATCGGCGGGCTTCGCACTTGCCGCGACGATGGAACTCGGCTTCCGGGCGGACGAGGCGGGCGGCGCGCCCGGCGCGCATGCGCACGCGGACGGCAGCAAGCCGTTCGTGCTGTTCAAGGCGACGAAGCCGCCGCGCTGAAGCGGCCGCCGCGCGGGGCCGTGCGCGGCGCGGCGTTCGATTCGCGGCCCGCACGGCCCGGCGCGCAGGCTTGCGGCCGAACGCCGTCGCCGCGCCCGCTCGCCGGCCGCGGCCGCGCGGAACGACACAAGCACGCGAGCATCGCCCGCGCGGCCGGACGAAAGGGCGGCGCGGCCCGCCGAAGCGCGCCGCGCCGCGCGACTATCGATGACAAAACGACACAATCACGAGGGAACATGATCGCGAACGTACTGACGATCGCCGGCACCGACCCGACGGGCGGAGCGGGCATTCAAGCCGATCTCAAGGCATTCTCGGCGATGCGCGCGTACGGGATGGCGGCGATCACCGCGGTCGTCGCGCAGAACACGGTCGGCGTGCGCAGCTTTCGCGCGCTCGATCCGGCGTTCGTC
Organism: Burkholderia sp. ABCPW 111; assembly: GCF_000773065.1. NCBI lineage: Bacteria > Pseudomonadati > Pseudomonadota > Betaproteobacteria > Burkholderiales > Burkholderiaceae > Burkholderia > Burkholderia sp. ABCPW 111. Next base: position 98,570 of record NZ_JPWT01000047.1, on the reverse strand, counting down.
GCCGATCAAATCGACGCGGTGTTCGACGACGTCGCCGTGCACGCGGTCAAGATCGGCATGATCGCGACGGCGGCGATCGCGGAGGCGGTCGCGGCGGCGCTCGTCAGGCATCGCGCGGCGCCCGTCGTGCTCGATCCGGTGATGGTCGCGAAAAGCGGCGACCGGCTGCTCGATCCGGACGCGGTCGACGCGATCCGCGACAAGCTCGTGCCGATCTCGACGCTGATCACGCCGAATCTGCCGGAGGCGGGCGTGCTGCTCGACCGAGGCGAGCCGCGCACGCTCGCTGAAATGCACGCGGCGGCGGCCGAACTGCACGCGCTCGGCCCGCGCTGGGTGCTGCTCAAGGGCGGCCATTTGCCGGGCGAGCGCAGCGTCGACGTGCTGCGCGGCCCGGCGGCCGCGACGGTCGAGCTGTCCGCGCCGCGCGTCGCGACCAAGAATGACCACGGCACCGGCTGCACGCTGTCGGCCGCGATCGCCGCGCTGCTGCCGGCCCACTCGGTCGAAGACAGCGTGTGCCGCGCGAAGGCGTACCTGAGCGACGCGCTCGCCGCGTCGGGCAGGCTCGACGTCGGCCACGGGCACGGCCCCGTCCATCATTTTCACGCGCTATGGAATTGACGCTCGCGCCGCTTGCCCGCGGCAGCGCGCGTCGGTTCGCACGATTCATTCGACAAGGATTCATCATGCGTCGCCTTTTGTATTGTTTCACGATCGTTCTGGGCTTTCTGTTCGCGGCGCCTTCGCACGCAGGCAACGCGGCCGCCGTCGCGCAGTTGACGGTCGCGCTGTATCCGTGGGTGCCGCGAGTCGATCAGTTCAAGTCCGCGATCGAGACCGAATGGAAGAAGGTGCAGCCGGCCGTCGCGCTGCAGTTCGTGTCCGCCGACGACTGGGACGGCGGCTACAGGAAAAATCCGCCGGCGAACGTTGACGTCTACGTGTACGACGCGATCTTCTTCGATTACTTCCGCAGCCAGAACTGGCTCGAGCCGCTCGCGGCGAACGAGATCCGGAACATCGACGATTTTCTGCCGTACGCGATCGACGGCGTGAAGGCGGGCGACCGCTACTACAGCATCCCGCAGCTCGGCTGCGCGAACGTGCTGTTCTATCGGAAGGACGACGCGGCGCTCGCGGCCGCGACGACGCTCACGCAAGTTCGCAGCGCGCTCAAGCAATGCACGTTCACGAGCGAGATTCCGCCGGACAAGCGCGGGCTGATGATCGACATGTCCGGGCGCACGACGAACGCCGCGCTCTATCTCGACGCGGCGCACAGCCGCACGGGCGCGTATCCGCTGCCGCTGCCGTGGAGCGCGAACGACCTGAACGGCGATGCGCTCGCAAGCCTGCGCTCGCTGATGGCGATGTCGAGCTGGCCGAACGCGACCGCCGAGCTCCCCGGCCAGTACGACCGTTCGGTGTGGTTCAGCGACGGCGACGGACGCGCGGTGATCGGCTATTCGGAATCGATGTCGGCGATGAGCGAGGCCGCGCGGCAGAATCTCGACTTCAAGTTCCTGCCGTTGTCGGACGAGCCGCAGCCGCCGCTCTTCTATGCGGACGTGATCGGCGTGAACACGACGACGCATGCGCGCGGCACGCGCGCGCTCGCGGTGCAGCTCGCGAACGTGATCGCCGCGTCGTCGACGATGGTGCAAAGCGTCGGCCCGGACGGCAGCGGAGTGCCGCAATATCTGTTCTCCGCGCGCCGCAGCGTATTGCAGACGCTTGCGCAGCGCTATCCGCTCTATCGGAAGATGGTCACGCTGCTCGACGCGCGCCAGCCGGTGATGTTCAAGATCGATGCGCAGTCGCGCAACTGGCTCGCGTCGATGAGCGCGCCGATCGCGCAGAGCGCGCGCGCCGACTATCCGTGCGGCTGCGACATCGACACCGCGTTGCCGATCGCCGACTATCGCGGCGCGCAGGCCGTGTGCCCGACCGTCTGCGCGGCGCAGGGCGGCTGGAACGGCCAGTGGACCAATCAATCGCCGGCGGCGCCCACCGGCACGTCCGCATGCGGATGCAACGCATGCCCGACTTCGACGTCCGCAAAAATGCCGCGTTCATTGGCAACCCGCATCGACCGCGCGGATCGGGCGAAGCGGTGAAGAGCGCGTCCGGCCGTGCCGACTGGGCCGGCCGGACGCCCGATGCGCGCGACGCCGGCTACTTGCCGGCGCGCGCGCCTACAGTTGCGCCCACGCGCACATCTGCCCGAAGAACTCGACCTGCGCGCGCGATTCGTGGACTTCGCATTGCAAGTCTCCGCTCAGCCGGTCGAATTCGAGCCGCTTGCCGTTCGCGAGCACCGTGGAGTCGGGATCGTTCGACAGCGCCCGCAGCATTTCCGCGAGCCACGAGCTGAGCTTCATCGCGGTCCCGCCGTCGACCGGCACCTCGTACGACATTCTCGGCAGCGGCAGCCCCGCCGCCGCGAACAGCTTGACCATCCGGTGCGCGACGTCGGACGACGGGAACGTCCGCTTGCCGCGCTCGAGAATCTCGTTCGCCACCGAGTCCCACAGATTGATGGCCGGCATCGACATCGGCTTGCGCACGAAGTCCGGCTCGTGCAGCGCGAGATATCCGCCGGGCTTCACGAAGCGCGCCGCGTGACGAATGAGCTCGGCCGCGTGCAACTGGTGGATCAGCACGTAGCGGGCGACGACGACGTCGAAGCTGTGCGCGCCCTCGACCTGATCCAGGCCGCACGCGCGAAAGCGGATGTTGTGCAGCCCCGCTTGCTCGGCATTGGCGGTCGCCGCGTCGATCGCGACGTCGCTCGCGTCGATCGCGACGACGGTGCCGGTCGGGCCGACCGTCTCGGCCGCCAGCATGCTGACGCCGCCCGTCCCGCAGCCGACGTCGAGCACGCGCATCGAAGGCCGAAGCCGCGCGGACTCGAGCAGACGCCGCGTGACGGGCTTCAGCATTTCCGACTGGAAATCCAGCCGGCGGAGTTCTATCGGCGAGTGGCCCAATGCGTATTTGGACATGGTGGGTCTGATCTCCTCTTATTGATTCGTGGGCGGTGGCGGAAGCGCCGGGCGTTGCACGGCGCGTTTCGTTGATGCGGCGCGTGCTTGCTTGCGGCGAACGGCCGGCGCAGACGCGCGCACGGACAGCGCGGCGCGTCCTTTGCCGATCCGAAGCCGCCGTGCCAAGCCGATTCCCGGCGACGGCGGGGCGGCGCAACGCGATGCCGCGCCGTCACGCGGCTGCGCCGCGACCGGGCAGGCAATCGGCGCGCGCGCAGGCGGCGTCGATCGCGGTGCGTGCATCCGTGTCGCACCGCGCACGCCGCGAACCGTGACGAAACGTCGTTGATGCCGGCCGTTCGTTCAGACGCTCGCGCGCAAGCGCCGATGTCCCGTTCGACCGATCAATCGGGCCGCTTCGCGAAACGGCTCGCGAGATCGTTTGCTGTCCGGCAACGCCTGATGTCGTCGATGCCGCCGGTACGGCTGGCGAATCGATGCGACCGTTCTTTTCCGACACCGTGCGAATTCGCCGCGGCGCGCGTGTTGAAACCTCGCGCTTCGTGGCGAATCCTGCCTTGATAGCACGCGCATACGCGCGCGCAAAGCACGAAGCTTCGGAGGCCGGTCGATAGCCGAGCGATCTCGCCCCGACACGCGAACGCGCGCGTTGCGCGACTGCCCACGAAAGTTGACGATTCGTCGGCATGCGCACGCATTGTTTCGGCGTCGCCGCGAGCGACCTCGCTTTCTATTCGCGGATCGTGGCGGCATGCGCGTCCGCATCATCGATGCGACGGACTTGATGCGACAGACGCGTTGCGCGAGCCAAGCCGTACGAGCGAAGCGAACATTGGCGCAGCCCGGCCGCGTCGGGGCGAGCGTCTTCGAGTGTATTTCGTCACGCGGGCGTCGAGCGTCGAAGCGCGATCGCCGCGAGCGTCGCGGACAGCGCGCTCATTCGCGCAATCGCCGCGGATGAAGGCTGCCGACACGAACCTTGCGCCTGCGCGCGCAAAGCCGCCGCAATCGCGCTTCCGGCCCCGCTTGGCCGGCATTGAACCGGCGAATCCGACGATCGCCGGCGCCTCGCATTCGTTGGACAAGAGAAGAGGTGCGCGCCGCTACGCGGCGATTTCACGCCGGCCGCGCCGGCCGCCCCGGCGATGCGCGTCTGCGTCGATTCGCCTCGGCCCACGCATCGGCACGGGCCGAATGCAGGCGCCCGGCGATGCGGTCGCTATCCACTTGCCGATGATCGCCGCGGCGCTCGTGTCCGCGCTCGCCGGTTTCGATCCCGAGCGCGCGGCCCCGGCGCGGCGATTGACGCAGGTCAAGGCCCGTGCGGGCATCGCGCCTAGGCTTGTTTCGCATGCAGTCAGTGCGGCGAGGCACTCGAGGAGCGACGCGAAATGACCGCATTCTGGGAACATTTCCAGCATGGCGCGGATATCGGCGTGCGCGGCGTCGGCGACACGCTCGCGCAGGCTTACGAGCAGGCCGCGCTCGCGCTGACGGCGATCGTCGCGAATCCGGCGTCGATCCGGCCGCTGCGCGACATCGAGATCGCCTGCGCGGAGACGGACCGCGAATTGCTGCTCGTCGACTGGCTCAACGCGATCGTCTACGAAATGGCGGTGCGCAAGATGGTGTTCGGCCGCTTCGACGTGACGCTAGCCGAAGACGGCCTGCGGGCGCGCGCCGCGGGCGAGCCCGTCGACGTCGCGCGGCACCGGCCGGCGGTCGAGCCGAAGGGCGCGACCTACACCGCGCTGCGCGTGGACCGGCTCGACGACGGCGCATGGATTGCCGAATGCGTCGTCGACGTGTGAACGGAGCATGGCGATGGACTTGACCCGGCTCGAGCAGCACGGCGAATTCGAATGGCACATTCCGCCGGCGGGCGCGATGCGCGTGCCGGGCATCATCTATGCGGACCGCAAGCTCGCCGCCGGCATGGACGACAAAGTGTACGAACAGGTCTGCAACGTCGCGACGCTGCCGGGCATCGTCGGCGCGTCGTACGCGATGCCGGACGCGCACTGGGGATATGGCTTTCCGATCGGCGGCGTCGCGGCGTTCGACGCGCACGCGGGCGGCGTGATCTCGGCGGGCGGGGTCGGCTTCGACATCTCGTGCGGCGTGCGCACGCTGCACACGGGGCTCGCGCGCGAAGACATCGAAGCGGTGAAGAAAAAGCTCGCCGACGCGCTGTTCGCGCACGTCCCGGCGGGCGTCGGCAGCACCGGGAGGCTTCGGCTGTCGGCCGCGAAAACCGACGACATGCTGACGGGCGGCGCCGCGTGGGCCGTCGAGCAGGGGTACGGCGCGCCGCTCGATCTGGAGCGCATCGAAGAGGGCGGGATGGTGCGGCACGCGAAGCCGTCCGCGGTGTCGGCGCTCGCGAAAAAGCGCCAGCGCGACGAGATGGGCACGCTCGGCTCCGGCAACCACTACCTCGAAGTGCAGGAGATCGCGGACATCTACGATCCGGCGTGCGCGCAACGCTACGGGCTGCGGCCCGGGCAGGTCGTCGTGACGATCCACTGCGGATCGCGCGGGCTCGGCCATCAGATCGGCACCGAATTCCTCAAGGAGATGGTGGTCGCCGCGAAGCGCCACGGGATCACGCTGCCCGATCGCGAGCTCGCGTGCGCGCCGATCCTGTCGGAGCTCGGCGAGCGCTATCTGGGCGCGATGCGCGCGGCGATCAACTGCGCGCTCGCGAACCGGCAAATCCTCATGCATCTGGCCCGCGAAGTCTTCGCGAAGGTGCTGCCCGCCGCGCAACTGACCCTGCTTTACGACGTGTCGCACAACACGTGCAAGATCGAGGATCACGTGATCGACGGCCGCCGCCTGCAACTTTACGTGCACCGCAAGGGCGCGACGCGCGCGTTCGGGCCCGGCCATCCGGCGCTGCCCGACGCGCTGCGCGACGCGGGCCAGCCGGTGCTGATCGGGGGTAGCATGGGAACGGCGTCGTACGTTCTCGCGGGCGCGGACGCGGCGGGCGGCGAGCGCGCGTTCGGTTCCGCGTGCCACGGCGCGGGACGCGCGATGAGCCGCTTCGCGGCCGCGCGGCGCTGGCATGGCCGGGCGCTCGTCGACGAACTCGCGGCCCGCGGCATCCTGATCCGCAGCCCGTCGGAGCGCGGCGTCGCCGAGGAGGCGCCGGGCGCTTACAAGGACGTCGGCGCGGTCGTCGACGCGGCCGCCGAGGCCGGGCTCGCGCGCAAGGTCGCGCGGCTCGTGCCGATCGTCTGCATCAAGGGTTGACGCATGGCGTCGGCGCGAAGCGAAGCAATCGATCTGAACCGGAACGGGAGAAAAGCCATGTCAACGAAGCTCAATTCCGCATCGCCCCCCGCCACCGCGACCGAGATCCGCGATATCGTCGGGCCGATCGAGGACGACGTCATCGCGAAGATCCTCGACATCGAGCCGACGAGCGCCGAGGTGCTCGACGCGTACACGTGGTTCAGATCCGACGAGCGGCTGCAGTTCCGGCTCGATCGCGAACCGCACGGCCGGACCGCGCGCGTGCTCGAGATACTGGAGCGCGAGGAGGCGGACGGCGACGACATGCGCCGGTGAATCCGTCGCGTTCGCGCGCAGGCGGCGACGCCGGAAAGCGCGGCGACGCAGGCGCCCGTACCGCGCGAGGGCGCTCGCGCGACCGATGCCGTCATCCGAAGCCGTCATGTCATTCATCGTCGGAAACGCAGGCGAATCGTCATGGTCAAGGCGAACCGTAACTTCCGGACCACGTCCGCCGGGCAACCGGCCATTGCGGCCATTCCTGCCGTCGCCCGCCCGCGCGCGCCCGACAAGCCGCCGCGTCAGCGGGCGCTGCGGGCGTTCCTGTCCGCGCGCGTCGGGCTCGCCTGGGCGCCGGTGCGCACGGAGCTCGCGCAACGCTTTCCCGAGCTGTCCGACGTCCCGGCGAGCCTCGTGGCGACGCACACGTCGACGAAGCACGGGCGCGTTCGCGTCCATGCCGCGCATGGCGTCGTCGCGCTCGAGGAGGCGGGCTGCGCGTTCTACGTTCACCCCGAACTCGGCACGCTGATGCGCAACGCCGCGCTCGCGTCGCGCTTGCAGCACGAGAAGGAGCGCGAAGCGCGCCGCGCGGAGGAGCTGCACGCGCGAATGCGCCCGGTGTCGGCGCACACCCAGGCGCACAAGATCGGGCCGACGTGGTATCTGGTCGAGCTCGACTATCTGCCGTTTCCGCGCCGCGAGGCCGCCGACCCGGCCGCGCGCCACGCGCCCGAGCACGCGACCGTGTTCGATGCGGTGCTCGGGCGCGTCGTCGACGCGTCGGACCGCTTCGACCTCGAACACATCTACGGCCGCCGGGGCGTGTACGGCGCACGCAGGCGCGAACTGTCGTATCGCGAGTTGCGCGACCTCGGCCTGCTCGCGCCGGCCAGGACGTGATCGTCGAATGCCGCGTCGGCGCGGCGTTCGGCGTTCGGTGTTTGGCGTTCGGTGTTTGGCGTTCGACGTTCGGCATGCAGCAGGCGGACGCGCCCGGACCTTGATCGTGATCAACGGACGCCCGCTCCGATGCGCAATGCTTCAAGCATGTCGATGCGCGCGAGGAGACGACGATGCCGGACTTCGTATTGTTGACGCGTTTGTCCCCGGAAGGGCTCAAATCGCCGTCGAGCATGGAGGCGCTCGAGAAGCGCGCGGTCAAGGAGATCGAGCAGGCGTGCCCGGGCATCGAATGGCGGCACAGCTACGCGATCCTCGGACCGTACGATTACCTCGACGTGTTTTCCGCGCCGGACATCGCGACCGCGTTCAAGGTGTCGGCGATCCTGCGCACGCTCGGACGCTCGCACGCGGAGGTATGGGCCGCGACCGAATGGCGCGCGTTCAAGGAAATCATCGATTCGATCGGCTGATGCGGGCCGATCCACGCACGAGCGATGCGCGACGAGCGGCGTCGCTCGATGCTCGGCGGCCGGCGTCGCCGGGCGATCCGCAACGGGCTGTTTCCTCGGAGGAGCGCACGCCGGGCCGGCGCGCGCGTTGATGCGATGAATGAAGCCGACGACACGCCGCCTGACGGCCACGTGCGCCTGTTTCTCTGCGGCGACGTGATGACGGGCCGCGGAATCGACCAGATGCTGCCGCATCCGAGCGATCCCCAACTGTACGAGCGCTATTGCCGGTCGGCGCGCGATTACGTGCGCCTCGCCGAGCTCGCGAACGGCAAGCTGCCGGCGCGCGTCGACTATGCGTATCCGTGGGGCGACGCGCTACCGGAGCTCAATCGCATGCGGCCGCACGCGCGGATCGTGAATCTGGAAACGGCGATCACGACGAGCGACGAGCATTGGCCGGACAAACCCGTGCTGTACCGGATGCATCCGCGCAACGTCGACTGTGTGTCGAGCGCGCGCATCGATTGCTGCGTGCTCGCGAACAACCACTCGCTCGACTGGGGGCGCGCCGGCCTCGCCGACACGCTCGACACGCTGCATCGGGCCGGCATCCGGACCGCCGGAGCGGGCGGCGACGACGCGCAGGCGGCCGAGCCCGCCACGCTCGCGCTCGCGAACGGGCGGCGCGTTTGCGTCTACGCGTTCGCGGCCGAGACGAGCGGCGTGCCGCCGTCGTGGGCGGCGACGCTGCGGCGCAGCGGCCTCAACTATCTGGCGAATCTGTCGCCCGAGCGGGCGACGCAGATCGGCGAGCGAATCGCCGCGCGGCGGCGCGACGGGGATCTCGTCGTCGTCTCGCTGCATTGGGGCGGCAACTGGGGCTTCGAGATCGGCGGCGACGAGCACGCGTTCGCGCATCGGCTCGTCGACACGGGCGCGGCCGACGTCGTCTACGGCCATTCGTCGCACCACGTCAAAGGCGTCGAGATCTATCGCGGGCGGCTGATCCTTTACGGCTGCGGCGATTTTCTGAACGACTACGAAGGCATCCACGGCCATCAGCAGTTCCGCCCGGACCTCACGCTGATGTATTTTCCGGTGCTCGATGCGGACAGCGGGGCGCTCGTCGAGATGTCGGCTGTGCCGATGCAGATCCGGAACCTGCGGCTGCAACGCGCGCCCGCCGAAGGGCGGACCTGGCTGCACGCGGTGCTCGAGCGCGAAAGCCGACGGTTCGGCACGCACGTGTCGGCGTGCGACGCCGACGTGATGCATCTGCATTGGTGACGCGGTTCGAGCGGTCCGCCGCGCGGCTCCGGTCGAAAAGCGCATGCCGCCGGCCGCCCCGATCGGTCAGCCGGCGACGAGCTTCAGCCCGGCCGGCAGCGATTCGCCGAACGCGCGGCCGGTGTCCGCGTTGTCGAGCGTCACGACCTCGCGCACCATCCGCAGCCACGCATCCGGCGCGTTGATCGCCGCGAGCCGGCGCACGACCGGCTCGCGCACGTCGAGCGCAAGGTCGTTCGTCCGGTCGCCCGTCATGCGCGCGATCTGCACGGCCGCGAACGCGGCCGGCTCGACCTTCTTCCAGTCGATGGCGAGGATCGCGTCCAGCCAGCGGCTCGCCACGTCAGGCGGCACCACGCCGTGCGCGCTGCCGTACAGCGGCCGCCGCGCGCCGATGCGCCCGATCGCCCACCAGCACTGGTGATTCTCGGCCGGCCGCCGCAGCCGTTCGAGCAGCCGCTCGCCGAGCTCGATCTTGCGCTCGACGGCGACGCGCTCGAGCGACGCGGACAGACGCACGATGTCCATGTCGCCGATCTTCGCGGGATCGAACGGCAGCTTCGGCCGCTTCGCGCCCGCCGCCTCCTGCAGCCAGGCCATCGCGTCGAGCGCCTGGCGCTGCGCATCGTCGTCGAGCCCGCCCGCCGCGCGCCGCCAGAGCGTCCACCATTCCGACCAGACCTGCCCCTCGTTCACGTACTGGATGCCGTCGTCGAACAGCGTCCAGAGCTGCGCGACGCGCCAGTCGTCGAGCGGATAGCCGAAGCCCGGCCGCACGCAATAGCCGGCGAGGTTCAGCCAGACGCGCTCGTGGTCCGCCGAGCGCCGCCGCCGGCCCGCGCGCTCCCACAGCGCGCCGAACAGCTCGCGCAGGAGGGCGATGTCCCAGTTCTCGCGCGCGCCTAGCAGTTGCTCGAGCTGCGCGCGCAGACGCCGGACTTCCTTCGGATCGACGTTCGCGAGCCGCGCGCCGAACGAGCGGTCGATCAACTCGATCGCCTTGTCGAGCGACGGATGGCGCGACGCGTCGGCCGCGTCGCCTTGCGCGCGCTCGCGCCGCAACTGGAATTCGAGAAGCCAGCGTTGCGACGGGTCGTCCGTCGCGATGCAGTGCATGTCGAGCGTGCCGACCTCGGTGAGCGACGTCGTCAGCTTGACGAGCCGCTCGCGCGACCCGCCCGCGTCCTGCTGCCGGACGACCGTCGCGACGGGCGGCAGCCGCACGAAGTCGCCCGCGCCGAGATCCGCGAGCTCGCCGGGGCGCCACGCATGGTCGGAAACGGTCGAGACCAAATGGAAGCGCACCGGATGGCCGAGCCGCAACGCGAACGTGCGATCGTCGAGGCGCACCTCGTGCCCCTCCGCCGTGCCGCGCGGCAGCACGCAGACGCCCCGCGACGCGCGCGCGCCATCGTCGCCGTCGTCGTCGACGACGAGAAAGTAGCTACGCGGCGAGCCGCCGCCGATCCTCGGCGCCCGCCCGGCGCGCGCGAGCCCGTACGCGACCGCGCCGCGCGCCACCGCGACGTCCGGATGATCGTTGTGCAGCACGTGCAGCGGCTGGCCGCGCCAGTCGCCGAGCACGCCCGCGAGGCGATCGGCGAGCGCCTGCGAGCGGAACACGCCGCCGTTGAGCAGCAGCGTGTCGGGTATCGGCAAACCCGCATCCGCTGCATCCGCCGCATCCGTTGCGCCGGCCTTCGCCGGCGCGCCGAGCGCGTCGCGCGACTGCGCGGCGAGCCGGTGCAGGAACGCCGCGACGTGCCGCGTGACGGCCGGATCGGCGGCATAGGGCAGGCCGAATTCGACGAGCGCCGCGCGCGAGCGCCGCGGCAAATCGTCGGGGCGGCCAGCGGGGAAGAATCCGTCGACGACGATCCGCTCGACCTCGTCGCGGCTCAACTCGGTCTTGCGCGCACCGCCGACGAGCCGCGCGCCCGAGCCGAGCAGCGTCACGCCGACCGCGTCGGGCGCATCCGCGTCGAGCAGGCGCTCCTTCGCCGCGCGGCACCGCTCGACGAGCTGCGACAGGCTCGCCGCCGACAGGCGCGCGCCGTCCTGCGCGATGCGCGTCTCCGCAACGCGCGCGAGCGCGAGATCCATGTTGTCGCCGCCGAGCATCAAGTGATCGCCGACGCCGATGCGCGTCAGTTGCGGCTCGCCGCCCTCGACGTGCACCTTGACGAGCGTGAGATCCGTCGTCCCGCCGCCGACGTCGCACACCAGCACGAGCCGCGTTTGCGCCAGCTCGTCGCGCAGCGTGTCGCGATGATGGAACAGCCAGTCGTAGAACGCGGCCTGCGGCTCCTCGAGCAGGCGCAGCGCGGGCAGCTTCGCGATCCGCGCCGCTTCGAGCGTGAGCGCGCGCGCGCCGTCGTCGAACGATGCGGGCACGGTGAGCACGACGTCCTGCGCCTCCAGCGGCGCGTCCGGAAAGCGGCGGTTCCACGCGGCGCGCACGTGCGCGAGATAGCTCGCGCTCGCCGCCACCGGCGACACCTTGTCGTCGGCGTCGGCCGCGCCCCACGGCAGGATCGGCGCGAGACGATCGACCGACGCGTGCGACAGCCAGCTCTTCGCGCTCGTCACGAGCCGGCCCGGCACCTGCGCGCCGAGCGCGCGCGCGAGCGTGCCGATCACGGCGGGCGGCGCGCCGTCGGCGTCGGCCGCTTCGGCGTCGCGCCACGGCAGCCGCAGATCGCCGGGCGCGAATTCGCCCGGCACCGGGTGATAGCGCGCCGACGGCAGCAGCGGCCGCGCGCCGAGCTCGCCCGGCGCGACCAATTGGTCGACGTCGAGCACGCGAATCGCGTCGCCGCCTGCCTCGACGTACGCGACGACGGTGTTGCTCGTCCCGAGATCGATGCCGACGATGAACTGTTTCATCGGTTACGCATTCGCGCCGCCGCGCACGTCGAATTCGACTTTCCAGCGCTCGTTCGCGCCGCTTTGCACGGCCTCGAGCTCGAGCGTGCCGGCCTCCGTCACGCGCGCATGCAGCTTCACGGGCACGATTTCGCCGGGCGTGCGCCCCTCGGGCGGCAGCGTGGCCTCGATCGCCTCGAGCTCCTGGAGTTCGTCGGGCGACCAGAAATCGAGCAGCGTGCCGACCTGATCCTGGCGGCGCACCGACGAACCGAAAAAGCGGAAATGCACCGGTTCGCCGACCACGAGGCCGAATTCCTGCGGCGGCAACGCGGCGTCGGAGCCTTCCTCCATGCCGAACGGCGCGACGCACAGCGCCTGGATCGGCGGCTCGAGGCCGGGCACGGCGGGCATCGCCGATTCGACCGCGATGTAATACGCGCGCGCCGTGCCGCCGCGGATGCGTACGCCTTTGCCGCGCTTCACGTAGCCGTAATACGCGGCGCCGCGCGCCACCGCGAGGTCGAGATCGGCGCCGCCGAGCAGCCGGGCGGGCGCCGCGCCGTCGGTGGCGAGCCAGCCGTTGAGCGTGCCGAGAATACGCTCGACGAGCAGCGGCGACTTGAACACGCCGCCGTTGAACAGCACGGCGGTCGGATGCAGGAAGCTCGCCGACGCGTCGTGCACGTCCCGCAAGCCGTCGAGTTCCGCGAGCGCCGCCACCTGCCGGCCGAGAAACGCCGCGAGGTGCCGCGTGACGCCGGCATCCTGCGCGTACGGCAGGCCGAGCTGCGTCAAGCCCGCGCGCGTGCGGCTCACGGGCCGCGCCGACGCGTCGACTTGCGGGAAGAAGCCTTCGAGGATCGTCTGCGTGAGCTCCGCGCGCGTGAGCTCGGTGCGGATCGAGCCGCCGATCAGCTTCGAGCCGCGGCTCGGCACGACGAGCGGCGCGGCGTCCGTCGACGGATCGCCGAGCAGCGTCTCCTTCGCGGCGCGGCACGCGTAGGTGAGGGCGCGCAACTGCCACGGGTCCGCCTGCGTGCCTTGCGCGGCAAGCTTGCGCGCGACCACGTGCGCGAGCGCGAGATCCATGTTGTCGCCGCCGAGCAGGATGTGTTCGCCGACCGCGACGCGATGCAGCTCGAGATTGCCGTCGCGCTCGACGACCGCGATCAGCGACAGGTCGGTCGTGCCGCCGCCGACGTCGACCACGAGGATGATGTCGCCGACCTTCACCTCCTTGCGCCATCCGCCGCCGCTTTTCTCGATCCAGCTGTAGAGCGCCGCCTGCGGCTCCTCGAGCAGCGTCATGCGCGCATAGCCGGCCGCCTGCGCGGCCTCGGCCGTCAGCTCGCGCGCGGCCGGATCGAACGATGCGGGAATCGTGACGGTGACGTCCTGCTGATCGAACGGCGCATCCGGATGCGCGTGGTTCCACGCGTCGCGCAGATGGGTCAGATAGCGCACCGAGCTTTCGAGCGGCGACACGCGCGCGACTTCCGGCGGCGCGTCGCTCGGCAGGATGCCCGCGCGGCGATCGACGCCCGGATGGCACAGCCAGCTCTTCGCGCTTGATACGAGGCGAATCGGCGTGCCCGCGCCGCGGCTGCGCGCGAGCTCGCCGACCGCGAAATCGCGCTCGGGCGCCCACGGCAGCGCGAGGTCGCCCGGCGCGAGCTCGCTCGGATGCGGCAGGTACAGAAAGGACGGCAGCAGATTCGGCGACTCGATCGCGCCCGGCGCGGTCAACTGCGCGATGGGCAGCACGTCGAGACGGGTTTTCTCGCCGTCGCTCGACGCGAGATCCACGTACGACAGCGCGCAGTGCGTGGTGCCGAGATCGATGCCGATCGAATAACGCGGCTCGCTCATAGCTCCACCTCGGCGGGAGCGATGACCGACGCGTCGTGGCCCGGGTTCAGCTTCGGCAGCCGGACGGCGTCGACGCGCCAGCCGCGATGGCTGATGCTGCCGCTGAACGGCGGCTTGCCGACGACGTTGCCCGTCAGGCGGATCGCGCTCGCGTCGAAGCCTTCGCCGATCGTCACGCGCGCGCCTTCGGCCTCGTCGCGCACCGGGCGAATCGCGAAGTGCTCGCGCAGCGTGGCGCGGCAGCCGTCGTGCACGAGGCGCGCGGCGGCGCCGATGTCCGCGTCGGAATAGCCGGCGATGTCCTCTTCGACGAAGTCGATGAGGCGCGCATCGCGCTGGAGCAGCCCGAGCAGCTGGAGCGCCGCGTCCGGGGTCGCTTCCTTGACGATCTCGCGCGCGGGCGCCGCCGCGGGTTGGGGCGGCGCGACGGGCGCCGCAGCCGGCGCCGCGGGGGCTTCGCCGTCGCGCAGGCGGCGTGCGCGGCTCGCGAGCTCGCGGTCGCCGAGCACGGAGAAGAACAGGCCGAAGGCGAGCGAAAGCCGGCCGGCGAATGAAATGTTCGGTTCGGTCATGAGGAGAAAGCTCCATTGGGCCCGCCTGAACGGCGAGCTATCCTGCCGGACGCAGGGCGGGACGAGCCGCGAGCGGGCGTCGCGCATCCTGTTCCGGCATCTCGTATCTGAGCCCGACGGGCGCAAAACCCGTATTTTGCCTTGATCTGATGTCGAGCCGGCCAAGGCACGCATGCAAACGGTCGCTTTTTGCGAATTTTTCGCGCCGATCGCGCACGGGAACGCATGCGGCGCAAGGCGCGGGCGGGTGTCGGCGCGGCTTCGGCGCGGCTTCGGCGTAAGTCAGCGCGATCCCATGCAATTCGGGGCGATCCGGGGCGATCCGGGGCGAGCGATCGCGCAGCCGAGCCGTTTCCGGCGCGGCCGCCTTCGTCGAAAGCGCGCGGCATGCCCGGCGGATGTCCTCCGAGGGCGCGCGCGTCGGGCTTGCGCTGCGCTTATGCCAGCTTCACCGAGACGCTGCCGAGCTCGCCGAACCGCACAGTCAACGCCTTGCCGAGCGGCACCTCGATCACCCCCGCATACGATCCGGTGGTCACGATCTGTCCCGCGTGGAGCGTTTCGCCGCGCGCCGCCAGAAAATTCACGAGCCACAGCAAAGGCTTGAACGGATGCCCGTCCGGATGGCGGCCATCGGCCGCCCGGTCGACGCCGCCCTGAAACTCGAGCGCGATGCCATCGAGCGGCGCGTGGAGGCCGTCGCGCACGACCGGGCCGACGCACAAGCCCTGATTGAATTGCCCATCCGCGAGCAGCTCCGGCACGGTCGCGCGCGACGGCTCCGCGTACCGGCAGCCGAGCACCTCGAGCGCGAGCCGGACCTCGCGGATCGCGGCGCGCACCTCGTGCTCGTCGTAAGGCCGGTCGCGCGGCGGCAGATCGCGATCGAGCACGAACGCGATTTCCGGTTCGATCCGGACCATCCGCGCATCGGCGACGGCCCGCAACGGCTCGGCCGACGCATGGATCGTCGACGCGAAGATCGGCGCGACGACGACCCGGCCCGGCGGCGGCAGCGCGCATTTCCATCCGCCGATCGGCTCGCCGAGCAATTCCGCGACGCGTTGCTGGATCGCGAGCGCCGTCTCGATGTCGTCGGGACGGCACGCATCCGGCAGAAGCGCGCCGGCAACGCCGGCGCGGCGGGCCGCAACCAGATGCCGCGCGGCGCCGTCCACGCGTTCGGGAGTGTTTGTCATGTCGTTCTCGCGAAGAAAAGGGCGGCAAAGGGAGCACGCCGGGATCGGCGCAACGGAAGCGATGATAACGGTTTCATCGCGATCGCATCGCCCGGCGGCCACGCGGCATCGAGGCATTGCATGATCGATGCGCTCGCGGATCGATCCGCCAGCCGGCATCGCGGACAACCCGACACCGGCTGGCGCGCCGGATGTGTGCCGCGCCGGCTCGTCGCCATGCCATCCTGATGCGGGCGGGCCTGCTGCCAATAGGCACCGTTCGGCACCGCTCGGCGCCGTTCGACGCGGCTCCACGCCGCACGCACGACGGCCGCCAGCGCTACGGGGCGCTCGCCGTCACGGCTTGTTCCGCTACGCTCCCGGCGCGCAATCCCCGGCCTCGGCGGCCACGCGAGACGCGCGCTGCATGCGGCCCCAACGCCGGCGGCGAGATCGCCGCTCCATCGGCCTGACGCCCCGGCGCTTTTCGCCGGAAACCGCCGCCGTCGCCGGCATGAACGCCCGGCGACGGAATTGCAAAAACACCCGGCCGTCGGCTGCTACAATCTCGGCTTATTTTTCAGTGGGCTGGAAGTTATGGGCTTTGAGCAACTTGCATCGTTGCGCGATCAACTTGCGAGAGACGCCGCGCGGGAGCGGTCGGAGAAGAAAGCGCAGAAGCGGGACACCAAACCGGCGGCTTCGCCGAGCGCGACGGACCCGGTGGTGCTGACGATCGCGAAACTCCAGAAGCGCTTTCCGCTGGCGTTTCCGCGCAATCCTGCGCCGAAGGTGCCGTTGAAGGTCGGCATTCTCGAAGACCTGATCGGCCAGGCGCAGGCGCTCCGGTCGAGCGAGGCCGAGTTGCGCGACGCGATGAAGACTTGGTGTCGCGGGAACCGCTACTGGACGTGCCTCGTCGAAGGTGCCGTGCGCGTCGATCTGGCGGGCGGCGAAGCAGGGCAGGTATCGGCCGCCGATGCGAAGCGCGCGCGCATGCTGAAGGGGCGTCGCCCGGCGAAGCCCCGGCCGCAACAGGCCAAGCCCGAGCAGGCTCCACAATAGCGACCGACATCCGCGTGCCCGCCGAACGGTGGGCAGCGCATCGATTGAAGACACACATCACGTGACGACCAGCAAAATTCAGACGCTGCAAAAGCAGCTCGGCCACCTCAATTTGCTCCTCGAGGAAGCGAAGAAGAAAGAGAAGGCCGACGTGCTCGCCGCCATTCGGGAACAGGTGAAGCAATACGACATCACGGAGGTGGAGCTGCTACGGGCGGCGGGCTTCGTGAAAGACAAGCCGAAGAAATTGCCGGCGAAATACTATGATCCGTCGTCGGGCAAATCCTGGACGGGCCGCGGCGCCTGCCCGAAATGGCTGACCGGCAAGAACCTCGACGACTATCTGATCCGGCCGGAGCCTGAGCCATGGTGGCCTGGGGAGAACGCGTAGACGGCGGCGGCCGCACGCGGCAGGCAGCGCCGAGCGCCGCGGTCCGGCATCGTCCCAAAGCCGTTGCTTGCATTCGCCGTGAAACCCGTGGCCTGCGGCCGCGCGACGATTGCTCGTCTTCGCACGCCCGATGCTCCCGCGCAAGACATTCGCGCGGCAGTGCGATGCCGTCCGTCGACGGCGTCGTGACCTCGAAAGAAACTGCGCACCCGCGCTGTCGACCGACCAGCCGGCGAATCTGCCGCGTCGTCAGCCCGAGCCGCTCAGCCACGCGCCACGGCTTGAGCTTGCCGTCCGCCACGTCCTGAATGGCCTTCTTGGATCGATCCAATTCTCGCATCGTCATGATGATCCGTTCCGTCGCTGCCATCGAAGCCTCCAGCGCTGGATTCCCAGCGGCCGATCAGCTTACGACGGGGCGAAAAGCGGATATGCCGATAATTTACCTTATGTCAAATCACTGAAGCTAGCTGAAACTGGCATTTCTTTTGGGTACGTCGCTTGACTGTCAGTTTTGCCTTACAAATAGTTACAGAATCTAACGCGGTCCTCCCCAATGAATGCCGCCGCTTCCCGTCACGGCGCGCTGCCTGATTTCCTCGCGCTAACTGACGGCCTCACCATCCGCCAAATTGCCGAAAAGCTCCGGTGTTGCACGCGGAGCGTTCGCAATTACATTGCCGGTCGCTCGCCGATCCCGTGGCATCGGGTCGAATTGTTGCGACTGCGTGAAGTCGAGGCAAACGCTTCGCAAGCGGCAAATCAAGCTCTTGCTGACGAAATCCCTGTCGAATCGACGATCGAGCCCGATCCGTCCACACCTGACGTGACGCCCGCCGAAATTCTCGCGTGGGTCGGCGTGCACGCGCCGCAGTATCTGTCGAGCCATGTACGTCCGCGGCTGGAACGTCGCTGACAAGACCGCGACGATCGCGTGGGGGACGCATCGATGAAGTGTCAAGGAAGCCGGCAGGCGCGGGCGCACATGTCCCATACCCGGCACTATGCGCGAGGCAAGCGCGGAGTCTTCAGCACGGCCGCCTGTGCTTCGAGCAACTCGTCGGTATCGACATCGAATCGGTGTAGCCATTCGCTGCCACTCGCTTCGGTGTTGTAGACCGGCGCGTCGCCCGCTGCCGTCCCGTTCTGTAGACTTCCGACGCTTTCCGCGATCACACGCTTCAGCGCCGCGTTCAGGACAACGTACGCGGGCGGTAACGCGGCATCGGCCCCCTTCGCAACGTCTTCCGCGCCGGCACGCGGCAGTACGCCGGCTCGAATAACGAGTCCGCCGTCTCCGTAAGGCGTGGTTCGATACCAGTCCGGCGGCAAGGAGATGGCGCGTTGCCCGCCTAGCTTTTCAACCATTTCCGGCCCGAGAGCGACAAGCCAGTCGACGGTCTTCAACTTGTCCAAAAGATCGCGGAACGTGCTGCGACTCGGATTGCCGACATCGAGTCCGGGGCCGAGTGTGCGCGAAAAATAATACTCACTGCCCTCGTTCTCGTCTCGCGCCGTCGGAGGCAGATTGACTGCGTATCCAGCGTGACCGTGAACCGCGCCGAGCTTCCCGGCAAACTCGACAAAGAGCTCCGGAACCAGGTTGGGATTCGATTTCACAACAGAAATCGGAACGGAAAACGTGATCACGTCAAGGCCGCGGGTTCCCATCGCGGCTTGCCACTTCTCCAGAGTGAGGGCGGAAAAATGGCGTGCGCCCGCTTCGCGTGAAGTCGCGGCATCGGTAAACGCAAACGTGAATGTCTCGTCTTCGTCCAAGCGTGAGGCGACCGATTCGAGAGGCGGGGCCTTCTCGAATTTCACGGCCCTTTTCCCCTCTTGGAAATACCATTTCAACGGCGCATCCAGCGCCGCGCGGTATCGGTCGAAGCATTGCACGATGGCCGCGCGCCCGGCACGCGAAAAGCCGCCCTTGAAATAAAGCACGCCGCGCACCACCACGACCGCACCTACGCCGTCATGCGGGTAGCCGGGCTCGAACGCCGCATTTGGCAGCGTGCCTGCTTTTGAGGGGTCTTTCGCCCACTCCTGAAGGTAATCGCTCATCGTTAAAACACGGGAACAGGGGTAGGTGGAATTATCGGGGGTGGCCCGTTGCGAAGGATAGTCCTGGCTCCTTCCGTCAGGTCATCAAGTGCGCTCGATGTCGACGGTGCTGCCTGCTGCTGCTGCGATTCGTCGCCGCATCCGCATTTCTCGGGGCCCAACACCGTCACTTTCGCGGGATCGCCGGCAATCCGCTCGTATGCATTCCGTTGCATGTCGGAGAACGTGTCGCCCGGAAACTTTACCTCGACCACGCTCTTCAGGTTGTCTTGGGTCGGCGGAAGCGACTGATCGTTGACCACCACGACGTCCGGCCGCCGGATGTTGCCGACGCCTGGCTTGTAGCCGGGTAGCCCACCGGGCCAGTACTTCTGAATCCACCCTGGCAGGAAATCGTGAGCCTTCGTCAGCACGCCGGAGTCCATAACCGGTGCGGGTGGATCGCGCGTCATATCGTAGTTGATCTCCGCCTTGTACGGGCTCTGATGGCCGCTGAGTGCGTCGGCCACCTTCAGGCGCCCGCTCACGCACTGCTGCTTCAAATTCTGGCCGCTGGCTCCAATCGTCGGCATCGAATTCGATTTCCGCGCACGCTACCGTGTCACGGCGCGGCATCTCTTCGACGTGCAGCCCGGCCGCGCTCGCGTTCGAAAACGCCTTGCGACGATGCAGACGGCACGGCGGCAATTCGATGTTCGCGTAGCCCGCGATGATGGATTCGGCGTCGCGATTGTCCGCCCCTTGCACATCCGCGGCGTTCAGAAATGCGAATGCGCGCAGCTCGCGCACGGCGCGCGCCTCGTCGAGCAGCTTCGCCATGTCGTCGAGCGCCCATACGTCGAATGATCGAGGGAGAACCGGAATCAGCACCGCGTCCGCGACGGTCAGGGCCGCCCTGAATGCCCCGGAGTCTCGCCCGCCGACGTCGATCACGACATGATCGAACTGCATGCACTGTTGCAGCACCTGGGCGCGCAACGTCGCGCCGTCGGCATAGGCCGACGCCGCGATCAACGGTCGACCCGTATTGACGCGAGCCGTGATCGCCGAGAGGCTCGTTCGCTGACTGTCGCCGTCGACGAGACACACGCGCGCGCCGTCGAGCGCCAGCCCGAGCGCGAGTTGTACTGCTGTCGTCGACTTGCCGACGCCGCCCTTCGGGTTCCCCACTGCCAGAATCATCAACCACCCCTATCTCTGTTAGATATCGAATCGGTATCGACACGACATCGTTTCGATACCTCACCTCGAGTCCGGCGACGATCCGCGGCAGCGTCGACTTGCCGCAGCCCGACGGACCGATGAACACGCAGAACTCGCCCGGCTCGACCTTGAGGTTCACGTCCGAGAGAAGGTTGGCCGGGATTCGAAAAAAATCCCCCACATCTCGGACTAAGCCGCCGATTCAAAAAGAGAAATCGATGGGCGGATCGAGCGGGAAAAACGGCCGTAGCAGGTCCAGCAGATAGCCGCCAAGCCGATTGATGGGGTCGCGCCGATACGGGGACAGCGCTTTGAGGGCCTCGGCGTCGATCGGATGGCCCTTTTCCTGCAGTTCCTTCAGCTTGCGCGACATCCACTGCGCGTTGTGCGAGATCATCGTGTTGGCCACGAGGTGGGATCGCTACAATCGCGGCTGGCATCTGGAAAAGCTGGGCTTCAAATCACCCCTCGAAGCCTGTCAGGAACAGCTGATGAAGCTGGCCGCCTGAGCTGAAAAGCATGTCCAAACAACCGGAGCCGGTACATCGGCAGTCAGGCGAACCAACGCGATTGATGATTTGACAAGGCGCATCATGTCGACTCGCTCCCCAATGGGAGCGGCGCAAGCTCCGGGTGTTCGGCTAGTCGCGTAGCTAGAAAATCCATCAACAGCCGGTTCCGTCGCGGCAGATGCGTTCGCTGCGGCATGCACAGGTAGAGCCCGTACCGGCAGGTCGCATGCTTCGTCAGCAGCGGCACGAGCCGGCCCTCGCGCACGTGCGCGTGGACCGAATAACCGAAGAACTGGCCGATCGCGGCGCCGCTCAGCACGATGTCGAGTTCCGCGTCGATGTCGTTGGTCGCGATGAACGGGCGGACCTGTTGCGTATCGACGCGGCCGTCGACGAGGAACTCCCACGGAAACGGCTTGCCCGTGCGCGGATACAGGAACGCGGTGCAGCGGTGCTCGCGCAATGCATCGATCGTGCGCGGCTCGCCGTGGCGGCTCAGATACGCCGGCGCCGCGCAGACGACCAGTTGCAGATCGGCAACCCGCCGTGCAACCAGCCCGCTGTCGGGCAAATCGCCGGTCCGCACCGCGATGTCGATGCGCTGCTCGACGATATCGGCCATGTCGTCGCTGACGATCAGCTCCGCGGTGACGCCCGGCTGCCGATCGCAAAACTCGCCGAGCAACGGCGCGAGAAAGCGCCGCGCCAGCGAGTAAGGCGCCGCGACGCGGATCGTGCCGACCGCTTGCGCGCGATCGTCGTCGAGCATGCGCAGCGCGGTCTCCAGTTCCCCAACCGCGCCGCGACATTGCGCGAGCAGGCGCTCGCCCTCGGCCGTCAGCGCGATCCGGTGCGTCGAGCGCTGGAACAACCGCACGTTCAGCAAAGCTTCCAGCGCGGCGACCTGCTTGCTGACCGCCTGCGGCGTCATGCCGAGCTCGCGGGCGCCCGCGCTGATCCCGCCCGCGACCGCCACGCGGACGAATACCGTCAGCGCCTTCAAACGATCCATTCGGTACTCCCGTCGAACCCGGAACGTCCGGGTGTCCATCAATGGCGTCGAGACGCCGGTCGGTCAAGTTGAATCGGTTTCAACCAAACCGGCGCTATTCGCATGCCGATCCGCTTCGCACAATGACGCTGTCCTGAACGATCCGCCCGAACGGGCCGCACGCCATGAAGCCGCGCTTGTTTTCCGTCGCTTTCCGGGCCGCCACCGCGGCCGCGTCGATCATTGCCGGTACGTCGTCGCCCGCGCTCGCGCAAGCGTCCGACGCCCGCCCCCGCGCCGCCGAAACGGTGCTATTGCAAACCACGCACGCGTGGGACGGCTCGCCGTATCGCGCATACCCGATACATCAGCCGGAAGTGACGGTCGTCCGCTACACCCTCCCGCCGCACGCCGTACTGCCCTGGCATACGCATCCGTCGATCAACATCGGCTACGTGCTGTCGGGCCACCTGACCGCCGTACGCCGAAGCGACGGCAAGCGGCTGGCGCTCGGCCCGGGCGACGTGGTGCCGGAAATGGTCGATGGCGCCCATCGCGGCGAGACCGGCAACGAGCCCGCCGAGCTAATCGTGTTCTATGCCGGCACGCCCGGCGCGCCGCTGACGATCCCGGCCGGCGAAGACTGAGCGCCGGCCAGCCGGCCGGCCCGTTTCACCCTGACGTGGAGCAACACCCATCATGTCCGATTCACGCATCTTATCAACCCCTTCTACCCCGACGCGGCCCCGGCTCGACGGACGCGTCGCGCTCGTCACCGGCGGCGGCACCGGCATCGGCCGGGCGGCCGCGCTCGCGTTCGCGCGGGATGGCGCCCGCGTCGTCGTCGCCGGGCGGCGCGCGGCCCCGCTCGACGACACCGTGCGCGCGATCGCCAAGCGCGGCGGCGAGGCCTTCGCGATCGCCGTCGATATCGCCTCGGCCAATGGCGTGCGCGCACTCGTCGACGCGACGGTCGAGCGCTACGGCGCGTTGCACGCGGCATTCAACAACGCCGGCACGGAAGGCACGTTCGCGCCGATCGTGGAGCAGACCGAAGCCGACTTCGACGACGTGATCGACACCAATCTCAAGGGCACGTGGCTGTCGATCAAATACGAGATGGAAGCGATGCTCGCGCACGGCGGCGGCGCGATCGTGAATACGTCGTCCTGGCTCGCGAAGGGCGCGCTGGCCGGCTCGTCGACCTATTCAGCGAGCAAGGGCGCGCTCGATGCGTTGGTGCGCGCGGTCGCGCTCGAAGGCGGCCCGCACGGCATCCGGATCAACAACGTGAACCCCGGCATCATCGATACGCCGATGGCGCGCCGCTTTGGCGACGACGAGATGTTTCGACCGTTCGCCGCGTTCACGCCCGCGCGGCGGATCGGCACCCCCGAGGACGTGGCCGACGCGGCCGTCTGGCTGTGCAGCGACGAAGCGCGTTTCGTGACCGGCGAATCGATCCTCGTCGACGGCGGCTATACGATCGGCGGCATGCGCTGACCGCTATCGCCACACAGGATGAACCGATGGAATACGTGAGACTGGGAACCACCGGGCTGAAGGTATCGAAGCTGTGCCTCGGCTGCATGACCTACGGCGATCCGTCGTGGCGGCCGTGGGTCGCGACCGAGGACGCGGCTCGCCCGTTCATCCGCGCGGCGCTCGATGCGGGCGTGATGTTCTTCGATACGGCGGATATCTACTCGAACGGCGAGAGCGAACGCATTCTCGGGCGCGCGCTGCGCGACTTCGCGGTGCGCGACGACGTGGTGATCGCGACCAAGGCGTTCTTTCCGACCGGCGACGGCCCGAATGCGCGCGGGCTGTCGCGCAAGCATCTGTTCGCGAGCATCGACGCGTCGTTGCAGCGTCTCGGAACCGATTACGTCGATCTCTACGTCGTCCACCGCTTCGACCCGGACACGCCGATCGACGAAACGCTCGAGGCGCTCGATGACATCGTGAGGAGCGGCAAGGTCCGCTATCTGGGCGCGTCGTCGATGCACGCGTGGCAGTTCATGAAGATGCTCGCATTCCAGCGGCATCACGGCCTCGCCCGGTTCGCGTCGATGCAGAGCCAGTACAGCCTGATCTGCCGCGACGACGAGCGCGACATGCTGCCGCTGTGCATCGAGGAAGGCATCGCGTATACGCCGTGGTCGCCGCTCGGCCGCGGGCTGTTGGCCGGCTCGCGCGATGCCGGGACGACGCGCGCCGCGACCGACCGGCAGATGGTGTCGTGGTACGACGGCCGCGACGCGGTCGCGGCGACCGTCGAAGCGGTCGGGCAAGTAGCGCGGGCGCGCGGGCTGCCGCCTGCGCGGATCGCGCTCGCCTGGGCGCTGCGGCGGCCCGGCGTCACGGCGCCGATCGTCGGGTTGTCGAAGCCGCATCACGCGGCCGATGCGCTCGCGGCGCTCGACCTGACGCTCGACGATCGCGAAACCGCGTTGTTAGAGGCAGCGTTCGACGGAACGGTCGGACCGGTTCAGTGGTGACGATGCTACGCATCGCCGTCGCTACAAAATGGTAGTCCGTGTGGGACGTGTTGGAGGCAGCCGAAAAAGCGCTCTGTTGCAATAGCGGGTCGCCCGGGATTCACGAATAATCGATCACATATCGACATAAATGTCGTGTGATTCTTAAAGAGAATCACGCGTCTCCACGAACGTAACCGGTGGAGCGACCCCACGTATCTGAGAACACGAGGACTCTCTTAAAATAACGGATAGTCTTGTGCCTATCAGTAAGCCTAGTCATGACGTGGAAAGCATCGAAATTCTGACCGAGCCGGAGCGCCGTCGTCGGCGCACGGCGCAGGAAAAAATCGCCATCGTGCAGGAAACACTGGAGCCGGGAGCATCGGTGTCGGCCGTGGCGCGTCGACACGGCGTCAACGCCAACCAGGTGTTCGGCTGGCGCAAGCAATACCAGGAAGGCAGTCCGGCGGCGGTGAAGGCAGGCGAAACCGTTGTGCCGGCATCTGAGCTGGCCGCCGCCATCAAGGAAATCAAGGAACTGCAACGGCTACTCGGGAAGAGGACGCTGGAGGTCGAAATCCTGAAAGAAGCCGTGGACTGGGGCCGCTCAAAAAACCAGATTGCGCGCTCGCCCTTGCTGCCAGGGGACGACCGATGAAGACGGTCTGCGAAGTTCTCGGCGTGGCGCGCTCTGCCGTGGTGGTGAAGCAGGCGCGTTCGTCTGACTGGCGCGATGGCCGCCGTGCCCGCCCGACTGACGATACCGGGTTGGTCGAGGAAATTCGGGGGCATGTAGCGCACCTGCCGATCTACGGCTATAGGCGTATCTGGGCGCTGCTGCGTCGTAGTCGAGAGCAGACCGGCGCACCATGCGTCAACGCCAAGCGCATGTATCGGGTTATGCGCGAGTACCAGTTGCTGCTGCGCCGCCCTGGCGTGCGGCGAGACAAGCGGCGCCATGACGGCCGCGTTGCTGTGGACCGCAGCAACGCCCGCTGGTGCTCCGATGGCTTTGAGTTCCGGTGCGACGACGGCATGCCGCTGCGCGTAACGTTCGCGCTGGACTACTGCGACCGGGAGGTGATTAACATGATGCGTATATCTGGAGGTGTTGCGTTCCGAGCCTTGGTGCGATCACTTCCGCACGTCACATGAATCTGTGAATGGCTGATGCACCGGTGTTGCCAACGGGGTTGCGGCGCAACGCAGCGCATCCGTCAATTCCTCGCTGAGAACCGAAAACAGTTGCTCAGCATTGCCATGTATAAAAAAGTGATCGCCGGGAAGGATCTCGCCGCGAAAGCCGCCGGTAGTGTAAGTGCGCCACGACTCCACCGCCTCCGCGCTGCCTGGTTCGCCACTGCCTCCCAATGCAACGATCCGGCAGTTCAGAGGGGGATGCGGTTTTGCCCGGTAAGTCTCCACCGCCTTGAAATCGGCACGAAGAATCGGGAGTAGCAATGTGATCACTTCGGGATGAGCGAGAATTTCAGGCGGCGTGCCGTTCATGCGTATCACCTCGTCGAGAAATTGATCGTCCGGCAAATCGTGGATCGGCCGTCCCTTCGTAGGCAGATGCGGAGCGCCGCGGCCGGAAACGATCAAACACCTCGGCTCCCGCAGGCGGCGGGCCTGGATGCGCCACGCCACCTCGAACGCCACGCTGGCGCCCATACTGTGGCCGAACAGGGTATAGGGCCGGTCGAGTAGCGGCGCGATCGCCTCCGTCACCTCGTCGGCGATCAGGTCCACCCGATATAGCAACGCATCGCGGAAACGGCGGCCTCGCCCAGGCGGATGCAGCGGACGGACGTCAACCGTCGCCGCAAGCCGTGCCTGCCAGCCGCGGAACACGGATGCGCCGCCGCCCGCATAAGGGATGCAGAACAACCGCTGCATGGCGTTCCCGGCCGACGATGACGGCTCGATCCAGCGGCCGGCGCCGGCTTTCTCCGTCAATTCGAAGCTCACGGCACCACCCTCCGAATAAAGTCGGTTGCCTCTTTTACGGCCGCCTTCGCTTCGGGCAGATAAGGCGTCAGCGTAGGCCAGGCGTGCGGAACCCGATGCCAGACCTTGAAGTCCACCGCGACGTTGGCAACGCGGGCCTTTTCCGCGACCCGTGCGGCGTCGTCCAGCAATACCTCCGTGTCGCTCGCCTGGACGAACAAGGGCGGCAAACCCGAATATTCGCCATAGAGAGGTGAAGCAATAGGGTGATCAGCAGCTGTGCCGCCCAGATAGTACTGGGAAAAATTCGCTACGGCGGCCGCGCTCAGCATGACATCGGCTTCGTCATTCGCCTTCAGGGACGCGCCGGTCGCGGCCAGATCCGTCCACGGAGAAAATAATACTGCGCCAGCCGGCAACGGATCGCCGGCATCGCGCAATGACAGCAACAGAGCAAGCGCGAGCCCCCCGCCGGAGGAATCCCCACCGATGACAATCCGGTCTGAAGATGCGCCATCGGCGAGAAGTTGCCGATAGGAGGCCAATGCATCCTCCACCGCGGCGGGAAACGGATGTTCCGGAGCAAGCCGGTAATCCAATGAAAAGGTACGCGCATCCGCCCCTTTGGCCAACGCACCGGCAATCGTTCGATGCGTGCGGGGAGAACAAAAGCAATATCCTCCGCCATGCAAATAAATGACGATGCGGCGAAGCGAGTCGCGGCGAACCGGATCCGCCGGTTCGATCCATTCGCCGCATAGCGGCCGTGCGGTCATTTCGCGTACGCGCCAGCCCCGGGGAGGTTTCACGCCACGGCTGGACCATTTGGCGCTGTGCGCTCGCATGTCGTGAGCGGACAGCGCCGGTTTTCTGGTCAGGGACTTGGTCGTTTTACGCGATAGCCAGGAAAAGCACCAGTTTTGCCAACTCACGATCATGTTCCCGGTAGATGAAGAAAAATCGGTTGCTCGAAAAGTTGTAGTCCGAATGGATTCTCCTGCGCATCAGGGAATGACCAGCTTTCGATGCGCGACGATGCCCGCGAGCGCACCGCTGCCCACGGCGAGCGCCACGCTGCCGCCTCGCTGCGTGGCGTCGCCGCATGCAAACACGCCCGGCACGGAAGTTTCCATGGATTCGTCGGCACGGATATAAGGCCCCAGCGGCCCGTCTTCGATCGCACACCCCAATTGTTCCGCGACCGGACTCGACAGATGGGTGCGATTCATGGTGAACAGGCCATCGAGCACGATGCACCGTCCGTCGGCGAGCTCGACGCTCGCCGTATCGACGATGCGCGTCACCCGTTCGGGCTCGATCGCGACGCCTCGCTCGGCCAGCGCGTCGCGTTGCTCGTCGTTTGGCTCAAATGTTCCGTTGGTCAGGAGCACGGTCTCGCCCCAGTCCGGCATCAGCAGCGCCAGCAGAGGCGAAATCGAGCCGTTCCCGAGCACGCCGATGCGCCCCTGGTCCAATTCGTAGCCATGGCAGTACGGGCAGTGGTATACACTGCGCCCCCATCGTTCGGCCGCGCCTTCCAAATCCGGAATCTCGTCCACCACGCCGAACGCGAGCACCACGCTGCTCGCGTTGAAGTGCTGCCCCAATGCACTTCGAAAAACAAAACCGGCATCGGTGCGTTCAGCGTGAATCACGGTGTCTTCCAGCCACTGCACGTTCGGATACGCAAGAAGCTGCGCCTTGCCGTTTGCCGCGATCTCTTCGGGCGGACGCCCGTCCTGCCCGATCAAGCCGTGCGAGACCAGGGAGAAGCGGTTGCGGCGCAAGCCGGCATCCACCACGAGCACACGCCGACGCGCACGGGCAAGCTGCATGGCGGCCGATTGTCCCGCATAGCTGCCACCGATCACGACGACATCGAAGCGCGTCGAGGAACGTTCCGTATTCATGAATGATTCATCCTTTGACAAGGGGAAAACCGCGTTTGAGAAAAGCGGATGCGCGGCACCGGGCCGCACTGCCCGCGAGCGTCAACCTTCCCGTTGACGCAGCCAATGCCCGATCCGCTCGGCCAGAACTTCGACGGCGGGCTCGGCCATCATCGACAGATGGTCGCCGTCGATGCAATCCACATGGACATTGCGGCAGAGCTCAGTCCAGCCATAGGCGGAATCGCTTCTGTCCCAGCCGTCCTCGGGGTGCGCGCGGGCGGCGCGAAACAGCGCGAGCGGAAACTCGGCCCGCGCGGACGGCGCATAGGTCGCGCGCCGCGCGGCGGCATAGACCGCGAAAGCTGCGGGCGTGACATGGATAGCGAAGCCCGCGTCGTTGGCGCGAGACGCGAGCCTCGCGACTTCGGCTCGCAAACCCGCATCGCCGACATCCCCGCGTGAAGTCAGCCGATGTGGGGCGAGCGTGTCGAGCAGGATCACCACCGCTGCCCGGCCGCTCGCCTGCAAGCGCAGCCCCATCTCGAACGCCACCCACCCACCGAACGAATGGCCGACCAGCACGGCCGGATCGTCGGCGTCCGACAGACTGGCCAGATGGTGCTCGGCGAGCGCTTCGACGCTCGGCAGCGGCGCTTGCGCGCCGTCGAGTCCCGGCGCTTCAAGGCCGTGCAGGCGCCAGCCGTTCGGGCCGCCCAGATGCGCGGCGAGGCGAGCGGCGTACAACGGCGAACCGGGGTTGCCGGGAACGAAGAAAATCCGTGGTGCACTGGAGGAGCCGGCGTTGCCCGCGAGGTTGTCGGCGAGCGCCTGCGCGATCGCACCCAGGCGAGCGTCGTGCAATAACTGAGTCACGGGCAAGCGCACCCCGGTTGCGTTCGCGATGCGATGCAGGAAGTCGACGGCGAGCAGCGAATGCCCGCCGAGATCGAAGAAGCTATCGTCGAGCCCCGCCTGGCCGCCGAACAGATCGCGCGCCAGCGCGACGACCACCCGCTCTTCCGGGGTTTCAGGCGCGCGCGACGCGGCCGGCTGCGCGACGGCGAGCGGGATTGCCGGATCTTCGAGGCGCGGCAGGCCATCGTCCGCCGCCAGTCGCGCCGCCGCTTCGCTCAACAGCGACGCCAGCCCGGCCGCCGTTGCGTCGTCGATGAAGCGCCGGTTGTACAGCAAGCGCGCGATACCGTCAGGCGAGACGCGCAACAGCAACGGATGATGCGAGCGCGCCCCACTGCCCGCCTCGGCCGCGACGGATATACCGGCATCGGCGGGCGCGTCTTGCTGCGGCAGATGCTCGACCACCACCAAGGTATCGTAAAGACGCGTGGCAACGGCGGCGGCCCGATGCACTTCGGCGGACGACAGATATTCGAACGGGCGCTGCTCGCGCTGCATCGCCTCGATCCGGTCCAGCAACTCGCCGACCGTCGCCATATCGGTCATCCGCACATGCAGCGGAAAGGTCGAGATGAACGGCCCGACGATGCGCTCAACTCCCGCAAGCGTCGCGGGACGGCCGTGAGTGGTGACGCCGAAGACCACGTCGTCGGTCGCGCGAAACGCGCGCAGGATCAGCGCCCATGCGGCGAACACCGTAATCGCGAACGCGACTCCGTGGGAGCGCGCGACGTCGAGGAGCGCGCTCGCGTCGATGTCCGTGACCTCTGCGAAGCCGTCGCCCGACGCGCGCCGCGCCATCGGGGACAGGCGGGGCAATGCGCTGAGGCGCTGACGCCAGAACGCGGCCGCGACCGCCGCATCCTGCGCGTCGATCCAGTTGACGTAATCGCGTAGCGGCCGCGCCGGCGGCACTGGCCGAACACCCTCGTAGCATGTGAGCAGATCCGAAAGCACCACCGCGATCGACCAGCCGTCAGTGATGAGATGGTGGTGAGTCCAGACGACCCGGTATGCGTCATCACGCAGCCGGATCACGGCGAAGCGCCACAGCGGCGCGCGGTTGACAGCGACGCCTCGCGCGCGATCCTCGTCCAGCCAGGCCGTCAGCGCCTGCGGATCGTCCGCGTCGTCAGTGTTTCGCCAGTCCTCCCACGCCAGTTCGGGCTGAATCCGCTCGAACACCACCTGCACCGGCTGCTCGGCGTCCCATGCGAAACAACAGCGCAGGCTCGCGTGAGTCTCGGCGGTGCGCTCGACGGCCGCGAGGAAACGGTTGCGATCGAGATGCCCGCGAACCGACAGCACGGTCTGCTCGATGAACAAGCCGCCCTTGATCGCGCCGTGCGCGCTTTCGAGCAGCATCCCGCGCTGCGACGGCGCGAGTGCGTGAATGTCCTGAACTTTCGCCTTCATAGCCGTGCGCTCCCGCAAACTTCCGATGCGCGGCTCAGCAGCCAGCGCACGATCAACCGACTGCGCGGCACGCGCTGCCCGTCGCGGCGGTGGCGCAGCGCGAGCTGCTGCGTGACCACGGCGAGTCGCAGCAGGCCATAGGCATACCAGTACGCCGGTTGCGCCACCTCGCGCCCGCCGGCCTCGGCGTACAGGTCAACGAGTGCCTCGCGAGTCGGAGCGCCCGGCGCGCAGCTCGGCCCCGGCGCATCGAGACGCAGCAGCGGCGGATCGCGACTCTCGATCCAGTAGGCCAGCGCGATCCCGAGATCGGCGAGAGGATGGCCGATGGCGGCCAGCTCCCAATCCACAACCCCGACCACCCGCGCCGGATCGCCCGGATCGACGAGGGTATTGTCCAGTTTGAAGTCGTTGTGCAGGAATGCCGCCGGCGATGCATCAGGAAGCCGTTCCGTCAGCCACCGCGCGACCGCCTTGAAGTCGCCGTCGGCGCCCGCGGCTTCTTCCTCGTTCCAGCGCCGTCGCCATTCGCCGAGGCTTCGGCGCAGATAATCGGGCGGCCGCTCGGCCGGCGCGATTTCGACGGCATGCAACGCGGCGAGCGCGGCGATGAAATTCTTGGCGAGGCGGCGCACGATGTCGGGCGAAAGCGGCCCGCACGCGGCCGGCAAGACGCCGTCGAGCCGTTCGACCAGCAGCAACGTCGAGCCGTCGTCGGCCCCGCCGCCAACCGCGAGCGGCTTCGGCGCCAGCGGAAAATGCTCGCCGATTCGCTCCAGGACGCCGAATCGGCGCTGCGCTTCTCTCGGCGCTCCCGCAGGCAGCAGGTAGGCAATCACGTCGCGATTGCCTGTCTGCACGAGAAAAACCTCGCTGGCCCGTCCGCCGCCGATGCGCGTCGCGTGAGCGGGGCCGCCGGGGCGGCCGAGCGCCGCCATCGCACGCTGCGCGATTTCGGCGCTCATCGGGCTTCCCCCCGAAACGCGGCCAGTGCATGGCGCGCCACGAGCGCCTTGTGGACTTCGTCGGGACCGTCATAAATGCGCCCCGCTCGCTCGTGGCGCCAGAGCACGTTGAGAATCGTGTCGCCGCTGACGCCGAGCGCGCCTTGTACCTGCAACGCATGGTCGAGGACGGTTTGCGTCACGCCTGCCACGAAGAATTTCGCGATCGAGATGTCGATCTGAGCGCGCTCGTGCCGGCTTTGCAGACGCGATGCCGCCTGGGTGACGAGGAGCCGCGCGGCATCGATCGACGCGCGGCTCTCGGCGATCCAGTTCTGCACCGTTTGACGCGACGACAGCAGTTCGCCCGCAGCCAGTTCGCGGCGGCACGCTCGCCGGCACATGATCGCAAACGCGCGCTCGCACACGCCGATCCAGCGCGCGCAATGATGCAGACGCCCGGTTGCCAGGCGCGCCTGCAATACGATGAACCCCTCGCCGGGCTTGCCCAGCAGCGCATCTTCGCCCACCCGGCAGTCGTCCAGCTCGAGTTCGCCGTGACTGGCCCAGCCGCAGCCTTCATCGCCCATCACGCGCAGGTTGCGAACATGCCGGTAGCCCGGCGCGTCAGCTGGCACGATGAAGGTGCTGGTGCGCGCATGCAATGGCGCCGTCTCGTCGGTAACGGCCAGCACGATCGCGAACGCCGCCTGATCGGCGCCGGACGCGAACCACTTCCGGCCGCTCAGATACCATGCTCCATTCTTGAAAACCGCCTTCGACTCGAGAGACGCGGGATTCGAGCCGGCGGAGTCCGGCTCCGTCGCCGCGAAGCAACTGCGGATCTCGCCGCGCAACAATGGGGCGAGCCAGCGCGCTTTCTGCGCGGCCGTCGCATACTCGAACAGCACCTCGATGTTGCCGGTGTCGGGCGCCTGATAGTTGACCGCATAGTGACCGAGCGGCGATCGGCCGAGGATTTCTCCGGCCTCGACCAGTTCGAGCAGGCTCAGCCCCATGCCGCCGTCCGCGCGCGGCGCCTGCGGAAGCCAGAGGCCTCGCGCCCGGTTGGCCGCGCGAACCCCGGCCATCAACCGCTCGACCGCTGCGAAGTCGCCTGCCGCCAGTGCCGCCTCCGGTTCCGCGAGCGCCGCTTCGACGTCCCGAAATGCTGCGACCCGTTCAATCATTGGTTGCCTCCGACATGTCCAACTGCGCCAGGATGGTGCTCATCCTGGCCTTTCCTCCCGTCGCCAGCGCCCGCAGTTCGTCCATGGCCCGTGCGGCAATGGTGTCGAGCGTCACCCCGTCGAATGGCTCGTCCTGGCCGTGCCACACGATGCGCAGCGCGCCGCCCTCGATCGTCGCTGCGAGCGCGATCGCGTGCGGCGCCGGCATTTGCTCCGGCGCGGACAGGATTGCGGCAATCGGCCACGCCGGCACGGCTGATTCCGCAGGGAAGAACGCGATCGATACCGGCGCGTCGCTTCGCAACGCTTTGGGCAGGCGCTCCGGCGCGGCCTGGCGCAGCACCGTGTAGGCGACGGCGCGACGTCGGGCGTCGGGCAACAGCGCCGCGGCATGCGTCGCGGCGGCCTCGATGTCCGCCGATGTGTCCACGACGAGCGGATGAATTGCGGTGAACCAGCCGATCGCGCTTGAAACGTCGCATGGCACGCGAGACCAGCCGCGCCCGAAGGACTCGATGTCGACCGGAACCCGGTCCGATTCGCCCGCGCAACGGATCGCACGCGCGACGGCAACCGCGAGAAGCGCTTCGAGCGGGCGACGGGTGGCGCTCAACGCAAGCGTCTGCTCGACCGGGAGCGTCGAATTCAGGGAGCGGCGCGCACCATCGCGCCGTGCGACGGGAAACGCATCCGGCGGCGTATCGAGCGATGACCAGAACGCCGCATCGTCGTCGAGCTCCCCTGCCGCGGCGACGCGTTCGAGTGCGATCGCCCATTGGAAGAACGACTCATCGGCCGCCGCCCGTTGCTGGCCTGCCGCCGGCGCCGATGCGCCGACGCGCCCGTGGAGGTCGCCCAGCAACATTCGCCAACTGAATGCATCGATCAGCAAATGATGGACGACGAGGACCAGCATCGAGCCGGCCGGGCCCAATACGAGCGCGGCGCGCAGCAACGGCGACGTCCGGATGTCGAGCGAGCACTGCAACGTTGCGCCGATCCCCTGTGCGAAACCGAGTTGCTCGTCGGCCGGCCCCGAATGCCGATGAACGGCGACGACAACAGGCGCGGGCGTGCCGAGCACCTGCTTCCAGCCGGCTTCCGTTTGCTCGAAGCGCGCCGCCAGCGCCGCGTGGTGCGCAATCGCGGCGTCGATGGCGGTGCCGAGCGCCGTCGCATCGATCTCGGCCGGCACGCTGACGACCACGCCTTGAACGAAGCGGTTGATGTCGCCCGATCCGCAATTGAACAACCACTGCTGGGTTGGCGAGAGCGGCAGCGGCGTTTCTCGCGGCACGGCCTGCGCCGTCCGCCCGGCGCCGGCGGCGGCAAGTTCTTCGATCGTGTGCGCGCCGAACGCCAAATGCGTATCGAGATGAATGCCCTGCTCCTTCGCGCGCGCGACGATCTGCAAGGTGGCGACGGAATCGCCGCCGAGGTCGAAAAAGTCGTCGATGACGCCGATCGGCTCGAAGCCGAGCACATCGGACCAGATCGTCGCGAGCCGGGCTTCGAGCGCGGTTCGCGCCGGTACGTAAGGTACCGCGAGCACCGGCCTCGGATGCCGCGAGCCGGCGGCCGGCTGATGCGCGTCGGCCGCACGCGCCAGCGAAAACGCTTCGCGGGCGCGGGCCTTCAGCGGGTCCAGCTTGCGCGTGCTGACGGCGATGCGCGGCGATCCGCAAGCCGACGCCATCTCGAGGACCCTGACACCCTCGTCGGCGCTCAGGCCCGCCGTGCGCAGATCATCCGGCACGAAGCGTTCGTCGGACACCGTCGCCATGCCGATCTCTTTCCATGTATCCCACGCGATCGCACACACGCGTGTACCGTCGGCCGCCCACGAAGCACCCAGCGCTTCCAGCGCGAGGTTGGCAGCCATATAGTCGCTTGCGCCCGCGGCCGGCACATGCGCGCGCAGCGACGAGCACAGCACGACGAAATCGAGGGGATCGGCGCATAGCACCTGCCGCAGATTGCGCGCGCCAAGAAATTTTCCCGCCAGCACATCGCGCATCGCGGCATCGGTCGCCGTGCGCAGCAATGCATGCGGCGGCATCCCCGCGCTATGCACGACGCCGTTGATGGGGCCATGCTCGGCGCGGATCTGCGCGACTGCTCGCCGCAACGCATCGAGGTCGCTCACGTCGACCGCGATCGCGGTCAGCCCGGGAATCGATTGGCCGCCGCGCCGGCTCAACGCGACCACGCGCGCACCGCGCTCGACCAGATGCCGGCCGATTGCGAGCCCCATGCCGCTGTTGCCGCCCGTGACGACGTAGACGCCGTCGCGACGGATCGCCATCGCCTGCGTCGTCGCGGCCCCGATGGGTTCCAAGGTTTCGACCCAGCGCGATCCGTGCCGATGGATCGCCGCGTCGTCGGCCGACCGCGCGCACGCTTCGGCGACGATGCATTCGACGAGATCGGCCGCGGCGGCGTCGACATCCGCAACCCGCGCGCGCCAGCCGGGATATTCGGCCGGCAGCGCGCGCGCGAGGCCGAGCAGCATCGCTTTTTCCGGCGCGGCCGGCGCGCCGAAACCGGCCAGCGCGCCGTCGGCGACGAAGGTGACGTCCACGTCGGCGCCCGTGCGGTCCGCCCACGCGCGCAAGAGCTGCGCCGGGCGGATGTAATGCCGTTTCAGCATCGAATCGTCGTCGCGGGCGGGTTCCGCGGCGAGGCTCCACAGCGCGATGATGGAAGAAGGACGATCTGCGGCCGCCGCGGCGACGGCATCGATCGCTTGCGCGTCCATCTCGTCGGCATACGCGATTTCCGCCACCTGCGCGCCTGCCTCACGCAGCCTCGTCGCGACGCGCGCGCCCACGCCATGCTCGTCGAGCAGCACCAGCCAGTGCCGCCGAGTGTCGATCAGTGCCCGCTCGAGCGGTGCGCTTTGGCGCAAGCGTGGCGCATACAGCCAGCCGACCGGGTCCGCGACGCGTGCGAGCGGCGACGGCGGATCGATCCAGTAGCGCTGATGTTCGAATGGCGTCGGCGGCAACGCAACCCGGCGTCCGCGCGCGGCGACGGCCGCCGCGCCGGCCGCGGCGCGCGTCACCGGGAGATCGCTTCTGAGGATCTCGATCGCCTCTTCGAGCGACGCGCACTCGCAGGCGATCCGCCATTCGAACGCGCCGCGCGACATCGCGAGCGTGTATGCGACATCCGCGAGCGGCGGCCGCTCGCGCTCGAGATGATCCGCGAGATCCGTCGCGAGCCGCCGCACAGCCGCCTCGGAACGCGCCGACAGCAAGAGCGGCCACGGGCCGCCGGCGTCGCCGCCGGTCGCTTCGGGCTGCGGCTCGGCGGCGGACTCCAGCACGAGGTGCGCGTTGGTGCCGCCCATGCCGAACGAGCTGACGCCGGCACGCCGAGTGGCATCGGGCCACGGGCGTGCGGCGGCGTTCACGAAGAACGGCGAGTTCGCGAGGTCGATGCGCGGATTGGGCTCGTGAAAATGCAGCGATGGCGGAATCACGCGATGCTGCAGCGCGAGCACCGTCTTGATCAGACCTGCGATGCCGGCGGCCGCGTCGAGATGGCCGATGTTCGTCTTGACCGAGCCCAGCGCGCAGAAGCCCTGTCGCGCCGTACCTTGCCGGAACGCGGCGGCCAGCGCCTCGAATTCCACCGGGTCGCCCAGCGCCGTCGCGGTGCCGTGCGCCTCGATCATGCCGATCGAATCGGGCGGCACGTCGGCCAGCACTTGCGCTTCGCGAATCGCGCAACGTTGCCCGTCGACGCCGGGCGCGGTGAAGCCGACCCGGCGCGCGCCGTCGTTGGAAACCGCGCTGCCGAGAATGACCGCGGCGACGGGGTCGCCGTCGGCCAGCGCGTCGTCCAGACGGCGCAGCACCACGGCGCCGGCGCCGTTGCCGCCGACGGTGCCGTTGGCCGCGCGGTCGAATGCGCGGCAATGGCCGTCCGGCGAGCCAATGCCGCCGGGCTCGTGGCGGTAGGGGCGGCGTTGCGGCGTGGTGATGCGAACCCCTCCGGCGATGGCCGTGTCGCATTCGTCGGCGAGCAGCGCCTGAACGGCCAGATGTACGGCGACGAGCGATGTCGAACAGGCGCTCGACACCGAGACGGCCGGGCCGGTGCAACCCAGCAGATAGGCAAGCCGCGACGGCAGGAACGACGGCTCGTTGGAGAGCAGCAACGACAGATCGTCGTGCAGCGCCGACGGCACGAGATTGCGAATCAGGTATTCGTTGAAGCCGGCGCCGGCAAATATGCCGGTGCGTCCCGGCAGCCGCCTCGGATCGTAGCCGGCGCGTTCGGCCGCCTCCCACGCGCATTCGAGCCATACGCGATGCTGAGGGTCCATCCGTTCGGCTTCCCGCGCGCTGAGCCCGAACAGCGCCGCGTCGAACCCGGCGACATCGTCGAGGATGCCCGCGGCATGAACCTCGTATCCGGCGTCGGTTGGCGTGACGGGGCCGAAGAACGTGACGGACTCGACGCCGTGCACCAGGTTGTTCCAGAACTGCTCGGGCGAGCTCGCGCCCGGAAACCTGCAACCCATGCCGATGATTGCAACGTGCGGAGTGCTCATTCGTGTTCCCTCTCGATCTTTTGACGGCGTTCCATGGTCCGGCGACGGCGGCGCAGTGCGCGCTCGTCCGGTTCGTCGGCGGTGGCTTGGCGGGTTTCGCCGGCGGCGATTTGCGAAGCGATCGCGGCGATCGTGGGTTGCTGGAAGAGATCGACCACGCGCAGACTTTCGGCGCGTGGCAGGCGAGTGCTCATCAGACCGTGCGCCCGGACGATCGCGAGCGAGTCGCCACCCGCGTCGAAGAAGTTTTCATCGACACCGATCGCCTCGCGGCCCAGCACCTCGCACCAGATCGCGGCGAGCGCTTCTTCAAGCGCGTTGCGCGGTCCCTGCGCCGGTGCCGTCGGCGCGCTCTCCCGGGGGAGCGCCCGCCGGTCGATCTTGCCGTTCGCCGTCAGCGCAAATCCGTCGACCCGAATCAGTGCCGACGGCATCATGCTGTCCGGCAGCCGCTGCTTGAGTGCCGTGCGAACCCGTTGCGCATCCACGTCGGCGGCCGCCGCATACCAGGCCACCAACTGACGGCCGCTTGCGCCCTCGCGAACGTCGGCCACCGCGCCGCCGATTCCCTCCAGCGAAGACAGCGCGCACTCGATCTCGCCCAGTTCGATCCGGTAACCGCGAATCTTGATCTGTCGATCCGCCCGACCCAGCGACTCCATACGTCCGCCCGGCAGGAATCGTCCCAGATCCCCCGAGCGGTACATCCGCTCGCCGGGCCGATACGGATCCGCGACGAACCGCTGCGCCGTCAGCGCTTGCGCGCCCAGATAGCCGGCCGCGATGCCTTCGCCCGCAACGTGAATCTCGCCCACGGCGCCCGGCGGCACGAGGCGCCCATGCCTGTCCAGCAGATAGATTCTCTGGCCCGGAAACGGCCGTCCGATGGTCACCGGCTGGCCGCGCCCCAGCGGCTCGAACGTCGTGATCACCGTTGTCTCGGTGATGCCGTACACGTTCGCGATGCGCGGGTATTGGGCGGGATCGGCGCTGGCCGGCAGCGAGGCGTGATAGGTCTCGCCGCCCACGACCGCCCATCGCAGCCGCACGCCTCGATGCGGCACCGCCACAAGCTGCTGGAAGGCCGCCGGCGTCTGGCACACGATCGTCGCGCCTTCCGTGCGCAGCAATTCGTGAAACGCTTCCGGCGAACGGGTGACCCAATACGGCACGGGCACCACCGTCGCTCCCGTCATCAGCGGATACCAGATCTCCAGGATCGAGTAGTCGAACGCGTAGGAATGGAACGCCGTCCATACATCGGTTTCGCTCAGCTCCATCCGCTCGCGCAAACCGTCCAGATGCATCACGTCACCGTGCCGCACCATCACGCCCTTTGGCCGGCCGGTCGATCCCGACGTATAGATCACGTACGCCAGATCGTCCACCGTCGCCTGACATGGCGTGAGCGCCGCGTCAGGCGTGACTTCAAGTTCCCCCAATTCGACCTGCCGCACCGCGCCGCACCATGCCCCGCTGCCTCCGATGACCATCAGCGGCTGCGCGTCTTCGATCACGAGCGCCTTGCGTTCGTCCGGCCAGTCGGGGTCCAGCGGCACATAGGCGGCGCCGCTTGCCAGAATCCCGTACATCGCGGCGATCGTCTCCATCGTCCGCTCGCCGACTATCGCGACGCGTCCTCCCACGCCCACGCCTTGACCCTGCAGCCAAGCCGCCATCCGTCGGCCCCGCGCCGTCAGTTCCGCATAACTCAGCCGCCGATCGCCAAGCCGCAACGCCGTAGCTTGGGGCCGCGCAAGGGCCTGCTCGTCGATCCGCTCGACGATGGTCCGGCACGGCGGCGGCAGCACCTGGTCCCCTCCGCTCCAGTGAACCAGCAGCGTCTCGCGCTCCGTGTCATCGAGCATCGCCGCCGCCAGGTCGCCGACCGTTGCCGCTTGCGCCGCCGCGCTCAACAACCGCGCCAGATGCCCCGCCACCTGCTCGATCGACGCGCGCTCATAGCGCGCCGGGTCGTACAGCAACGTCAGCTTCAAGCGCCCGCCTTCCGGCACCGCCACTACCGTTAGCGGCCAGTTCGTGCGCTCCACCGCACGCACCGACACCACGCCGATCCCGCCTCCGAGCAAATCGCTCGGCTTCGCCATCGGATAGTTCTCCACCACCACCAGCGTATCGAACAGCCGGGTACCGCGTTCCGCCTCGCCCCAGCCCTCGATCTGCGCAAGCGACACCGCGCCCGCCTCCTCCCGTCTCGCCTCCGCCTGCATCACCGATCTCAGCCACGCGCCGAGCGGCGCCTGCCCGTCCACCTTGATCCGCGCCGGCCGCGTCTCGATCAGCACCCCCACCATCGACTCGCTGCCGCTCACTTCCGCCCGCCGCCCCGAGCTCGTCATCCCGAACAGCACGTCGTCGCTTGCGCCGTAGCGGCTCAGCAGCACCGCCCAGCATCCGGCCACCACGCTCGCGAGCGTCACCCGCTCGCGCTTCTCCAGCGCTTCCAGCGCACCGCGATCGACTTCGACCGTGACCGGCGCGCCGTCTTCGCCATCCGGCAATGGCGTCGGCAGCACCAACTCCCGCGTGCCTTCGAAATCGCCCAGTTCCGCCCGCCAGAATCCCTCGCCCGCGCCTTGCTCCCAGATCGACCGAGACCACGCCACATAGCCGCTGAACGGGCTGCGAGGCGGCCGCTGCGCCACATCGCCCGCCACCCGCGCCGCATACGCGCGCA
Source organism: Burkholderia sp. ABCPW 111 (assembly GCF_000773065.1). Lineage (NCBI taxonomy): Bacteria > Pseudomonadati > Pseudomonadota > Betaproteobacteria > Burkholderiales > Burkholderiaceae > Burkholderia > Burkholderia sp. ABCPW 111. The sequence goes on along the minus strand of NZ_JPWT01000047.1, from coordinate 58,630 downwards.
CGAGCTCGCCGATCAGCAGCGACAGCGACCAGCCGTCCAGCAACAGGTGGCTGTACGTCACCACCAGTTCCCATCGATCCTCGTCCGTTTTCAGAAGCGCGCAGCGCAGACATGGCGCCGCGCGCAAATCCAGCCCCCGCTCTCGATCGGCACGCAGCCACGCGTCCAGGTCCAGCCCCCGCGGCCACGACTCCTGCTGCCACGGTACCGACACCGACGTGTGCACGATCTGAACCGGCTGCGCCACGCCCTCCCAATGAAACGAGGTACGTAGCACCGGGTTCGACGCGACCACGTCGCTCCAGGCGCTCCTCAGCGCCTGCTCGTTCACGGCGCCGGCCAGCGTGCAGGTCAGTTGCTCCACATACATCCCGTCACCGCCGAGCGCGTGGTACAGCATCCCCTCCTGCATCGGCGTGAGCGGGTAAACGTCTTCCACGTCGATGCTCGACGAATCGCCGAGCGCCGTGCGGGAACCCAACTCGTCTAGCGTCGTGCGGATGTCGTCGAGCAGGCTCGCGATGGTGTCGTCGCGATGCGCACGGGGGTTGTATTCGATACTCACGTTCAGTGAGCCGTCGATGATGGCCGCCCCTATGTCGAGCAGATGCGAGCGTGGTGTCGAAGGCGCGCGGTCGCTCCCGATTCCGGCGCGCAGCAGTCGCCATTCCCCCGCCTTGGCCTCCAGTCGTCCCAGAAAGTTGAACAACAGCGGGCGCGGCGACCAGTCGGCTCGCCCCTTCAGATAGTGCAGCGCCTGATAATCGGCGCCGTGCTCGCTGCTCGACCGGATCGCCGCGCGCACGCTCTGCAGCGTTTCCTTGAACGTTCCGCCGCGAATCACGGTCGGCATGATGGTCGTGAACCAGCCCACGGTGAACGGAACCTCCGGATCGTCGGCGAAGCCGTTGCGTCCGTGCGATTCCAGATCGATCACGACTTCGTGCCGTCCGGACCAGCGCATGATCGCGCCGGCGACAACGGCTGCCGTCACCTCGTCGATGCGATAGCCCTCGGCAGCGGCAAAGCCGCTGATGATCCGCGACGTGGTCGCCCTGTCCAGCGCGCAGGATTGTTCGCCGGATGCCGCCACGTCGCCAGCTTCGTCCGTGCCGTCGAGCGGCAGCGACTCGGACGACGCCGCGCCGCCGAGCAATTCGTCGATCAGGCCCGCGGGCGCCGCGGCCGCCCAGTCGATGCGACGCCGGGTCCAGCGCCGCATCGTCGTCGGCACGGCGCCAAGGTCGTTGCCCGCGCAAAGCGAAGCAATCTGGTCAATGATGATCTGCCAGGACACCGCATCGACGGCGAGATGATGCGCGATGAGCAGTAGACGCCGCGAATCGTCCGGGAATTCGAGCAGCCCGGCGCTGAGCAACGCGGCGTGCTCGATGCGGATCGATGCCCGAAGCCGATCCGCGGCCTCGTCAATCGCATCGTCTTCGGCGACGGCAAGCTTCACGGTTTCAAAGACGGGCTTCACCCGCTGGATCACCCGCTGCCGCCATTCACCCTCTTCGTGAAAGTAAGCGGTCCTCAAAGCCTCGTGAATCGTCACCAGCGTTTCCAGCGCGCCGCGAATGGCCGAGGTTTCGGTCTGCGCCGGCACCTGCAACAGGACCGATTGGTGAAACCAGTCAGGCTCCCGCGGTTGCTGCAGGAAGAACCAGCGAGCCATCGGCGGTAACGGAGCGGCGGTTTCGCCGTCCGGCTCGACGACATCGGAGGCCGCTCCCGCGGCGGCCGCGATCTTGGCAATCGTCTGCAACTGGAGCACGTCGCGGGGCATGATGTGAATCCGCTGCTCCCGTGCGCGGGTCACGATGCGAATGGCAAGCATCGAGTCGCCGCCGGCGTCGAAGAAATTTTCGTGAACGTCGATGGCTTCGCGACCCAGGACCACTTGCCAGATCGACGCGAGTGCTTTCTCGACGGCGTTTCGCGGCCCCTCCGCCGGCGACGTCTGTGCACGCACCTGCATGAGTGCGCGTCGATCGATCTTTCCGTTCCGGGTCAACGGCACGCTGTCGATCGACACGATCGACGCAGGCAGCATGTATGGCGGCAGGCGCCGCGCGAGCGCGTCGCGAATCTCGGCATGGTCCAGCACGGCGTCGGCGCGGGCCACTACATATGCCGCGATCGTCTGGCGCCCATTGTGCTCGACAATCGTCGCGACGCCGCGCTCAACGCCGGGCGCCGCGCCGAGCGCCGCCTCGATTTCGCCGATTTCGATGCGAAAGCCGCGGATCTTGACCTGATCGTCGACCCGCCCGAGGAATTCGAGGTTGCCGTCGGCGAGCACCCGCGCGCGGTCGCCGGTGCGGTACATCCGCTCACCCGGCACGTGCGGATCGTCGACGAAGCGATAGGCGGTCAGGTCCGGCTGGCCGAGATAGCCGCGCGCGACGCCCGCGCCGGCGATCCAGAGATCGCCGGGCACGCCGATCGGCAAAGGCCGCAGCGACGACGACAGCACGTACAGCCGTTGCCCCGGGAGGTGCCGCCCATAAGGCACGAAGGAGGCGTCGGGGGGAAGGTGGCGCGTGTCGTAGTAACACGACCAGATCGCCGCCTCGGTCGCCCCGCCGAGTGCGATCACGTGCAGTTCGGAGGTCGCGGCTTCTCTGATTCGCGCGGGCAGATTGACGGGCACGCGGTCACCGCTCAGCATCACGAGCTTCAGCGAAGGCGGCAGCTTTCGCCGGCTGTTGCGGCACTCGAGCAGCAGCAGCTCCATCACCGCCGGCACGGACTCCCACACCGTCGCCCGCTCACGCTCCATCAGGTCGAGCCAGACGTGCGGCTCGACGTTCGACGATTCCGGCGCCAGCACGACCGCGGCGCCCGCCGCGAACGCGCCGAAGAAATCGAACACCGACAGGTCGAATCCCACGGACGACACGCACAGCAGCCGGTCGGCCGGGCCGATCGCGTAACGCCTGAGAATGCTCTCGATAGTTAGCGAGGCGGAGCGATGGTCGATCATCACGCCTTTGGGCTTGCCGGTTGAGCCGGACGTGAACATGACATAGGCGAGATCGCCGAGCGCGACCGTCGGAGGCGCGACATCGGCGGGCGCGGCCTCGTCGACGAGGATCACCCGCGCGTCGATGCCGTCAAGCGCCGCGGCGAGTTCGCGCGTCGTCAGCACGTAGTTGAGCGTGGCGAGCACGTCGCGCATGCGCTCCGGCGGCGTCGCCGGGTCGATGGGCACATAAGCGCAACCTGCACGCATCACGCCGGAATACGCGGCGATCGCGCCGACCGAGCGCGGCAGCAGCACCGCGACCGGTTCACGCCGCGCACCAGCCGCAACGACCGCGCCGGCGACGCGGCGCGTTTCTGCCGCCAGTTCGCGATACTGCATGCAGCCCTCGGCGCAGATGACCGCGGGCGCGAGCGGCGTGAGCGCGGCGTGGCGCTCGATGCCGGCGTGCAGCAGATAACCGTCGCCTTCCGGCGGCGTGGCGTTCAGATCGTGAATCAGGCACCGTTCTTCCTCCCGCGACAGAATGGACAGGCTCAGGATCGGCCGTTGCGGTTCGGCGGCCAATGCCTCGACCAGGCCACGCATGGCAGTCGCCAGGTAGGCGGCCATCCGGGCCGGGTCGATGCCCGCAACCGTCTGGGCGGTCAAGCCAAAGCCCTCGCCCAGGTCATCCACCGAGAGCGTCACCGGATAGGTGGTGCGCTCCTCCGAGTGAAGCTGGCGCATTCCCTCCCAGGTCCCGTCGGCTATGCCGGCGGTACTGTGGCGATAATTGAGCAAGGTGCTGAACAGCGGTAGCGGCGGCACCACCCCACTGCAGCGCTGAACCAGCGACAGGGGCGCTTGCTCGTGTTCCAGCAGCCCCGTCAAACCGTGATAGGCGGCCTGAACCACCTCCTGCACGCTGCGCTCCGCCAGGCATATCCGCACCGGAAGGGTATTGATAAGCACCCCCATCACCCGATCGGCGCCGGCCAATTCCCGCAGACGACCCAGCAGCACCGACCCGAAGACCACGTCGTCGCGGCCGCTGGTCTGCACCAGCACCTGGGCCCAGCCGACATGGAACAGCACGCCCGGACTCATACCCAACCGCCGCGCCTGATTGCGGATCGCCCGAGCCAGGTCGTCGGCCAGCGCGAGATGGGCCTCGGTTATCTCCTTTCCGTCGTCTCGCGCCTCGAGCACGCCGAAGGGAGCGGTCGGCTCATCGACGTCGCCGAGCACCTCGCGAAAGTAGGTCTCGTGCACATCCGCCGGCACGCTCGAGACTTGCGCGATGAAGTTTCGGTAAGGCAGCGCCGCCGGAAGGGCTTCGGCCTGCCCGTGCAGAATCGCGGTAATTTCGGCGACGATGAGTTCCAGCGTCAGATGGTCGGCGATCAGATGGTGGAAGGTCAGCGCCAGCAGCCACTCGCCCCGCTCCGGATCGTGAGCGATGTCGAGCGCGAACAGCGGCGCACGGCTCAAGTCGAGGCGGCGCGCGCGCGGATCGGTATGCCTTAGCAGCTGGGTGGGAACATGGCCCTCCTCTGCGGGACTGAAGATCTCGGCGTGCAGTGCCGCCTGACGCCAAACGACCTGAACCGGCTGCGCCAAGTCCTTCCAGCAGGCGGCGGTGCGCAGGATGTCATGACGATCGATGACCTGTTGCAAGGCCGCGAGAAAGGCGTCGAGACGCGCGCGGGTATCGAAAGCCAGCAGGCTGCGCAACAGATAGGCATCGCCTTGCGTCTGCTGCAAATGATGAAACAGGATGCCTTCCTGCAGCGGCGCCAGCGGATAGATGTCCTGCACATTGGCTGCCCCGCCGGGAACCGCGTCGACGACGGCGTCGATCTCGGCCTGGGAAAGTGCCACCAGCGGCAGCATGGCCGGCGTGATGGCACCGCAACCGTTGGGGATGCGGTTGGGCGGCACCACAAAAGCGGTCGCGTCGCTGCGCCGGGTGTCGATGGCCCGAGCCAGATCAGCGAGCACCGGCGCGAGGAACAGGCTGCGCACGTCGAGCGACCAGCCGAGGCTCCGCAGCCGCTCGATCATGCTGACGACCAGCATGGAATGGCCGCCGAGCTCGAAGAAATGGTCGTTGCGGCCGACCTGTTCCAGGCCCAGCAAGTCCTGCCAGATCCGCGCCAGCGCCGTTTCCACTTCGCCCGTCGGCGCTTCATAGCCACGGGACGCGACCGCCGCCAAATCAGGCGCCGGCAGCGCCTCGCGGTCGAGCTTGCCGTTGGGCGTGAGCGGTAATGCATCCAGTATCACGAAGGCACTGGGCAGCATGTACTCGGCCAGTTGCCCGGCGAGTTGCCGACGCAATTCGCCGGGGACGAGCGCGACGCCGGACTGCGGCAGCACATAGGCGACGAGGCGTTTGTCGCCCGGCGTGTCTTCGCGAGCGATCACCACCGCGTCGCGCACGCCGTCGCATCGCGCGAGGCGTGCTTCGATTTCGCCCAGTTCGATGCGGAAACCGCGGACCTTGACCTGGAAGTCGTTGCGGCCGCGGTATTCGATGGTGCCGTCGGGCAGCCAGCGCCCGAGGTCGCCGGTCTTGTACATGCGCGCGTTCGTGGCGGCCGCGAACGGATCGGACACGAAGCGTTCGGCGGTCAGCTCGGGACGGTTCAGATAGCCCCGCGCGACGCCGGCACCGGCAATGTGGATCTCGCCCGCCACGCCGATCGGCACCGACTGGCCGTGCGAATCCAGGATATAGATCCGGGTATTGGCGATCGGGCGGCCGATCGGCGCCGCGCGATCGTATTCCCGCATATCGAGATAGCAAGTGCTGAAGACCGTCGTCTCCGTCGGCCCATACCCGTTAACGACGGTCAGCTCGGGCAACAGCCTTTCAAGCCGATAAAGATCCTTTTCACGCAGCGGTTCGACGCCGACCAAAATGCGACGAAGCGACAGCGAGGCTACCAACTCATCCGGGTACTCGCGCAAACGCCGAACAAGAAATGGCGGCAGATACGCGATCGCGATACGTTGCGCGATCAACCATTGGAAAAAACCGTCCGCACTGATACGCACGCGATCCGGCACGATATGGACTGCGCCGCCCATCGCGAGCGAAATGAATATTTCGAAAACGGAAACATCAAAGCCGAAGCTGGTCCAGCAAGACGTGCGTGCGTGGCTGACTCCCGAAAAATGCTGCCAATTCGATTGGATCAAATTGACCAAACTGTCGTGCTCTACCATGACCCCCTTGGGCTGCCCGGTAGAGCCCGAGGTGTAGATCACATACGCCAGATGGCACGAAGTCAGCCCCAGTGCCGCGGTGTCGGGATTGTCATTCGACTGCGACTGGAAAGACGCATTTTGAGCGTCGAGCAGTATCGTCGGCAGCTTGAACGCCAGCTCATCGGCCAGCGCTGCCGTGGTCAGCACCGCCACCGGCGCCGCGTCGTCGAGCATGTAGGCAAGCCGCGCGGCCGGATATGCCGGGTCCAGCGGCACATAGGCGCCGCCCGCCTTGAGGACGCCGAGCAAGCCCACCACCGTCTCCAAGCCGCGTCCCGTACATATCGCCACACGGTCGTCCGGTCGCACCCCCAGTGCAATCAGATGGTGCGCCAACCGATTGGCCCGGCGGTTCAGTTCCGCATAGCTCAGCGCCCGGTCCTCGAACACCACCGCAGTGGCGTCGGGCGTGAGCTGCACTTGCGCCTCGAACAACTGGTGGATCAGCACACCATGCGAGAAGTCGGCCCGGGTCGCATTGAAGTCCACCAGGAGTTGCGCGCGTTCCGCGTTCGACAGCATCGGCAGCGCATGCGCATTCGCCTCCGGTGACGCGAGCGCCGCGCGCAACAACGCGACGTAGTGCGCGCCGAGCCGGCAAACCGTCTCCGCGTCGAACAGATCGGCGTTGTATTGCCAGACCGCGAACATCCCGCGCTCATCGCCCTCGATCGACAGATAAAGGTCGAAGCGCGCGAACGGACTGTCGAGATCGAACGGCGTCGCGGTGCCGCTCGCGGTGCGCACCGCCGGTAGACGTACGTTCTGGAATGCGAACGCCGTCTGCGCGAACTGATCGTGCTGCGGGCCGCCGCGCGCGCGCAACCGGTCGACGATCGCGTCGAGCGGCACGCCCTGATGCGCGAACGCGCGCGCCGTCGCCTCACGCATCCGCTCGACCAGCGAGCTGAAACTGTCGTCGTCGCGCACGCTCGTCGCGAGCGCGATGAGATTGACGAAATAGCCGGCGATGTCCTCGGCCGCCTGGAACGGCCGGTTGGCCGCGGGCGTGAGCGCCACGACGCGCGGATCGCCGGTATACCGATGCAGCAGCAGCGCGAACATGCTGAACAATGTCGTGAACAACGTCGTGTTGCGCGTGCGCGAGAACGCCGCCGCCGCCTCGATGCAGTCTGCTGGAATCTCGACGCGTTCGGTGCCGCCGCGCCAGCTCGGAACGGAGGCGCGCGGGCGGTCGCCGCGAATCGCCGGCACCTCATCGAGGTCCGCCAGCGCCTCGAGCCACGCGTCCAGTTGCGCGGCGTAGTCGGGCGTCTCCATCCAGCGGCGCTGCCAGGCCGCGAAGTCGCGGTAGCTCAGCCGGCCCCCCGGTGCATCGCTTTCGTCCGGAGAGGCGAGATACGCGCTGAAGTCGCGGATCAGCACGCTCATCGACCACCGGTCGAAAATCGCGTGATGAATCGTCAGCACGAGCACGAGCGGCCGCTCGGGCGTCGAGAACAGGTCGATGCGCCACAACGGCCGCCCGGCGGCGAACGGCAGACGGGCAACCTCCGCGGCGCGCGCGCGCAACGCACCGTCGCCGTCGACCGACATCCGCTCGATCTGCACCACCGGCTCGGGCAGCACGGTCTGCTGCATCGGCTCGCCGCCGACGAACACGGTGCGCAGGATGTCGTGCCTGCGCGCGAGCGCGACGAACGCACGGCCGATTGCCTGCGAGTCGACGGCGTCCGCCAGTTCGATCGCCATCTGCTCGTTGTACATCGCCGGATCGCCGAGCCGCGTCGCGGCAACGAGGCGGGCCTGTCCCGGCGACAGCGCGCCCGCGTCGCCGCCCTCGCCCGGCAACGGCGGCGGCAGCGGGGGCGCGCGCGATGCGTCGTCGTCGAGCATCGCCAGCAGCGCATCCTTCGCGTCGCGCAGCCGCGAGACAAGCGCGCCGTCAAGCGCGCCCGGCGGTCCCTCCACGTGGAGCCGGTCGTCGCGGCGGCGCAGCGTGATCCCCGCATCGGCCAAATCGGCCATGAGCCGAACGATATTCATAGCGTGATTTCCTCCGTCTCGGCTCCGGTCGTCGAGCTGTGTTCAGTGACGAGTCGCCGCTCGATCTGCGCCGCCACGGCTTCAATCACGGCGTCGAGCGACGAACCGTCGACCAGGTTCGAAATCGACACCGATACGCCCATCGAGCGCTCGATCGCATTGCGCAGCTCCGAGCCGGTCAGCGAATCGACGCCGAGCTCGATCAGCGACGCCTGATGCGAGAACGCCGAGGAACTGGACAGCACCGCCCGCAATTCGGCGTCGAGATAGCCGGCGATCAGCGCGCGGCGCGCGGCGGCCGGGCGGCCGCGCAGTTGCTCGATGTCGAAGGCGCGTGCGCGCGGGGCCTGGGCGCGGCCGGTGATGCCCTCGATCGCGCGCGGAAGATCCGGCTGCGCCGCGATTCGATCGATGTCGATCGCCGCGACGATCACGTGCGGCTCGCCCGCGAATGCCTGCTCCAGCGACGCGAACGCCTCGACCTCGGTGAGCGGATGGAGGCCGCTCGAGCGGATTCGCTCGGCCGTCTTCGCATCGGCCGTGCCCATGCCGGACGTCCATAGTCCCCAGCCGATCGACAGCGCGGGACGCGCGCGCACGCGGCGCCGTTGCGCGAGCGCGTCGAGATACGCGTTCGCGGCAGCGTACGCGGCCTGGCCGTGGCGGCCGACCACGACGGAGATGGACGAATAGAGCAGGAAGAAGTCGAGCGGCTGTGCATCGGTCAGGCGGTCGAGCAGCGCCGCGCCGCCCACCTTCGCGCGCAGCACGTTCGCGAATGCGGCGGCATCCAGCGTGGCGAGCGGCGCGTCCTGAACGATGCCCGCGCAGTGCACGACGCCGCGGATCGGCCGCGCGGCCGCCGCGAGCGCACCGCGCAGCGATGCTTCGTCCGCGACATCCGAGGCGACGGCCTGCACGTCGACGCCGTCGCCGCGCAGGCGTTCGCAGGTTGCCCGCACGCCGTCGCCGACCTCGCCGCGCCGGCTGATCAGCAGCAGATGGCGTGCGCCGCGACCCGCGAGCCAGCGGGCGGTCGCGAGACCGAGCGCGCCGGTGCCGCCGGTCACGACGTAGGCGGCGTCTCCGTCGAGCGCCGGAACCCCGCCCGCCGCGCCCGCTCCGGCGTGGCGCAGCCGCGGCACGAGCACGGTCGCGCCGCGTACCGCCATCTGCTCGTCGCCCGGTTCGTCGCCGAGCAGCGCGGCAAGCGTCTCGAACGACGCCGCCGATCCGTCGATATCGATCGTGCCGCGCCATGCACGGCCCTGCTCGCGCCGCGCCACGCGAACGGCGGCGTTCATGGCGGCGGCGACGGGATCGACATCCTCCGCGGGCCCGGTGGCAACCGCGCCGCGCGTGACGAGCGTCACCGGCCCCGCCGCGGGCGCCGCCGCCAGGCGGTACGCAAGCGCGCCGACTAGCGCGCCGCGGCACGCCACGGCCTCGACAGGCTCGCCGTCATGCACCGCGCTGTCGAACGCGAGCACGATGCCAAGGTCGGCGGGTCCGGCTTGCAGGATCGCATCGGCGTCGGCGGCCACGATCGAGCAGCGTTCACCCGAGGCTTCGAGCGCGCGCGCGACTTCCGCGCAGAGCGCCGGGTCGCCCGCAATGACGCGCGCACCCGTGCGGTGCGCGCCCGCCGGCGTCGAGGCCGGTTGCCATGCGATCCGGAAGAGCTGCGACGGCGCCCCGACGGCGCGCTCGTCGACCCAGTAGCGCTGGCGGTCGAACGCATAGGTCGGCAACGGCGCGAGGTGGCGGCCAGCGCCGCCTAGCGCCGCCCAGTCGACCGGCAAGCCCGCCGCGTAACGCTGCGCGAGCGACGGCAGCAGGTCGAGACCGTTCGCGCCGCCGGCAAGGTCCGGCGACGACTCGCGTCCGAGCGGCATCGCGCCGCACACGCCGGCGCTGACGGCCGTGTCCTCGCCGCGCGCGAAGCGGTGCAGCTCGCGCGCCATGTCGTCCGCGCTTTCCGCGACGGCCGCGAGCCGGTGCGGGAAATGCGAGCGTGCGACGCGCGACGCGTGGCAGGCGGCCGCGAACGCGCGCGCATCGAGGCCCGCCAGGTGATCGGCGTATCGCGCCGCGTTCGCCCGCAGCGACGCATCCGATTTGGCGGACACGGTCAGTAGTTGTTGCGCGCCGGGCCGGTCGTCCGGCTGAACCGCCTGCTCGACGCGCGGCGGCGCGACGACGAGCGCGTGCGCGTTGGTGCCGCTGAAGCCGAACGAGCTGACGCCCGCGATGCACGGCCCGGCGTCCCGATCGATCCGCTCGTTGCCGAGCGCGAGCCGCAGCGGCAAGTTGTCCCAGTCGATGCCTCGGTTCGGTTGCGTGACGTGCAGCGTGGCGGGCACGACGCCGTGGCGGACCGCGAGGATCGCCTTGATCAGTCCGGCGATGCCGGCCGCGCCTTCGAGATGCCCGAAGTTGCTCTTGATCGAGCCGAGCAGCACGCGCGCGTCCTTCGCACGGCCCGCGAATACGGACGCGAGCGCCGCCGCCTCGATCGGATCGCCGAGCGCGGTGCCGGTGCCGTGCGCCTCGACGTAGCGTACCTGCGACGCATCGAGGCGCGCGGCCCTCAATGCGCTGCGCACCAGTTCGCGCTGCGCGTGCTCGTTCGGCACGGTCAGGCCCGCGCTGCGGCCGTCGTGATTGACGGCCGAACCCGCGATCAACGCGTCGATCGTGCGGCCCGCGGCCTGCGCGTCGCCAAGCCGCTGCAGCACCACCACGCCGCATCCCTCGCCGCGTACGAAGCCGTCCGCGCCATCGTCGAACGACCGGCAGCGCCCGCTCGGCGACAGCATGTGCGCCCGGCACTCAGCAGCGGTCGACAGCGGCGACAGCACGACGTTCACCCCGCCGACGATGGCGATGTCGCATTCGCGCACGCGCAGCGCATGACAGGCGAGATGCGCCGCGACCAGCGACGACGAACACGCGGTATCGACCGTGAGCGACGGCCCGTGCAGGCCGAGCACGTGCGATACGCGACCGGCGAGCACGCTGGGCGCGTTGCCCGCGGCGGTGTAGAGATCGACGTCGGCCGCGCGGCGGAACCGGTGCGCGTAGTCCTGATGCATCACGCCGGCGAACATCCCCGTCGCCGTGCCTTTCAGCGCGGACGCCGGAATGCCGGCGCGCTCGATCGCTTCCCACACCACCTCCAGCAGCATGCGTTGCTGCGGATCGAGCATCACCGCTTCGCGCGCGGAAATTCCGAAGAAGCCGGCGTCGAACGAGGCGATGTCGTCGAGAAAACTGCCGGCCCGGCAGTAGATGCGGCCGGCGGCATCCGGATCGGAGTCGAAATATCGCTCGGCGTCCCATCGATCGGGCGGCACCTCGCGAACGCCATCCGTGCCGTCCAGCAGCAGTCGCCAGAGGTCGTCCGGCGAATTCGCGCCGGCGAACCGGCAGCCCATCCCGATCACCGCGATAGGCTCATGCAGCTGCTGCTCGAACTTGCCGAGTTTGTGTTGCAGGCGCTCGATTTCGAGCAGCGCGTCCTGCATCAGCGCAGTGGGATCGATCGGATTCATCGCGAGTCCGCCCCCCGAAGCTCGTCCAACTTTGCGGACAGCAGTTCGACGATCTCCTCTTGCGACAGCCGCTCCGCCGGCGCCTGCGGTTGCGCGTCGCCGGGCGCGGGCGCCGCCGTAGCCGCGCCTGCTCCGGCGGCGGGAGCGTCGAGCGCGGCGCCGAAGATCGTCCGAGCCAGGTAGTCGGCAAGCGCGGCAATCGTCGGGTTCGAAAAGATGACCGTGGTGGAGATCGTGCGGCCGAAGCGCTTTTCTAGCCGCACGCGCAGGTCGGTGATCAGCAGGGAATCCAAGTCGTAGTCGAACAGCGAGCGTTCCGGATCGAGTGCGGCGAGACTCGTGCCGGTCACGGCCGCCGCATCCTCGGCGAGCAGCCGGAACAATCGATGCCGGCGATCGGCTGCCGGAAGCGCCAGCAATTCGCTGACCGACGAAGTGAGCCCGGCGCCGGGCCGCGCGGTGGCGATGCCGTCGAAGCGGCTTGCGGGAACGTGCGGCGGCCATTGATCGATGAGCCGCTGCCAGTCGATCGGCAACAGCACGACATGCGGCGGCAAATCGGCGGCCAGCGCGATCTCGAACGTCGCGCGCCCGCACTCGGTTTCGATCTGCCCGATGCCCAGTTGCGCCAGCCGGCGCTTGGCGCTCGCCGCCGTGCGGGCCAGCATGCCGACGTCCTGCCACGGCCCCCATGCGAGGGACAGCGCAGGCAGGCCCTGAGCGCGGCGATGCGCGGCCAGCGCGTCCAGGTACGCATTCGCCATCGCGTAGCTCGCCTGCCCCGGCGCGCCGAACGCGGCGGCCGCGGACGAGAAGAGCACGAAGTGTTCGAGCGCATGGCCGCGCGTGCGCTCGTGCAGCAGCCACGCGCCCTGAGCTTTTCCGGCGAAGGTCGCGGCGAGCGACGCCGGCGTGACGTCGCTCACCAGCCGGTCTTCGACGACGCCCGCGAGATGGCAGATTCCGCGTAGCGGCGGCATCGTCGCGCCGATGTCGTTCAGCAGCGCGTCGACGTCCGCTTCCCGCGACAGGTCGGCCTGCCTTACCTGCACATCGACGCCGTCCCGCCGCAATACGGCCAGCGTCTCGTCGGCCGCGTCGCCGGGCGGCCGGCGGCCGACGAGCATCAGCGAGCGCACGCCGAGTGCCGCGAGCCAGCCCGCGACTTGCAGCCCGAGATCGCCCAGGCCGCCCGTAATCAGCCAGGTTCCGTCGCCCGCCGGCGCGTATTCGGCGCGCCGGGGCAGCGCGCGCTCGTCGAGGCGCGGCGCCGTGACCTCCGCGCCGCGGATCGACACCTCGGTTTCCCGATCGAAGCAGTCGAGGCCGCGGCGAATCGCGCAGGCGTCGTCCGCATGCAGCGCGAGCGTGCGCAGGTGCGGGGTTTCCATCGCGGCCGCTCGCGCCAGCGCCTGCAACGGTGCCGACGCCGGCGCTTGCGGCGCCAGGACGACGGCGATACGGCAGGGCTCGTCGCGCCGGGCGGCCGCCGCGAACAGCGCAAGGGCGCCCTCATAGAGCGCCGGGGCCGGCGCGGCCGAGCGCGCGTCGATGCCCCGGCAATCGACGATCAGGCCGGCCCGCTCGAACGGGATCTCGTCCGGCGTCGCGACGACGAGCGTCTCTTTGCCCTCGTCGCGCAAGATCGACGCGAGCCCCGATGCGACCTCGCCCGCATCGCGCACGACGACGATCGGCTCCGGCAAGGCGAATGGCGCACTGTCCGTCACGCCCCGCCATTGAACCGCGTAGCCGTCGCGCAGCGGCTCGATCCGCAGCAGTTCGTTGCGGCTGACCTCGCGCGATTCGAGGCCCGTCAGCTCGACGAGCGCGCCGTTGCCGTCGAACACGCTCGCGTAACCGCGGTCGGCGGCTGCATAGCATCGCATCTGCGCGCCGGCGCGCCCCCGGATCGTCAACCGCGCGATGCGGGTCGGCACGAACGCGTTGCTTCCGTCGGGCCGCGCGGCGGCCGCGACCAGTTGCAGCGCCGAGTCGAGAATTCCGGGGTGCAGCGACCAGCCCGCGTCGCCGGGATCGGCACGCATCGCGCAGGCAGCCTCGCCGTCGCTCACGACGATCTCCGAGAGCCGGCGGAATGTCGGCCCCATGACGACGCTGCGAGCGCGCAGCCACGTATCCAGCAAATCGGTGGAGATCGCTTCGCCGCGCACCTGCGCCGATGGCGCGGCGTCTTGATCCGCGCCCGCTTCGACGCGTGCCGTCGCATGGGTTTCGAAGGGCTCGGGCGTGAGCACGGCCGCCTCGAAACCGTCGCCGTCCCGCACCAGTTGCAGTTGCACCCGCCGCGCCGCGCCCGCCGGAATCACCAGTGCCGCCGGAAAGCGCAGGTCGCTCAACACGCAAGCATCCGCCCCGGTGAGCTCCCGCACGCCGTCGGCGATCATCACCGCGAGGGCCGCGCCCGACACGACGATCTTTCCGTAGATCACGTGATCCTGGAGAAACGGCAGCGTCGCCACACTCCAGTCGGCGTCGAAGAACGTCGCATCCAGCGCGGGCGCGTCGGTCCGCCGGCCGAGGAACGGCGACACGCCGCTTTCGGCGAAGCGTGGCGCGCGGTCGATCCAGAAGCGCTGACGCTGGAACGGATAGGTCGGCAGCATGACCCGGTTGCCGTCGCGATAGTGTTGCGTCAGGTCGAGCGCCACGCCGGCCGTCCACATGCGGGCGATCGCTTCCGGCGACGCCGGATCGAGCGACACCACGCCCGCGCCCCCCGCGCCCAATGCCACGTCGCCGAATTCCAGCACCAGCGCGGCGCCCGCGGCCTCCAGCGCCGCCGCGGCATCGTACGCGGCGTCGTTCGCGCACGCCAGTTCGTCGCGCACCGCCGCCGGGCTGTCGATGGGCAAGCCCGACGATGCGCTGATCCACAGCAGCGCCGGCGCGGCGACGTTGTCCGCGCGACGGTTCCGTACGTCGTCGAGACTCAGCGCGCCGGCGGCGAAAGCCGCCGCGAACACGCCGTCGCCCGTCGCGCACACGCTCGCCGGCACGACGCCGCACGCCCGCACGCGGGCGAGGACCGCGTCGAGATCGCGTGCGCCGCCAAACGCGAAGCTCACTTCCGGCACGCGGGCCGGCACTTCGGCGCTGATCACGTCGGCACCGGAATCGCCCGCGGCGAATGCCCGCAGCGAACCGATCAACCGCTCGCGGGATTCGGCGCGAAACGCCGCGCGCTGTTCCCAATGGCGGCGGCCTATAGCCGCCGTCAAGCACACGTCCTCGAGCCGCACGTCCGGGTTGCCTTCGAGAAACGTCGCATAATTCGCGCACAGTTCGCGCAGCGCAGCGTCGCCGCGCGCCGACAGCAACAGCAGCGGCACCGTTTGCGGCGTCCTGGGTTCGCGCGGCGGCGCGGCCTCCACGATCACGTGCGCATTGGTGCCGCCGATGCCGAACGAACTGACGCCCGCACGCCTGAGCGGCGCGTCCCACGGCACCGTGTTCGTCGGCAGGTAGAACGCGGATTCGCCGCGCAGCGCCGCGATCGCCTGCTCGGCCCCCACCGCCGCCGGAATCTGCGCGTGCTCCACTGCAAGCGCGGCCTTGATCAGGCCGCACGCTCCCGCGGCCGCGTTCAGATGCCCCACGTTCGCCTTGAGCGATCCAAGCGCGCACCGCGCGTCGCCGGGCCGTCGATCGCCCAGCGCGGCGGTCAGCGCCGCCAGCTCGACCTCGTCGCCGATCGCCGTGCCCGTGCCGTGCGTCTCGACATAGCCGATCGACGCGCCGTCGACTTCGCTCAACGCCAGCGCGTGACGGATCACCTCGCTTTGCCCCCGGCCGCCCGGCGCGGTGAAGCCGACCTTCGCCGCCCCGTCGTTGTTGATCGCGCCACCGCGAATCACCGCCAGAATCGGGTCGCCGTCGTCGAGCGCATCCTCCAGACGCCTCAGGACCACGACCCCCGCGCCGTTGCCGAAGACGGTGCCGCTGCTTTCCGTCGTGAATGGCCGGCACGCGCCGTCGGCGGACAGGATGCTGCCCTCCTCGTACACATGCCCTTGCCGCTGCGGCAGCGCGATGCTGACGCCGCCCGCCACCGCGAAGTCGCACTGGAAACTCAGCAGCCCATGCAGCGCATGGACCACCGCGACGAGCGAAGTCGAACAGGCCGTCTGCAGCGTGACCGCGGGCCCGCCGAAATCCAGCCGGTACGCGACCTGCGTCGCGAGATAGTCCTTGTCGACGCCCACCCATTGCTGCAGGAAGCGGTTCGGCGACGCGCGATCGAGCCGGTCGCGCACATGGTCGACCAGATAATCGACGGTGGCCGACCCGGCCCAGATCCCGACGCGAGGGCCGCGCACCGCGCCGTGGCCGGCGCGCTCGAGCGCCTCGTGCACGCATTCGAGGAAAATCCGCTGCTGCGGGTCCATCGCCGCCGCCTGTGACGGCGCAATGCCGAAGTACGCCGCGTCGAACAGGTCGACGCCTTCGAGCGGCCCGCCCGCCCCGACGAAGCCGGGCTGCGCCAACACTTCCTCCGGCACGCCCTCGCGGCGGGCCGCATCGGTGGTGAAGCGCTCGATCGCGATGCGGCCATCGGCGATCAGCGACCAGAATTGTTCCAGCGTGGTCGCGCCCGGCAGCCGACAGCTTGCGCCGACGATCGCCACTGCATCCACGGGTGTTTCGTAAACAGTCACATAGCCTCCTTGCGTGCGCGTGCGCGCTGTCTGTAGGCGCGCACGCCGGCGACGTCCTTCGTGTCGAGCGTGTCTGCGCCGCTCGCGGCGGAGCGCGAGGCGAGCGCGCGAATCGTGGCGAGCGAGAAGAAATCGACGAGCGGCGCAACCGCCACGCCCCGCGACGCCAGCAGCGCGCGCAAGCGCACGATGTGCATCGAGGTCGCGCCGGCGTCGAAGAACCCTTGTTGCGGATCGATGTCGACGCCGACCACCTCGGCGAACGCATCGAGCATCGTCGCTTCGAGCGACGCGTCGCGCCGCGCCGCAGCCGCGGCCGCGACCCGTGCCGCCGGGGCCGGCAGCGCGGCCAGCCGCGCGCGATCCACCTTGCCGTTCGCCGTCAGCGGCAGCGCGTCGAGCACGGCGACGTGGTGCGGCTGCATATAGGCGGGCAAATGCAAAACCAGCTCGGCGCGCACCGCCGACACAATGTCGCCGCGCCGCTGCGGCAACGCGACCACGTGCAACTGAATCACCGTCGCGCCGCTGCGCCGGACCACCGACGCCACCGCGCGCGAGATGCCGCCCGCGCGCATCGCGGCGGCCTCGATCTCGCCCAGCTCGATCCGGTATCCCTGCACCTTGACCTGGCCGTCCATCCGCCCCAGCAACTCGAGTTCCCCATTGGGCAGCCAGCGCGCGAGATCGCCCGTCCGGTAAAGCCGTCTGCCATCCCCATCGACGAAGAAACGGCGGGCGGTTTCCGCCTCGTTGCCGAGGTAGGCGAGCGCGAGGCCGCATCCGCCGAGCAGCAGTTCGCCGGCGACGCCGTCGGGACGCTCACGCCCGTCGGGCGCGCGCACGAAGCACTGCTGGTTCGACAGCGGCTTGCCGTACGGAATCGAAGCCAGCGCCGCGTCGGCCGGCGCGATCGGGTGGACGACCGACCAGATCGACGCTTCCGTCGCACCGCCGAGGCTGATCGGCTGGACGTTCGGGAACGCGTCGTGCAGCCGCTCGGGCAGCGTCGGCGCGATCCAGTCGCCGCTCAGCAGCGCGAGCCGCAGGTGCGGCGAGCGCGGCACGGCCACGTCGAGCAACAGTTCGAGCACGGCCGGCACGGAATTCCAGATCGTCACCTCGGCATCGCGCAACGCCTGCGAGATCGCATCAGGATCGCGCGCGCGCTCGGGGAACACCACGGTGCCGCCTGCCCCGAGCAGTCCGAATATGTCGTAGACCGACAAGTCGAAAGCAAGCGACGATACGCAGAGCGCCCGATCGGCCGGGCCGACGGCGAAACGCGCATTGATGTCGTCGATCGTGTTCGCCGCGGCTTCGTGCGTGATGACCACGCCCTTCGGGCGGCCCGTCGAGCCGGACGTGAAGATCACATAGGCAGCGTCGTCCGGGCCCGCATCCGCCACCGGCGCGGGCGCGACGCGCGCGAGCGGACGGTCGAGGCGCAGCGACGGCATCGGCAGATCGATGTCGCCCGTCGTCACGACCGCGTGACGGGCGCCCGCCTCACGCAGCAACTCGTCGATGCGCGCCGACGGCCAGGACGGCTCGACCGGCAGATAGGCCGCGCCGGCCAATTCGATGCCGAGCAGCGCCGCAATCGCGCGCGGCCCCGGCTCGACGACGGCCGCCACGACATCGCCGCGCGCGACGCCGAGCCGCTGCAGCGCGCTGCCGATGTCTTCTGCGTCGCGCAACAGCGCGCCATAGGTCAGTGCCGCACCGCCCTGCCTCACGGCGACGGCATCGGGGCGCGCATTCGCTTGCCTGACGAACGCCGCCTCCAGACGACGCGGCGCGCGCTCGACCTCCGTCGCATTGGTCGCCGCACGCCGTGCGGCCTCGTCCGGCGCAAGCTTCGCAACCACGGGCAGCTCGACGGCCGACGGCTCGGCCGCGATCGTCGCAAGCGACTCGACGAACGCGGCGAACATCGCGTCCACCATCCGTTCGGGAAACAGCTGCGTGACGTATTCCCACATCACGACGAGACGCTCGCCGCGCCGACCGAGGATGGCATGCAGCGAGACCTGCGGCGTCGGATTGGCCATGTCGACCACCCGCCCGAGCGCGTCGAGCACTGCCAGATCGTCCGCCGGGTCGCCCGACAGCAGGCTCGTCAGGACCACCGGCATCAGCACCGGCGCGCCGTTGCGGCGACCGAGCTCGCGCAGGATCGCCACGCCGGAGCACCATGGCTCGTCCAGGTCGGCCCAGACTTGCCGCTGCACCGCCCGGGCAAGCTCGACGAACGAAGCGTGACGCTCGCGCAGGGAAAGCAAGGTATTGCTGGTGTAGTCGCCGATCGCTTCCCCGGCTTGTGCCGCCCGGGTATTGCAGGTCACGTTGAGCGTGAACTCGGGCGCCGCCGACCACAACCGCACGACGTCGGCGAACGCGGCGGTGCACAACGAAGCGAGCGTGACGCCCAGCGCCTGCGCGCGCGCCGTCAGCGCCGCGGACAGCGGCTCCGGCAATTCCCGGCGAAGATTGACAAAACGTGGGTCGACGACGTCGGCGAGCGCCATCGCCGCCGGCAACTCCGGCGCGGGCGCAATCGACTCGACGCGGCGCAGCCACGCTTCGCGGCGTTCATCGGGCAACGGCGGCGGCGCGGGCGGCACGATGCCGGGAGACGGCTCGCGAGACGCGCCGTGCGCCAGTTCGCGCACCAGCCGCAAAAAGCTGCGCAGGTCGCCGGCGAGCAGCCCCAGGCGCACATGCAGAACGGACATCGTGTCCGTGATGCGGCTGAAGCATGCGGCGACGGGGCGTCCGTTGCCGTCGGCCAGTTCCGCACGCACGGCGCACAAGCGCTCGGCCAATGTCGACTCTTCCAGATCGCGCAGGTCCTGCTGAGGCAGGACCGGATCGTAGGCGTGCGCCTCGAAGACCGCGCGCCCGTCGCCGCGCACCGCCATCCGCAGCGCGGGGTGGCGTTCGACAAGCTGCGCCAGCCGCCGGCTCAGATCGGGCACGCGGGCGTGGTCGACTTCGAAATCGACGCGAATATGCGGTTGGACACTACCGAGCGGCACGCCACTTTGCTGGCCGATCCAATAGGCCTGCTGCATCTCGGACAACTCGAACGGCTGGTCAGCCTCGTAGTGCCTCGGCGCCGCGGGGGCCGCAGTCTGCGCGCTGTGCCCGTCGCTGATTTCGCGCCTCAGACTATCGGCCGAAGCGGCGAACAGCGTCGCGAACGTCAGGTCCACACCGTGGCGCGCGCGCACCGACGCGGCCAGCCGCGCGGCCGACAGCGAATCGAGCCCGAGGTCGATGAGCCGGCTGGCCGGCTGCGCCGCAGCCCCCGGCACAAATCGCGCGATCTCGGCCAAGATAGCGTCGCCGGCCATGCCGCCACCGTCATCGGCAACGATCTGCAAGTCGCCGCGCGCAAGCGCGTCGCGCGTCGCCGCCCGGCGGGTCTTGCCGCTCGACGTACGAAGGATGTTCCCCCGCCGCAGCAACACGATGCGCGCCGGCGCGACGCCGTGTTCGTTCATCAACGCCGAGCGGATCACCGGAATGATCGCGCGGGCCGCCGTCTCGTCGCAGCCGCTGCGCACCTCGGCGCCGACCAATATCCCTTCGCCGTCCGCGCCTTCGATCGCCGCGGCGAATACCCGCCCCATCCGGATGGCGGGGTGGCATCCAGATATGGAGTCCTCAATATCATGGCAATAAAAATTCCGGCCGCCGACGATGATCAGATCCTTCAGCCTGCCTGCGACGAACAGCGAGCCGTCGTGCACGAAGCCGAGATCGCCGGTCCGCAGCCACGGACCTTCGCCGTCGTCGAGTCGCGCGCGAAAGATCCGCTGCGTTTCTTGAGGACGACGCCAGTAGCTCCCGGCGACGGTTCGCCCGCTCACCCAGATTTCGCCGATGACATCCGGCGCACACGGCCGGCACGTTTGCGGATCGACGATTCTCACACGCGTGTCGATCAGGCTGGTGCCGCACGATGCGAGTTCGACACCGTCCCGATGCGGGACGACGCGGCCGAGCGCCAGCGCATCGCGCTCGAAACGCGCGCTGCGCATCCCCTCGCCACGGCGTCCCGACGCCACCTTCAGGGTCGCTTCGGCCAGCCCGTAACCGGGGGTCACCACCGATGGCCGCAAGCCGAACGGCGCGAACGCCGCCTCGAAGCGGCGTACCGTCTCGCAACGAATCGGTTCGGCTCCATTGAGCGCGAAGCGCAACGAGGAAAGATCGGTTTCGGGCGCGAGATCGGCCGCTCGGTCCGCGCACAACGCGTACGCGAAATTGGGCGCCGCCGTGTGCGTGCCGCGCACGGTCGCGATCGCCCGCAGCCATGACATCGGTTGTGCGATGAATTTTTCCGGCGGCATTAGATACGCGGTGAAGCCGCAGTACAACGGCGTGAGAATGCCGTAGACGAGGCCCATGTCGTGGAAATACGGCAACCAACTGACCATGACGCTGTCGGGGTCGTGCAGCGCGGCGCTGTCGAGGTCCCTGATCGTCGCGCGCAGCCCCGAGTGCGTCACGGCGACGCCCTGCGGCGTTCGCGTCGAGCCGGACGTGTATTGCAACAGGGCGGGATGGTCGTCGGTGACCACGCTCAGGAACGGCGCGCGACGTTCACCGTCGTCCGTGCGCATCCACTGAATACCCGGCAGCGCCTCACGCTCCTCGGCGGTCAACGCGATAGCCGCGCCGCAATCCTGCGCGATCGCGAGCATCGTGTCGCGGCCATGCCGAGGCGCCACGGGAACAGGAATCGTGCCGGCCAGGCAACAGCCGAAGAAAGCGGGAATGAAATCGAGAGGATTCCGAAAAGCCAGCATCACGCGATCGCCGACCGACGCGATGCGCGCCAGGCGGAAAGCAATCGCGGATGCGCGTTCGCATAGACACGCATTGGTCAAACAAACGTCTTCCGATGAGCCGACGGAAGCGAACGCAGGAAAATCGGGGGCCGCTTCGGCACGCGACATCAATTGCCCGGCGATCGACTCGGCGCCGGAATACGTGGAAGAGCGACCGTTCCGAGCCTTGTCGTCGACGGGAGGCGGGGGCGATGCGCCGATACGAGAGGTGCTCATGACGTCGCTTTCCTATTTCGGCTTTCGTTCCGGCTGGCGGTGCAGACGCGCCGAAGGGGGCCGCATGCCGCCGCGCGCGGAGGATGAAGCGCGCGCCATCCTCTTCGCTCAGCGCGGCGCGCGCTGGAATCATCGGGCTTCATGCGCTGGCGCCCGATCACGCATCCGCCCGTCGGTAGTTCTCGGCTGACACTGCAAACTTGCCGGCTCACATCGGAAATCATCGAGTATCTCCTTGTCACATCTACATCGATATCCGGCTGCGCAAGAACATTCACGATCACGTCGACTGCGAGCTGCTGTCGCCCGAAATCGGACATGTCACGTGCCGAGCATCGACAGATTGCCGGACGCCCCCTCGTGAATGACCGGGCTGTCGGCGAAGGCCTCTTGCCAGGAATGGCCGCGGTACGTGAGTCTCGATGCGTGCGCTGCGGGAAAAGACATGTGCCGTCACGCGTACGAACATAATGCGAGCGGCTCCGACTTGACCTCGCTTTTGATATAAACATCGTCTCCGTGCTTGACCGCTTGAGCAACTCTTTATCAACGCTCGGATATGCGCTCACATTGTCTATATCCGCGTTTCCTCGTCCCCATCACCATTGCGGAAATTTGATCAAAATTGCTTTCTATCCGTCCCGATTCCTTGGAAACATGCGCATAACCAACATCTAATTGATCATCAATTGACGATGATTAGAAACAAATCGAAAATTATTTTCGATGTTCAGGTGAATTATTTCCCGTTTAGCATATACCGCATTTCGTTTAGCGATGGCATTTCCGGCCACTCGTGGTGCCCACGATTCAGCGACGCTGCATCGTCCAGCGTATCGAAATCCCGCAGCTGCCTCGCGCCTCCCTACGCTGCCAGCGCACCAGCCCCGTGCGCTGCAAGACGAACGGAACGCACGCTCGGGCTGATCGATGGACGAACCGGGAAATCGGCGAGAGAGCAACATTGCCTGCCCTTGTGGCGATTGCACGAGGGCGCATGCCGACATGGCGCAAAGTCTATCGAAATTGGGGCATGTCCCATCAATGCATGCGCACGGCTTCATCGCATCCATGTTGCATTCGGAATAAGATAATGCAATCGGCAAAAGTCATTTTTATCTCGTGAGACGACCATCCAATTTATTCAACTCTGATTCCGATTTGAACGTTTTTTGTTTATATAAGTCACATGGCGCTGAGGGTCGCGAACCAACAGGAAAATGCAAAACGGCTATCGGAAGCCGTTCGGCGATATGCGCCATTGATTCCCGTCTGTTAGCGAATGAAAAGTGATTCTTCGCTTTCCCAATCAAGGAGCCAGAAAGATGCGCACAGCGATTTCTTAAATCAAGCATTCGCTTCGCCCACGTCACAGCGAGTTCGCGCGAGTCCGCGGGAAGCGCCTCCGCTCGCCCACCGCCTTCGAATCCGGCCGCATAGCATTGGATCATGTGCAACAACATCACACATTCCGCCCGCACTCCATCCGGCGCCTCCCGGCTCTGTTCAAGCGCTTCCTTGCGGAACACGTCGAGCATCACGCAAAGCGCCCCTTTTCGCTCGAGCTTTCACCCGTGACTCCGTTTGTTGCAAGCATAAGAAACTTGAGGCCACCCATGCATTCCGTCACTACCCGCGACAACTTTCCCGTCTCAGCCGATGCGCCCACATGGCTTCACTATCAGGACCGCGATCATGCGAGAGTGACTCCGCTCATGCAGACCGACGTATGCGGCATGTACCGGTGCGAAGTATTGTCCGAGACATACCAGGTCGAGATCGAAAGCAATCGCCACCTGTTTTTCCTATACGACCGGCACGCCGTGTCCACGGGCGGCACGTGGATCGACGGACGGCGCGTCGCGGGGCCACGCCGGCTCGACGTCGGGCTCGACTACTTGCCGCCGCTGCACACGCTCAGTTGCAAGGGCGGCTCCGGTGGGAAGGTCAGCTATTTCATATTTGCCGTGGATGCTCGCGAAACGGGCTTCATGGACAGTGCGTCATCGATGCTCAAGCCGGCGATGAACGTCACCGGCGAGGTGTTGCTCAAGCTCATGCGACACGTCGTGGACACATCGACCAATCGCCATAGATGGCCGTACTTTCACGATCACATGGCAGTCGCGCTGCTGTCCGAGATGCTCCGGCTTCAATCGACCGAAGACAACGCGAGCGGCAAGAGATTCTCCAGCGCGCAGCACCGCAGACTGACCCATCACATCGACGAAAATCTGAATTCGTCGATCACTTTGAGGGACCTGGCTGGCGTGGTCGGGCTAAGCGTGTACCATTTTTCCCGTACGTTCAAGCATCATTTCGGCGTGCCGCCGTGCAAATACATCACGGAAAGGAGAGTCGAGAAAGCTAAACGGCTGATGCGCCGGGGAAATATGCGGCTGCTGGACATCGCGATCGAAGTCGGCTTCCAAAGCAACACTCAGCTGTCGCGCTCGTTCCGCCGGGTCACCGGCCAATCTCCGCGCTGCTATTTGATGTCCGTTGACGAAGTCGCACAAAGTACGTAGAGCGAAATACAGTCGTCACGATTTGGCTGACAACGATGTTGCCTCGCGTCGCAGTCGCTCGTGCTGCGCGACTCATACCGTTCGATCAACGATTCGCCACAAGCGAAACGGAGTCGTCGCCAGCACGAGGGCCGCGTGGCCGTCATAGCGGGCTCAGCAAATGGGCGCTTGTTGGGCCGGCGGAATCCAGAATGAGCCCGAGGCCGATCGCGATTGCGTGCCGCGAACGCCTCCGGAGGAAGTTGAGGGTCGGCCGGGATTCGAAAATATGCGAATCCTGGCCGACCCTCAGGGAGGTCCGCAATCGACGTGTGCGGATTCGCGGGCTGCTGGCGCCAGCGCCGAGGCGTCCCTGCAGGAGTGCGTGAAGTGATCACGTTGTCGGCTGGCGCCCGCATCCGGCTTGCGATAGTTAGCGTGTCCTTCCTGCTATTCGATGTGTCGTCGAGGCGCAGCTGGTTGTACCGCTGCCCCTTGATTTCCTTCGTCTTGATGCCGGACAGGTAACGGTTGCCCGGCAGCCGGCCCGTGTGGCTGAACGTCGCCAGCGGATGCGCGCCGTTGCTCAGCACCCCGATGATCACCAACCGGTCCGGATCGCCGCCGACACAACCGAGAAGGACTTCCATGCCGACGCGCGGCAGAAACGATGCCCCAAAATTCGTTCCCGCGAGACTCGTCGCGACGCGAATCGGCGCGCTATCGCCCGCATTGTCGGTGGTGCCCGTGACCTGCGCGTGCGCGTGGTCCGCCGGATCGAGGCCGTGAATCCGCACGCGCACGCGGCCGTCCTCGTCGCAGAACACTTCTTCGTCCTCCGTGCCGACGATCGTGCCCGTCAGCAGATGCACTGGCGGCAAGTCCGTTCGCGGATCGTACGCGGGCGCAAGCGGCACGCCGCGGCGCACGCAACTGAACGTGTTCTTGTAACGCGTATCGGCATCCTCCGCGAGCGCGGCCGGTAACGCAGGAGCTGCCTGCGCGAGATTGCGGCTCGCCGCGAATAGCGCCTGCACGCGTTCGTTGAGTCCTTTCGGCAGGTTGTTCCAGACGGCGTGGTCGATCGACGTGATCACGAACTGGCGCTTGTCGGCGAGTTGCTTGTCCCATTCCGGTGCGCCCGTCAGCGTGATCCACGCACCCACGGCAAGATCGCGCACACTGCTGACGCCGTCATAGCGTTCGGCTTCGAACTCGTGCGCGAGCATGCGCGCGCGGGTGAGCCGCTCGTGATCGCTCCAAGAATCGCCCGCGTGCGGGATGTCGATCGCGACGTCGGTCAGCAACTTGGCCAGGTCGTTGCCTGACTCGCCCTGATCGAGACTCGAGCCGACGGTCGATTCGTCTATCCTCGCCTTCTTGTAGTCCCACGACGGCCGGCCGGCCTTGCCCGGAACCAGTTGCCGGTGCAGCGCGAACAGCGTGACCGTGTCGCGTTGCTCGGTGCCGCCGTCACGCGGATGCAATCGAACCGTGCCGGCGGGCGCTTGAGGCAGCGACATCGGATCGTCGCAGCATACGAGCGTATGCACCGGCGTTTCGTCGTGAACGTTCTGCATGCGCTTCGCCGGGCCGGCCTTCACAAACACGGTGATCCCTTCGCGACGCAGCAGGCGACGCACGAAGTACGCGTCCGACTCGTTGACCTGCCGCGTCAATTCGCGGGGCGGATAGCGGTCGGCGCGCAGGTGGGAAAGATCGAATTCGAACGCGCGCGCGAGAGCCGGACTGCGCTGCTGCCACTCGTTGAACAGCGCGATGAGAATGTCGACGACGTTCCGCTTTCGAAACACGCGCGAATTGGTGCGCTTGTCCATCGGCGACAACGCATCGCACACGGTCAACTGGTACACGCAGAGTTCGCCGTCGCTTTGTCCGATCTGGACGTCGCTCACGATTGCGTTCATCGTGTGCGGCTGTCCGCGGTCGGTCATCAGCCGGATCGAGACCGGCATGCCGAGAAACACACCGGGCGGCAGGTTGCGGCGGGTCGACACGCAGGCCAGACTTCCGCGAATCCCGAACTTCCGCTACGGCGTGACGCCGACAGCCAGCCGGCTCTACAGCCTGGTGCGCAAGGGCAGCATGAGCACGCCGGCCGACGTGCTGAACCGTTTCTGGCAGGATCTGCGCGACAGGACGCGCGTGAAAATTGACCACCCGGATCTGCCCGACGTCATGAAGCAGGTTGCCGCCGAGGCGGTGCTGACCATCTGGCGGGCGGCCTCGGAGCGGGCCACGACGGAGCTTGCCGCGCTACGCGCCGAAGCGAGGCACCAGACTCACGAAGCCCAAGCCATCCGCGATCAGACTATCGTCAGCCTTGAAGCGGCGCAACAGGAAGTGGTCACCGCTCAGGCCCAGCTTGATGCAGGTCGTGCGCAGCTTGCAGAAAGTCGCGAGGCGCTATCCGCCGAGCGGCAGGCACACGCGGCTACGGACGCCCGTCTGCAGGAGACACGCCGTCAGCTTGACGACGCGTCGCATCAGCGTGCACAGCTCAAGATCGAATTCGACATCGAGCTCGAGCACGCACGGGAGCGCGCCGAAGCCGCCGAGACACGCGCGCTTGCTCACGAAAAACGTGCCCTGCGGGAAATCGACCAGGAGCGCACGGCCCGCCAGAAGAGCGAGAAACACCTCGAAGAACTGCGCGCGCAACTGGCAGCAGCGAAGGACCACCTCAAGGACATCGCCGTCCAGCACGCCGCAACACTTGCCACATCGCGCACGGAACTGGGCCTTGCAAACCAACAGACTGAAACCGCCGTTCACCAGTATCACACCACGATCGACGAACTGGCGCGCACCCGATCGCTCCTGCAGGAAGCACAGTCGCGCGCCGGACGCGCTGAAACAGAAGCAGAAATCACGCGAAGACTCGTCGGCGAACTCAGCCAATCATCCGCGGCACGAACCAGCCACCGAACAAAGGCGACCTGATTGCCTTTCCGTTCCGTTGATCCCCAAAGGCAGATCTGTGTTCCCGCGCTGTATGAGAAGTACCCAATCCAGCCTGTCAGAAGAGCCGACCGGCAACTGGTCGCGCCTACCGACGAAATGGGCGGCCGGCGGCAACACCAAAGTGCGGGCGCGGAGCTCAAGCAGACGTCGCCGGCGGCCTGTGGCATATCCTGCTGAACGGACATTACACCTTTCAAAGCGACAGCGAAATCGACCTCGACCCACTCGCGGCAGGGCTGAAACTGAAGTGACGGAAATTTCTGGGATTCCGCGGCGAAATCTCTACCACCAAGTCAAACTAATTGGTATGATGATTTCCGCTCGCATTGGCGAGCGCTTTAATTCTTCTTAATATATTGGTTACCTTACAGGATATCGTTATGACGAAGATTAATATTGAACCTACCCTTTCATGCCAATCGAACGATGCATATCAGAGCCCGATCGGTGCTCCTGTCAAGATGCAAAAAATTGGCATCGAGCCATCGCTGTCCTGTCAATCGAATGATGCCTATCAGTCACCGATCGGCGCTGCTCAGAAGTAAAACGTTGATGTATTGCTGATGAAAGCCCGATGGCTGTTGTGTACCAGCCATCGGATAGGAAAGTCGTATCCTCTTCGGCCAGTCATATGGAAATCAAATCCAACCCTCTTTTTTTTATTAAAATAATAGATGGAAAATTGATTTTGTGGGATTACAGGCAGCATGACCAGTACGAAATATCGTCAGGCCATGTACAACGTCTTCTCGAGTTCTCTCAAGGCGCTGCTGTTTCGGACTCCGTGATCGATAGTGAAATTATAGGTAGCGGAATCCTGAAGGATGACTCACGGAATTTCAAAGACTGGGGCTGGGACTGTCTGTCGCAAATATTTCATATAGGCACGCAGATCGTATTGGAGGACGGCGCTCATCTACCAGTCGATGATGGCTACGAGGGATACGTTGCTTACTGTGCGTCGATAAGCGACAAAATTCCGGAAACGAGGTATCAACGCGAGGGAGAATTGTTCGAACTCCCAGTCGCACGGCATAAATTTCCCACTGCACCAGGCCTTACTGAAGTATTGATGCAGCGACGCACTAGTCGCTCCTTCGTCACGCAGACGATACCGCTGCAGACAGTGGCCGATGCTCTCTACTGGACATTCGGAACAGTCCACGGCGACACGCGTGAAGACATGCGGGCTGCAGGACTCCAACCGGTCGGTTACCGACGAACGTCCCCTTCCGGCGGGTCGCTGCATCCGAGCGAGGCGTATCTGGTCGCTTTGCATGTGGATGGATTGCGGGCCGGAATCTATCACTATCGCGCGAGTACGCATCAGTTAACGTTAGTAACGCACGATATCGACGGCAACACACTTGGTCGCTTGCTATGCGCACAAATGTTTGCCCAGAACCTGGCATTCGGGGTTTTTATGACGTCCCGTTTCGACAAGATGTGGTGGAAGTACCCGCACTCCCGTGCCTACCGCGTCGCGCTTTTGGATATGGGCTGCCTTGCCCAGACTTTCCAGCTCGTAACTACCGGCCTTGGCCTGAAATCTTGGCTGACAGGCTACTTCCTTGACAGAGAAATCAATCGTCTGCTGGCCGTGGACGAAATCAATGAATCAGTACTGTTTTTTGTGGGGGCTGGCGAGGGGGCCGATACGCCTTTCGCCCCCGAGGTGCTGACTGCTGTCGAAAAGCTCAGAAACGCGTCCTGAGAGACATTCCCATGCTCATTCTCGGCTTTAAGCCTGGACACGACGGGCACATTGCGAGCCTTGAAAATGGCGTCCTGAAATTTTCGTATGAAGCGGAAAAAGATACCAATCCGCGTTATGCCCCTGTCGATGTCGATCTGCTGATCGACGCTTGCAGAGCAGTTGATCGGATCCCGGATGTGATTGCCGTGAGCGGGTGGAGCAAAGGGATTCGGCCTGATCAAGGTGCGCCAATTGGCGGTGGCTATCTGGGTCTCGCTCGGCCGCAGGTTTTGCCAGCCTCATTTTTCGGCAACGAAATTCGTCGGATAACGGACTCTCACGAGCGCTCGCATATCATGTGTGCTTACGGCATGTCGCCGTTTCCTCAAGGGCAAGCGTGCTACGTATTGGTCTGGGAAGGATATATCGGCTCATTTTACTTTGTAGATGAATATGTCAATATCGAACGACTGTGCGATGTCATGCCTTACCCAGGTATTCGATATGCGTTCGCATATGGTGTTGCCGATCCTACCTTTAATTTTCGCAGTGGGCAGGTCAGATTGGGCGATGCGGGCAAAATGATGGCACTCGCTGCATTCGGCCAACGCGCGGATGGATCGAGAGGCGAGCGCGAGTTCGTTTCGAATATGTTGTCGAGTACCCTGACGCTTGATGCGCTCGACAAAAGACAGTTCGCAGAATCCGAGTATTTCAACATTGGCGTTGAGCATCCTGCATTCAAAAATCTCGCACGTGCGCTATCAGATGGCATTTTTGAGCGTTTCCTCGAGCGCATAAGGCCACTTGTCAATCGAAAGATTCCGCTGTTGATTAGTGGCGGATGTGGGCTGAATTGCGATTGGAATCGAGCTTGGGTGGATAGTGGCCTTTTTCCCGATGTGTTTGTACCTCCGTGTCCGAACGATGTCGGATCGGCAATCGGCACTGCGGTTGACGCTCAGCTTGCATTGACGGGCCACGCGAAAATCGAATGGGATGTGTATCGAGGTCAAGCATTTATCGACGATCTGGACAACATCGATGGCTGGCGTCAAGAGGTGATGGGCTATCGTGAGGTCGCCGCACTATTAAACCAAGGCTCTATCCTCGGATGGGCAAGCGGCAGGGCGGAAATTGGCCCGCGAGCACTGGGAAATCGTTCGATCCTGGCTGCTCCGTTTGCGAAGACTGCGCTCACCCGTCTGAACACGATCAAACGCCGGGAGTCGTTCCGGCCGATCGCTCCAATCTGCCTGGAGGCGTGCGCGCAAGATCACTTCGACCTGCATGCGCCCAGTCCGCACATGCTGTATTTTGCACGGGTCAAACATAACGACCTACAGGCTGTCACGCATGTCGACGGTTCCGCTCGCCCCCAAACAGTCAATCCCAGCCAAAATCCTCGGATTCATGCTTTGCTTGAGGCGTTTGAGAGGGAATCCGGAACCGGCGTACTATGCAACACCTCACTGAACTTCAATGGCGCAGGTTTCATCAACCGGACCAGCGATCTCGCACGATATGCTGTCGAGACGGGACTGGACGGCTTTGTGGTGAACGACAAACTGTACGTCAAGAACAAACCGCTTTGAAGCGTGGAGCTTATGCGTTCGACTATTGCCTTATTCTCGGTTCGAGGTTATCCGCCGTTCTTCTTCGGACGTATCTTCAATTCCATCGCTGTTTGGGTCGACTTCACGTTGATCTTTTCGCTGATGTCGTTTCATTATCACGCGAACACCAGCATGCTAGGCCTGACCGCCGCATTGTACGGACTTCCTGGATTGCTTGTGGGACCTTTCATCGGCGCTCTCGCCGATCGGAAGTCACCCGCGTTGATCATGGTCATTAGTGCACTCGCTCGTCTCGTAACGTCGCTGGGACTTGCGTTTGCTCCCAATGAGAGCGTTTTCGTTGCCTGGGTATTGATCAAAGGTATCAGTAATCTCGGCACGATACCGGCTGAACAGATCGTGATCCGGCGTCTCTTATCCGATGAACAGATCGTCTCAACCGTCGCGCTGACCTCCGTCGTTGATCAGTGTACGAAGATCCTGTCTCCTCTGCTCGGCGCAGGACTGTCGTTCGCTTTGCATTCTCGAGGCGGGTTCGCGTTGACGGCTTGTCTGGCGATTGCGTCCGCAGTTTGCGCAATCGTCGTCGCCCAAACCGTGGGCTGGCGGGACGTAGCAAGGCAAGCGCAGCGGCGCTATCCGGACTTCAAGCTAGTCCGTCGCGTCTTGGCCGAACACCCTGCGCTGGCGACTTCACTTGGCCTGATGTTGACGTTTTCGGCAATCCTTGGCATGTACGATTCGATCGTGGTCGTGCTACTACGCGATCACGGATTGCCTGCTGCCGCGTTTGGCACGATCGTCAGTTTCACCGCAATCGGTGCAATCAGTTGTGCCACATTATTGAAAAAGGTACTGGCGCGTATTAGCGAAGCTAAATCGATGGCGGCCTTCCTAGCCGGCTTCAGCGGTACGGTCGTTGTAGCAGGCTTGCTAGCCCTCCTCACCACGAATTTGAACCTCGTTGTGTTGTGCGCTCTTTGGTACGTCAATGGTTTCTGCTACGGCGGTGGTGTAATGTGCTACTCCATCTCGATGCAACGAGAAGCGCCACGCGACGCACTTGGCGTGTTTTCAACGTCGGGGCGAAGCTTACAACTGGCTGCTCTAGTGATCGGACCAGTGATCGGGGCATGGATTGCCCTACGCTTTGGCCTCGCAACAACATTCATCGGGTCAGGAACATTTGGACTTGCAGCAGCAGCCTACGCAATGCTCACGTGCACTGACGTCCTGTCTCGTACACAGGCAGGCAGCACACCTGATTAGGCAGCCTACAGGCTGAGAAGCGACTATATGGGCTCCGCAACGCGCGCCAGCGCGCCAGCTGCGGATTTGGTCGGTACCGGTTAGCCGGCAACCACAGTCCTGCGCGATTCCATTGCACACGTTGTGGCGCGAACGTTCTTCTGGGGTGGTGAAACCACTAGGCCGACAGGCAATCTCTGTATGCCAATCGCTTGATCCTGATGGGTGTCTCGCGCGATCCGTCGATGGAATGAAGAAACGGGCGTGATCGGCAACCACATCCGGTCATTAAAAGAATCCGGGAATCGTTTGTTCAGGCAGTCGAGGGGAGCGGTTGCTTGACACCGGACCTGCTAATGGGCGACTCGAGAGGGGCTGGCCCTAACCCTTGTCATGCCTGAAAGCCACCACGGCGGCCCCAATAAAGGCGACCTGATTACCCTTAAGTGCACTTTCCGTTTCATTGATCCCCAAAGGCCAAATTTCTGTATATTCGTGGTTGTCGAGTAACCATAAATTTCATCGAATATATTGATGATATTCTGAATTTCAGTGATCGACGCACGTTATATCCTAACTACTATAAATTTAATTGATACCACCGTGGATATTGCATACTTGGGCGTGTCCGAGATATCGTCGATGCTTAAGCGGCGGCTTCTCTCCGCGGTTGAGTTGACTCGGATCATGCTTTCTCGCATTGATACAGTCGACCCAATCATGCAGGCATACATCCGGGTAACGGAAGCTTCCGCGCTCGCCGAAGCGAACCGAGCCGAGCGGGAAATCGCGCGTGGGATAGATCGCGGGCCCTTGCACGGTGTGCCAGTGGCAGTGAAGGACATTTTTGACATGAAGGGAGTGCCAACAACGGCAGGCATGGCAATTCGCGCCAATGCCCTTGCGACGGAAGACGCCACAGTCATTCGGCGATTGCGCGAAGCAGGTGCTGTGATACTCGGTAAGTTGTCTATGACGGAGGGCGCTTACGCGGAACATCGGGCGCCGTTCCCGACACCACGTAACGCGTGGCACGCCGACTATTGGCCTGGTGCGTCGTCGAGCGGTAGCGCGGTTGCCGTATCCGCCGGTCTCTGTTACGCAGCGCTCGCATCCGAAACTGGCGGCTCGATCCGCCTGCCCGCCGCTGCCAACGGAGTTACGGGTATCAAGCCTACTTGGGGACGTGTGTCTCGCCATCGAACGTTCGAGCTTGCCTCGACCCTCGACCACGTTGGTGTGATCGCTCGATCGGCTGCTGACGCTGCGGCCGCTCTTGGAATTGTCGCCGGCCGGGACCCCGCCGACCCGACTACGTCGCTCCGCGCAGTGCCTCAATTTTCCGTCGAGCCGTGCCATGACCTCGAAGGCGTTCGGCTTGGCGTCGACACGTCGTGGCTCGGCGCGCGCCTCAGCAACGTGATGTCCCTGGCGATCTCCGATGCCATTGCGACGCTCTCTGACCTCGGCGCGACGATCGTGGAGGTTGCGCTACCAAATGTCGAAGAAATGATCTGGGACTGGTTTCCGGTATGCGCGGTACAAGCGGCAGTCGCACACGATACGACCTACCCATCTCGCAGAAGCGAATACAGTCCGAGTCTCGCGACGCTGATTGAGCAAGGACGCGCACTGCCGGGCACGCAGTACCAACGATTGCTGTTGCGCCGTCAGGAGTTCCGAGGCAGGCTGCTGGCGTTGTTCAGTCAAGTCGATTTCGTCGCGCTGCCTGTATTGCCGGCTGGCGTTCCGACGATCGAACGCATGTCTAGAATTGACGACGAACTTATTGCGGACATCCATCGATTCACATGCCCATTCAATATGGCCAGTTTGCCTTCCGTGGTCTTGCCCTGCGGATTTTCTGCAGACGCGATGCCGCTGGTTTTTCAGTTGATCGGTGCACCATTTTCTGAAGCAGAATTGGTGAACGCATCCAACGCATTCCAATCCGCGACTGACTGGCATGCGAAACACCCGGTAGGCGCGTGAGAGGGCCAGAATTCTCCAGGCAATTCCAAATAATTTTTGCCAAAGCTCGTGCCCATGATTCCCGTGGATTGGCCTAACCTTAATGTCACGACGTGTCTCCCACGATATTTCGTCAGTACACACATCAAATTCATCACAAGTTGTCGCAGTACATATCATATTGAATGCGTCCTCGAGATACGACGACGGTGGTCGATGCACTTGCATGTTGAGTTGATGCTGACCAACATCTCGAAATAAAAGAGTGATCGCCGTTTCGGCGATCGCGCCCCCCCCTCTGAGGAAAACCGGATAGAAGCAGGCGATGGTCTGAGACCAGTAAATACGTTTCTCTGCCTCGTGTCCGCAGATGCCCATGACGCCCCCCCCAATTTGATGGCATGGCCTATCGATCGGCAGATCGAGACAATTTCAAGTGCTTTAAGGACTATCGGTTTGTCGACCATCGTCCCGTCAACGGAGACTGCTTCGCCACCACTCGCCTGCGCGGCTCTTACGACACGGCGTGCCCATTCCGTTTCCTTGTCGGAATAGGCGAATGGCCTCGGCGCGGCTGCGGAACCATTCCCGGTTCAGCAATTCGTCACGCAGCTTGCCGTTGAAGCTCTCGACGAACCCGTTTTGCCACGGACTGCCCGGTGCGATGAAGGCAGGACCGATGGCTACAAGAAACGTCTCAAGTCAGTGGCGCTCCTGGTTGATGTCGAGCCACGGCATCCGCGCCTTCAGCGCGACGAACTGCGAGCGGCCGCCCGACAGCATGATGTCGGCCTTCGCGTCGCGCAGCATCGCGTACATCTCGCGCGGCGTCATGTCGTCGATCATGTGCGCGTCGTCGCCCATGATCTCCTTGATTTTTTCCTTGTCTTCCTTCGTGCTCTTCTTGATGCTGGTGCCGACGATCTCCATCCCCGCCTCCTGCAGCGCGGCGACGACCGACCACGACTTCACGCCGCCCGTGATCAACAGCACGCGCTTGCCGGTGAGGCGCGCCTTGTAGTGCGCGATACGCTTCCACGCACGCGCTTCCTCGGCCTCGATCAGGCGCTCGGTGCGATCGATCAGGCCGGCGTGCGCGCCCTGCTGCACGAGCAGCTTCGCGATCTGCCGCAGCGTGTCGCTCATGTCGCCGATGCCGTAGAACGAACCTTCAAAATACGGAATGCCGTAGCGCTGCTGCATCTTCGTCGCGATGTTGATCATCGACTTCGAGCACACCATCATGTTGACCTTCGCGCGGTGCGAGGCGGCGATCTCGTTGTAGCGGCCGTCGCCGGAGATGCACGACAGGACCCGGACGCCGAGCGCGTCGAGGAGCGGCTTCGTCTGCCACAGCTCGCCCGACAGGTTGTACTCGCCGATGATGTTGATGTCGTACGGCGTCGTGTACGCGGGCTCGCGCGTGCCGATTACGTAGTCGAGGATCGCCTCGCCGCCGAGCTTGTTGCCAAGGTTCTTCGGCCCGGCGAAGCCGGGCGAGTTGACCGGGATCACCGGCTTGCCGAACTTCTCGGACGCGCGCTTGCAGACGGCCTCGATGTCATCGCCGATCAGCGCGGTCACGCAGGTTTGATAGACGAACACAGCCGGCGGATCGTATTTCTCGATGATCTCGCGCACGCTCTTGAAGAGCCGCTTCTCGCCGCCGTAGACGACGTCGAGCTCGTTGATGTCGGTCGTGAAGCCCGTGCGGTAGAGCTGCGATCCGGACGAGGCCGAGTGCCGGTTGTCCCACGAGTTGCCTTCGCACGCGATCGGGCCGTGCACGAAATGGGCGACGTCGACGATCGGCTGCAGCGCGATCTTCGCGCCGTCGAACGCGCAGCCGCCCCCGGCTGCGCCGGGCGACAGCTGCTTCGTGCAGCCCTTCTTGCGCTGCTTCTCGCTCTTGCCCTGGTTCTTGTCGCAACCCGGCTCGTCGAACACTTCGGCGATCTTGGCTTTCAGCGATGCGGACATGTCGGGCTCCTTACGGGATCGGGCAACGGGATAGCCGCAAGTTCCATACCACGCGCCGGAACCGCATGAACACCGTGCGCAGCGGCACGCCGGACGGCGCGCGTTGTCGGTATCGAGACGCGCTTTGGACGATTTGAACGGATTGCGACAATCGACGGTGGCGCGCGGGCTCGGCGGCCGTCGCACGATCGACGACGGGGACGACACGCGCGCGACGCCGACCCGCTCAACCGTTCCCGCGCTCGATCGCGACCGCCCGCGCAATCGCTCGGGCGCGCGTCGAGCGACGCGCGGGATGACGCGGGCGCCTGCACCACCACATAGGCCGCGAGCGCGCGGCGCCACCACCCCGCCTTCGGGTGGTCGGCGGCGTCATGACCCGCGCCGCCATGCCCCCGCGGCGTAGTCGCACGCGCAGACGAGCAGCCACTGCTCGAAGCGTTGCGGCTGCGCATCGGCGCTCACGCGGTCGAGCAACGCCGCGCCCGCGCGCATCTCCGTCGCACGATGCACGCGGTCGTGCCTCGACAAGCGTGAGCGCCGTGAGATCCGTCACCGGCGGGGGCAGCTCGTTGCGCGAAGCGATCGCGTCGCCGCCGAGACGGTCATCGCCGCGAAGGCGGCCGGCCGCGGCTATCGTGCGGGCGAGCTGAAGGCGTACAAGTCGAAGCTCGACGCGAGCTTCGTGATGAAGGATCTGCGCAAGTACCGCGACATGCCGAACACGCTGCACCGCAATCCGCAGTTCTTCACGACCTATCCGGATCTCGTCGCGAACGCCGCGCGCACGATGATCACCGTCGACGGCGTCGACAAGAAGAGCAAGGAGCGGTCGATCATGTCGAGCTTCCGCAAGAGCCGTTCGCTCGCCGGCCTCGTCGGCGACGCATACAAACTTTGGAGGGCATTTCGATGAGCACCGTGACAGTCAACGTCGAGGAGAAGCTGTTCCAGAACCGCTACCGCGTCGACGCGGGCCGGCCTCACATCCGGATCAAGGATGCTGACGTCTGCCTGAACGAATGCGGTCTGAAGAGCTGCACGTTCGTCTGTCCGGCGTCGTGCTACAAGGCCGAGGGCAACGGCTCGGTGACGCTGATCACCGACGGCTGCCTCGAATGCGGAAGCTGCCGCATCCTGTGCAGCGACCATCAAAACATCGAATGGGAGTATCCGCGGGGCGGCCACGGGGTGCTGTTCAAGTTCGGTTGAGGGAACACTACCGCCAGCCGAACATAGCCTGTTATGGTGCGCCAGACGCCTCGTCCATCTGCCGGTAACGTTTGATCCCAAGAGCGGCATTTGAACGGACAAGAAACCATTATCCCGTCGCGATTTGCCGCAACGAGGGGCGGGACCGAACTACCTGGAGTGATGTCGAGGGACGATACTGACCTGCCCCCTCAGTAAGGCTAACGGGCTTCTAGCAAAGTCCCTTCAAACCAGCTCCCGGAAAGCGGCAGGCGCATCCGCCGTTGCCGGAAGTTTCGCCGCGAACGCTGCAGGCGAAAGGCAATCCATCCAGTGCGCCGTGTCGCCTTTACTCGTTGTAGTCCAGGCGCCAGGCGGCGATAAGCACCTGGGCATGCGCGAGGCTCGTGAACCAGTGCTCGCTTAGGCAATCGAGCGCGCGAAGAATGACGAGGCGCGCGCTGCCCGAGCGGGCCGACCGACAATAATCTCCCGAGGATTTCCGGCGGCTGGCGCTACCCGCCGATGCTTGCGGGGCGTTGCTCCCGCGGGTGCGACGCCAGTCAAATCGAACGGGGCGACGGGCCCCTCCGAGCCCGTCGCCCCGCGCCCGCTGCTCGGCCTCGGCTCGAGGGCCGAGGCCGGCCAAGTCGTTCACGAAACCACGCCCTGAATCTTGTGCGAGAAGCTCGCCCGTTCCGCCTTGTCCATCAGCGAGAGGAACTCGTCGCGATCCATGTGGACCAGCTCTTCATGGTCGCCGGCCTCGAAATACACGTCCGGCTGCTGCGCGAGGCTCTCGTCGAGGAACGTCTGCATCCCGTAGGCCATGCACACGGGCGGCAGCGCGCCCACGTCGCAGTCCTTGAACAGTTCGCGCAGTTCGACTTCCTTCGCGAGCACGAGATGGCGTCCGGTCTTCGCCCAGAGTTCCGAAAGCCGCACCGCGTGCGTGGTCGGCAGCACGGCCGCGACGTAGCCCTGTGCGTCTTCGAGCAGCACGGTCTTCGCGAGACGGTCGCCTGGAATGTGCGCCGCCGCGGCCGCCTCCATGTTCGAGTGGCTGTAAGGATGATGGATGACTTCGTATCGCGAAGCCTTCTGGCGCAGGCAGTCCTGCAAAGTGACGGACATCGACATGGCACACCTCCGTCTAACAAACGTTGATCGCCGCCGGTTGGCAGGATGTCTCTAGAATAGGTCGCGCTCGCTCGTCCGAACAATGCGGCGGCGCCGCACCTACGACGGCTCGAGCCCTCTTTCGCGCAGCCACTCGCGGTTGAAGAGCCGCGTGCGGTAAATGTCGCCGCGATCGCACAGCAGCGTCACGATCGTATGCCCCGGCCCCATCTGCCGTGCGAGCCAGACGGCCGCCGCGACGTTGATTCCGCTCGATCCGCCGACGTACAGCCCCTCTTCGCGCAACAGCCGGTAGACCATCGCCACGCACGCCGGATCGTCGATGCGCACCGCGTCGTCGATCGGCGCGCCTTCCAGATTGGCCGTCACGCGGCTCGATCCGATGCCTTCCGTGATCGAGTTGCCCTCGACCTTGATCTCGCCCGTCTTCACGTAGCTGTAGAGCCCGCTTCCGCACGGGTCCGCGAGCACGATGCGGATCTCGGGATCGCGCTCCTTCAGATAGCGGCTCACGCCCGCGAGCGTGCCGCCCGTTCCCGTCGCGCAGACGAACGCATCGACCGTGCCCGCCGTATCGCGCCAGATTTCCGGGCCGGTCGTCTCGTAGTGCGCCTGCCGATTGACGAGGTTGTCGAACTGGTTGGCCCAAATCGCGTTGTCCAGCTCGGCGGCGAGCCGCCCGGCGATCTTCTGATAGTTGTTCGGGTCCTTGTACGGCGCGGCCGGCACGGAGCGCACGTCCGCGCCGAGCGTGCGCAGCAGCGCCATCTTTTCCGGCGACTGCGTCTCGGGAATCACGATCACGCAGCGGTAGCCGCGCGCCGCGCAAAGATGCGCGAGCCCGATGCCGGTGTTGCCGGCCGTGCCCTCGACGACGGTGCCGCCCGGCTTCAGCGCGCCGCGCCGCTCGGCGTCTTCGATGATGTAGCGCGCCGCGCGATCCTTGACCGATCCGCCCGGGTTCATGAATTCGGCCTTGCCGAGAATGTCGCAGCCCGTCTCCGCGCTGAGCTTCGCCAGGCGGATGAGCGGCGTGCGTCCCACGCAGTCGACGAAACCCTGCCGCACGTCCATGATCGTTCCCCCTTCCCCGCCCGCGCGTCGGCGGCTCGACCTACATCAAGGATAGGTGACGGCACCGGCCGGCACCGCGCTTTCGCCGCCGCGAGCCGCGTACTAAGCTGGAAAGCGGCCCGAAAGCGACCGGGCCTGCGGCGCTCGCGCGCCGGTGCATTCGCGTCGCCACGAGACGAGGTGCGACATGCTGCAATTGCTTACCGTTGCGATCGACAAGCCCGAGACGACGAACTTCATTCTCGGTCAGACGCATTTCATCAAATCGGTGGAGGACATCCACGAGGCGCTCGTCGGCACCGTGCCGGGCATTCGGTTCGGCCTCGCGTTTTGCGAGGCGTCCGGCAAGCGCCTCGTGCGCCGCTCCGGCACCGACGGCGAGCTGACCGAGCTTGCGTGCCGGAACGCGACCGCGATCGGCTCGGGCCACTGCTTTCTCGTGTTTCTCGGCGAGGGCTTCTATCCGGTCAACGTGCTGAACGCGATCAAGGCCGTGCCCGAGGTCTGCCGGATTTTCTGCGCGACCGCGAATCCGACCGAGGTCGTCGTCGCGCAGACCGATCAAGGACGCAGCATCCTCGGCGTCGTCGACGGCTTTGCGCCGCTCGGCGTCGAAAACGACGAGGATGTGAGCTGGCGAAAGGCGCTGCTGCGCAACATCGGCTACAAGGCGTAGCCGCCGGGCGGCGGACGACGCTTTGGGCCGATTTTCGGCCGATTTCGGGCTGATCGCGCGCTGCGTGGGATCGATGCGTTCGCGGGCACTTCGCGGGCACGTTTACCGCCCCGTTCACGGGCACGATGCGGCGTGCCGGCGTGCCTGCATGCCGGCTCGAATCAGACGCTCGCCGCGCCGGCTATCGATGCCCGCCGTTCAACCGAGCGAGCCGCCCCGGCGCGCGCCGAACCGCTCGCCGCGCGGCAGACAAAACCGCGACGGATCGAACGGGAACGCCACGCGCCGCGTGCGCCCCATGATCTCGCCGCCCCCTTCCGTCACCCCGCTCCATACCGCCGATTTCCGCTGAGGATTGCGTAGGAAAACGCCGACAAACCGCTGCAGCGGATGACGCGAAGTTCGTCGTCGGCTGATTGGATCGGTGCGGCCCGTGGACGATACTTGGGTCACAACAAAGAGAATTTCATGTTTTGCGGCGGCGCTCGAGAAGCGCCGCAGCGAAGGAGACCAACATGAGCCTCGCCGCGCAAGATCTGATCGAATTGCTCCGTCTCGCCCAAGGCGGCGCCGGCGCGCTCACGCAACACCTGCTGCGCGAAGTCGCGGGAAATCTCATCGCATGCGGCGTCGCCGACTGCCGCGAAGGCTGCTGATTCGGCGGCGATCAACCGATGCGGGCGCGGGCGAGCGGCGCGCCCGCCTGTCGCCGAACGGGTGTCGAATCCCGGTTTTCGTTCGATCGACGATTCGCCGCGGCGGTTTGCATGCGTCGCCGCGATTGCATTGCATGCGATGCGCGTGTACTGACGCAATGCTCCGCCGATCGGCGCGGCGCGCGCCGCGCGGATCAACGCCGAAACGCATGACGACCGCATGACGACGACGTCCGACGCCGCTCCTCTGCCGCGGGAAGCCGCCTGAATGCCGCGGCTCGCCCGGTTCCTGACAGACTTGTCACCGCGCGGTCATCGCCACGCACCGCGCCGTCGTCACACTGGCCGGGTCCGCCGTTCCGGCGGCGACCACCAAGCGAGACATTCGATGAAACGAGCAACATCCATGGCCGTCGCGGCGCTTTTCGCCGTCGCCGTCTCATCCGCGTTCGCGCACGGAATGCCCGAGCGCGTGTTCAAGGAGCGCAAGCCGATTCGCGCCGAAACGCCGCAACAGCCGCAACAGCCGCAGCGCGACGCGCCGTCGCCCGCCTGTGCGCGCGACTGCGCGGCCGGCGCGAAACTCTCGCAACGCAACGACGGCGCGCCGGGCGCGAACCCGCGTCCCGTCGATATCGAAACCGCCGCCGGCGCGCATTCGGCCGTCAGCGGCGGCTGAGCGGTCGAGCGACTGAGCGGCGATCCGGCGTCACTGCATTACGGCATCACGGCATCACGGCATTACGGCGTCACGGCGTCACGGCGTCACGGCGTTCGACTCCAGCGCGCGTCCGCGCGCCGTCGCGACACATCCGCCATGTCCGGCTCGGCAGATGCGTTCCACCGCATCTGCCGCATCTGCCGCATCGGCCCTCGACACGCACTCCGCACTCCGCACTCCGCACGCCGACAAACCCCGCCGCACCGATCGCCCCCCTCCCGCGCGAACGTGACAAAAATGTCATGTTCGCCTCATGTTTGCATTGCGGCACGCCCCGTAGCATCGATCGCGTTTCACCCAAACTCGATCACCCATGCCCAAGCGTATCTTCGCCGCACTCGTGTCGGCCGCGATCGCGGCGTCGGCGGTGCAGGCGCAAGCGCAGTCCGCACCGCCCGCCGTCGCGCCCGGCCGGCCGACCGCCATGCCCGCCGACGCCGGCGCGCCTTCCGCGCCGACGCCGCCCGCGTCCACCGCCGAGTCCGCCGCCGCCCCGCCCGCGCTGTCGCTCGACGACGCGCTGAACCTCGCCGCGGCGAACAACCCGCTGCTCAAGAGCGCGCAATCCGACGCCGATGCGTCCGTCGGCGCGCTCGTCCAGGCGGGCGCGCGGCCGAATCCGACCGTGTCGCTCCTGCAGGAAGGCTTCGAGCGGCAGGAGCGGACGACGACCGGCCTCGTCAACCAGACGATCGAGCTGGGCGGCAAGCGGCGCTCGCGCGTCGACGCCGCATCGTACGGCCGCGAGTTCGCGCTCGCGTCGCTCGACGGCCGCGCGAGCGCGCTGCGCGCCGATGTGACGAGCGCGTTCTACGGCCTGCTCGCCGCACAGCGTCAGTTGCAGGTCGCCGAGGAATCCGCGGCGATCGCCGCGCGCTCGGCCGACATGGCGGACAAGCGCGCGCGGGCCGGCAAGGTGTCGCCCGTCGAGGCGACGAAGGCGCGCGTCGCGCAGACGGCCGCGCAGATCGAGCTGTCGAACGCGCAGACGCGCGTGACGGCGGCGCTCGCGCGGCTCGCCAACGTGACGGGCAGCGCCCTCGTGCGCGAGCGCACCGCGTCGGGCGACCTCGATGCGCTGCCCACCGTCGAGCCGTTGCCGCAATTGCTCGGACGGCTCGACGACGCGCCGCTCTCTCGCGCGGCGAAGGCCGCCATGCTGCGCACGAACGCGCAGATCGCGATCGAGCGCGCGAAGCGCGTGCCGGACATCACCGTGAGCGCGGGCGTCAAGCGCGTCGTCACGGGCGGCGCGCCGGACAATCAAGCAGTCGTCGGCATATCCATTCCGCTGCCGCTGTTCGATACGAACAAGGGCGCGATTCTCGAAGCGGTCCACAAGGCCGCGAAGGCGAGCGCCGATTTCGACGCCGAGCGCGCGCGCCTGCGGCTCGATCTCACGCAGGCCTACGCGAACTTCGAGCGCTCGACGAACGAAGCGCGGCGGCTGAAGGCCGACGTGCTGCCGGCCGCGCGGCAATCGCTCGACGCGATGTCGCGCGGCTACCAGCTCGGCAAGTTCAGCTTCCTCGACGTGCTCGACGCACAGCGCACGCTGTTCGACGCGCAGTCGCGCTACGTGCTGGCGCTCGCCGACGCGCACCAGTCGTACGCGGACATCGATCGCCTCGTCGGCGCGCCGTCGCGCGACGCGTCCCGCCCCCTCGCCCAACTTCGCTGAACCCATTTCACTGAAGAACTCGCCATGCAACGCAAGCAATTGATCCTCGCCGGGGCGGCCGCGGCCGGCGCTCTCGCCATCGCACTGGCGCTCGCGCGCGCGCCGTCCACGTCGTCCACGCCGGCCGGAGCCGCCGCCGCTCCCGCATCGGGCGCGGCCGGCCGGCACGGCGGCACGGTGCTCGCGCAAGGCGCGCTGTCGGTCGAAATCGTGCTGTCGGAAAAGCCCGACGACGCGCGCCTCGTCGTCTACCCGTTCGCCGACGGCAAGCCCGCGCCGAAAGGCGCGAGCGTCTCCGGCACGCTGACCCGCTACGACGGCAGCCGCGTCGCGCTGCAGTTCTCGGAAGCGGGCGCGAAATACACGTCGGCGCAGGCGATCGCGAAGCCTCACGTATTCGACGCGTCGATCGACGTGAAGATCGGCGCGCGGCGCGCGTCGTTCCCGTTCTCGCGCGCCGACGGCGCGATCGCGCTGAGCGACGAGCAGATCGGCGCGGCGAAGATCGGGGTCGCGCGCGCGGGCCCCGCGCAGGTGGTCGCGAGCTTCCAGTTGCCGGGCGAGATCAAGTTCAACGAGGACCGCACCGCGCACGTCGTGCCGCGCGTCGCGGGGATCGTCGAGCGGGTCGCCGTGTCGATCGGCGAGAACGTCAAAGCGGGGCAGGTGCTCGCCGTGATCGCGAGCACGGATCTCGCCGACCGCCGCAGCGAGCTGATGACGGCCGAGCGCCGGCTGGAGGCGGCCCGCACGTCGTACGCGCGAGAAAAGACCTTGTGGGAAGAGCGGATCTCCGCCGAGCAGGACTATTTGCTGGCGCAGGTGCAGTTGCGCGAGGCGGAGATCGCCGCGGCGAACGCGCGGCAAAAGCTCGCCGCGCTGAACGCGAGCGCCGCGTCCGGCGCGCTCAACCGCTACGAGCTGCGCGCGCCGTTCGCGGGCACGATCGTCGAGAAGCACATCGCGCCCGGCGAGGCGATCGCCGCCGACGCGAACGTATTCGTCGTGTCCGATCTGTCCTCGGTCTGGGCCGAGATGGCCGTGCCCGCGCAACGCCTGAACGACGTGCGCGTCGGCCGCCACGCGAGCGTCAACGCAGCCGCGTTCGAGTCGAAATCGAGCGGGCCGATCGCGTACGTCGGCGCGCTGCTCGGCGAGCAGACCCGCACCGCGCCCGCGCGCGTCGTGCTGCCGAACCCCGACGGCGCGTGGCGGCCCGGAATGTTCGTCAACGTGACCGTCGACGCGGGCACGCAAAACGTGCCGGTCGCGGTCGCGAGCGACGCGCTGCAGGACATCGACGGCGCGCCCGCCGTGTTCGTGCGCACGCCGAAGGGCTTCGTCGCGCAGTCGGTCGAGACGGGCCGGCGCGACGCCGGGAGCGTCGAGGTCGTCAAGGGCCTCGCGCCCGGCCAGATCTACGCCGCCGCGAACAGCTTCGTGCTGAAGGCGGAGCTCGGCAAGGGCGTCGCCGACGAGCACTGACGCGCCGCACGCGCCGCGCTCCGCCCCGCGCCGGCGCGCAGCGCTTTTTTTCGCATTCCAGAGGACTGTCACCATGTTTGAGCGCCTGATCCGCTTTGCGATCGCGCACCGCTGGCTCGTCATGCTCGCGATCGTCGCGGTCGCGTCGCTCGGCGTCTACAGTTACCAGAAGCTGCCGATCGACGCGGTGCCCGACATCACGAACGTCCAGGTGCAGATCAACACGTCCGCGCCCGGCTATTCGCCGCTCGAAGCCGAGCAGCGGATCACCTATCCGGTCGAGACCGCGATGGCCGGCCTGCCGAATCTCGAGCAGACGCGCTCGATCTCGCGCTACGGGCTGTCGCAGGTCACCGTGATCTTCAAGGACGGCACCGACATCTACTTCGCGCGCCAGCTCGTCAACGAGCGCATTCAGGAGGCGAAGGACAAGCTGCCGCCCGGCGTCGCGCCCGCGATGGGGCCGACCTCGACGGGCCTCGGCGAAATCTACCTGTGGACCGTCGAAGCCGACGCCGACGCGCGCAAGCCGGACGGCACGCGCTACACGAGCGCCGATCTGCGCGAGTTGCAGGACTGGGTCGTGCGGCCGCAGTTGCGCAACGTGCCGGGCGTGACCGAGGTGAACTCGATCGGCGGATACGTGAAGGAATACCGCGTCGC
This sequence comes from Burkholderia sp. ABCPW 111, assembly GCF_000773065.1. Lineage (NCBI taxonomy): Bacteria > Pseudomonadati > Pseudomonadota > Betaproteobacteria > Burkholderiales > Burkholderiaceae > Burkholderia > Burkholderia sp. ABCPW 111. The sequence continues at coordinate 13,817 of NZ_JPWT01000047.1, read as the reverse complement.
GCCGAATCCGACGAAGCTGATGTCGTACGGGCTCACGCTCGCCGACGTCGTGCGCGCGCTCGAGCGCAACAACGACAACGTGGGCGCGGGCTACATCGAAAAGCGCGGCGAGCAGTATCTCGTGCGCGTGCCGGGCCAGGCGCGCTCGGTCGACGACATCGCGAACATCGTGCTCACGAACGTCGGCGGCGTGCCGGTGCGGATGAAGGACGTCGGCGCAGTCGACATCGGCCGCGAGCTGCGCACGGGCGCCGCGACGGCCAACGGCCAGGAAGTCGTGCTCGGCACCGTGTTCATGCTGATGGGCGAGAACAGCCGCACGGTCGCGAAGGCCGTCGCCGCGAAGATGGTCGACGTGAACCGCACGCTGCCCGCCGGCGTGCGCGCGATCCCCGTCTACGACCGCACGGTGCTCGTCGAGAAGGCCGTGCAGACGGTCAAAAAGAACCTGCTCGAAGGCGCGGTGCTCGTGATCGCGATCCTGTTCCTGTTCCTCGGCAACATCCGCGCGGCGGTGATCACCGCGCTCGTGATTCCGCTGTCGATGCTGATGACGTTCACCGGAATGGTCAACGCGAAGGTCAGCGCGAACCTGATGAGCCTCGGCGCGCTCGATTTCGGCATCATCGTCGACGGCGCGGTCGTGATCGTCGAGAACTGCATACGCCGGCTCGCGCACGCGCAGCACGCGGCCGGCCGCCCGCTCACGCGCGACGAGCGCTTCGCCGAGGTGTTCGCCGCGTCGCAGGAAGCGCGCCGCGCGCTGATCTTCGGGCAACTGATCATCATGGTCGTCTATCTGCCGATCTTCGCGCTCACGGGCGTCGAGGGGAAGATGTTCCATCCGATGGCGATCACCGTCGTGATGGCGCTCGCGGCCGCGATGGCGCTCACCGTCACGTTCATTCCCGCGGCGGTCGCGCTGTTCATCGGCCGGCGCGTCGAGGAAAAGGAAAACCGGCTGATGAGCGCCGCGAAGCGTCTGTACGCGCCCGCGCTCGACGCGTTCGTCGCGCGGCCGAGGCAGGTGCTCGCGGGCGCGGCCGCCATCGTCGCGTTGACGCTCGTGCTCGCGACGCGGCTCGGCAGCGAGTTCATTCCGAGCCTGAACGAAGGCGATCTCGCGGTGTCCGCGCTGCGCATTCCGGGCACGAGCCTCACGCAGTCGATCGAGATGCAGCGCTCGATCGAGAAGACGCTCAAGGCGCGCTTTCCCGAGATCGAACGCGTGTTCGCGCGCACCGGCACGGCGGAGATCGCCGCTGATCCGATGCCGCCGAACATGTCCGACGGCTACATCATGCTGAAGCCCGTCGACCAATGGCCGAATCCGCGCAAGTCGCGCGACGCGCTGCGCCAGGAAATCGAGGCCGCGCTGGCCGGGCTGCCCGGCAACGCGTACGAGTTCTCGCAGCCGATCCAGCTACGCTTCAACGAGCTGATCTCAGGCGTGCGCAGCGACGTCGCGGTCAAGATCTTCGGCGACGACATGGCGACGCTCAACGCGACCGGCGAGCGGATCGCGGCCGCGCTGCAGAAGGTGCCGGGGGCCTCCGAGGTGAAGGTCGAGCAGACGACCGGCCTGCCCGTGCTGACCGTCAACCTCGATCGCGACAAGCTCGCGCGCTACGGCGTGACGGTGGGCGACGTGCAGGACGCGGTCGCCGCGGCGGTGGGCGGCCGCAAGGCGGGCCTGCTGTTCCAGGGCGATCGCCGCTTCGACATCGTCGTGCGGCTGCCGGACGAGCTGCGCACCGACGTCGAGGCGATCAAGCGGCTGCCGATCGCGCTGCCGTTCCCGGCTTCGGCGGGCGCGAGCGGCCCGGTCGTCCAGGCGCCGTACGTGCCGCTCGCCGAGCTCGCGACGGTCGACCTGTCGCCGGGGCCGAACCAGATCAGCCGCGAAAACGGCAAGCGCCGCGTCGTCGTCAGCGCGAACGTGCGCGAGCGCGACGTCGGCTCGTTCGTCGCCGACGCGCGCGAGCAGATCGCGGCGGATGTCCAGGTGCCGGCCGGCTACTGGCTGTCGTGGGGCGGCCAGTTCGAACAGTTGCAAAGCGCGAGCGAGCGGCTGAAGATCGTCGTGCCGCTCGCGCTCGCGATGGTGTTCGTGCTGCTGTTCGTGATGTTCAACAACGCGAAGGACGGCCTGCTCGTGTTCACCGGCATTCCGTTCGCGCTCACGGGCGGCGTCGTGTCGCTGTGGCTGCGCGGCATTCCGCTGTCGATCACGGCCGCGGTCGGCTTCATCGCGCTGTCGGGCGTCGCCGTGCTCAACGGCCTCGTGATGATTTCGTTCATCCGCAATCTGCGCGACGAAGGCATGCCGCTCGGCGCCGCGGTGCGCGAAGGCGCGCTCACGCGCCTGCGGCCGGTGCTGATGACCGCGCTCGTCGCGTCGCTCGGCTTCCTGCCGATGGCGTTCGCCACCGGCACCGGCGCGGAGGTCCAGCGGCCGCTCGCCACCGTCGTGATCGGCGGCATCCTGTCGTCGACCGCGCTGACGCTGCTCGTTTTGCCGGTACTCTATCGGGTGGCGCACTCGGCGTCGCTGCGCGCCGCGCTCGGCGAGCGGTTCGCCGGGCGGCTCGCGAAGCTTGCGCCCGCGGCCGTCCTGCGCCGGCGGCGCGAATCATCGAGGTGAAACCAGATGCGAATACTGATAGTGGAAGACGAGCCGAAGACCGGCATGTATCTGCGCAAGGGGCTGACCGAAGCGGGCTTCATCGCGGACTGGGTCGATGACGGCGTGACGGGCCTGCATCAGGCCGAAACCGAGGAGTACGACCTGATCATCCTCGACGTGATGCTGCCGGGCCACGACGGCTGGACCGTGCTCGAGCGGCTGCGCCGCGAGCACTCGACGCCCGTGCTGTTCCTCACCGCGCGCGACGACGTCGGCGACCGCGTGAAGGGGCTCGAGCTGGGCGCCGACGATTACGTCGTCAAGCCGTTCGATTTCGTCGAGCTCGTCGCGCGCGTGCGCTCGATCCTGCGCCGCGGGCAGGGGCGCGAATCGACGATCCTCAAGATCGCCGATCTCGAGCTCGACCTCACGCGGCGCAAGGCGACCCGCCAGGGCGACGTCGTGCTGCTGACCGCGAAGGAATTCGCGCTGCTGTGGCTGTTGATGCGCCGCGAAGGCGAGATCCTGCCCCGTGCGACGATCGCGTCGCAGGTGTGGGACATGAATTTCAACAGCGACACGAACGTCGTCGACGCGGCGATCCGCCGGCTGCGCTCGAAAATCGACGACGCATACGAGCCCAAGCTGATCCATACGGTGCGCGGGATGGGCTACGTGCTCGAAGTGCGGAGCGCGCCGAGCCGATGATCAAGCGCCTGTTGCCCCGTACGCTGCGCGCGCGCCTGACGGCGCTCATCATCCTGTCGACCGCGGCGACGCTCGCGCTGAGCGGCATCGCGCTCTACAGCGCGCTGCACAATCGGCTGGCCGGCATGTCATTGTACGAAATGTCGGCGACGCTCGCGGCGATGCGCACGCATCTCGTGAACGTGCGAAGCGTCGACGAAATTCCGCGCAAGTCGGATCTGTGGATCGATCAGCTGCACGGCCATCAGAATCTGGATCTGGCGATCTACGGCGCAGACGGTCGGATGCTGTTCGCGACGCGCGGCTTCGTCGCGACGCAGCTCGCGCTCGGCGCGCCGCAAGCGCGCGTGCCGGCGAGCGCGACGCACGCCGGCACGACTTACAGCTATCTCGCGGGCGACGCGCCGCTTCGCGACGCCAACCGGACGGCGCGCATCGTCGTCCAGTACGACGGCAGGAACGATCACGCGCTGCTGCGCGCGTATGCGTACACGGTGGTGGTGATCGAGGTGCTCGCCGTCGCGCTGACCGCGGCGCTCGCGTACGGCATCGCGATGCTCGGCCTGAGCCCGCTGCGCCGGCTCGTCTCGCGCGCCGAGCAGATGTCGTCGAGCCGGCTCGCGCATCCGCTGCCGGAGCTCCACACGTCGGGCGAGCTCAAGGAGATGGAGCATGCGTTCAACGGCATGCTCAAGCGGCTCGACGAATCGTTCGTACGCCTGAGCCAGTTCTCGTCGAATCTCGCGCACGACATGCGCACGCCGCTCACGAATCTGCTCGCCGAAGCGCAGGTCGCGCTATCGAAGCCGCGCACGGCCGACGAATATCGCGACGTGATCGAATCGAGCATCGACGAATATCAGCGCCTGTCGCGGATGATCGAGGACATGCTGTTCCTCGCGCGCTCGGACAACGCCGAGAGCCATCTGGCGATCCGCACGCTCGACGCGGCCGCGGAGGCCGAGCGCGTCGCCGGCTACTACGAGCCGATGGCGGAGGACGCGGAGGTGAATATCGTCGTGCGCGGGCAAGCGGCCGTGCAGGCGGACGCGCTCCTCTATCACCGCGCGCTCAGCAACCTGATCAGCAATGCGCTCAATCACGCGCCGCGCGGCTCGACGATCACGATCGAATGCCGGCAGGCGGGCGGTGCGACGACGATCAGCGTTTCGGATACGGGCCGCGGGATCGAGCCGCAGCATCGCGAGCGGATCTTCGAGCGGTTCTACCGCGTCGATCCGGCGCGGCACAATTCGGCGTCGGGCACGGGGCTCGGCCTCGCGATCGTCCGCTCGATCATGGACAACCACGGCGGTGCGTGCGGCGTCGACAGCGAGCCACACGTGCGCACCACGTTCTGGCTCACGTTCCCCGCGCACGCGGCCTGACCGGCTGCGTCGCGCGACGCGGCGCAGCGCGCGGCCCCTGCGGCCCCCGCTTCGGCCCCTACGGCCGCTATCGGGTGCGCGGGGTGCGTGGCCCGCGCGACGCGGGCCGCGCACGCGTCGATGGTCCGCGCATCAGCGCGCAACCGTGCGGTCATGCTGATCGAGCGCCACGTTCGTCTTGCCGCCGTGAACCGAGATCGCATGCAGCTGCTTGTTGCGCTCGACGAGCGCCGGGCTCGGCGGATAGTCATTCTTCCCCGCGGGCACGATGCCTTCGTGCTGCGCGCGGATCAGCTCCTGCCGGACTTCGGCGCGCGTCTTGCCTTGCGCGAATGCGGCGGGCGCGACGGCCAGCGTCGTCAGTGCCGCGGCGGCGGCCCATGCCATGAGTTTTGTCGTGTTCATCGTTCGTTCTCCATCGAGTTGATCACTGTCGTGCGACAGTAGCCTCCACTTTGAACGCCGAACGGTACGCGGCCATGAGCGCGCGATGACAAATTCGTCATCCGCGCCGTGCTCGGAATCAAGCGTGCGCGACGCGCGCGCATGACGAAAATTTCACGTTCGCGTCAGCGTGGCGCTGTGTCGATCCTTTAGCATCTGTATTCCAAGATCGCCGATCAGACGAGATTGGACCGAGGTGCTTGGTTCCCCCCCCTCGAGCACGCGAGGCGCATTGGCACCAGCAGGTGCCGTCGCACTTATGCCGGACAGTCTCCCCCTGTCCGGCATTTTTTTTGCGCGCACACGTGGCAAGGGCGCGGCTTGCGGATGCGCGCCGCGCGTGTCGATCGGCGGCGACGCGAAGCGATCGGCGGCGCTTTCGCTTTCATGTTCACTTGCGTTCGCGTTTGCGCTTGCGTCTTCGGCGAAGGCCCGGCGTCGCGTTCGCCGGGCCTTCGCCGAAAGCACTTTGCTTGGTTCTCCGATGCATCCGCATCGCTCACGTCGAACGCGTCTCGCCTCGCTTCGCCGACAACTTTGTCATGTTCGGATCACGTCCGCGCAGCGTCGCCCGCGCAACATGTGAGCACATCGAACGACGCGCTCCGCATCCGGCGATTCGCGCACCCGGCGGCCCGAACCGGCGCCGACGCGATCGCCTCGCAGCGAGCGCCGAATTCGAATCGAACGACATACGACAAGAGGAACATCATGAAAGCGCCGATCATCGCAGTCGCGTTCGGCATCGCGCTGGCAGCCTGCGCCCCGCTTCGCCAGGATCTCCGGTCCGGCGAAGCGGGGCCATCCGTCGCATCGTCGAAGCCCGGCGACGACCGCGGCGTGAAACGCGAATCGCGACGCCCGGCGAACGAGGTCGTCGACTACGCCGGACGCCCGTGCGTCAATCAAACCCTGTACGTGAAGATGCATCCGTGCATCTTTCCGCGGTTGCAGCGCTGAACCGCCTGGCGCGTGCGGCGTACCGCACCGCACGGCGCGTCGCCGCACGCCGTCGCGAGCCGATGCACGAAGCGATGCGCTGGCCGACCGCCGCGCCGCGCGCCCATCCGACGTCGCGCCGCGCGAACCGCCCGCGCGCGGCTTCTCCCCGATCTCCGGCCTCGAACCACGGCCGCTTTCCCGCTCCCCCTCGCTTGCCGCCCGGCCGCGTCGATTGCTTATCGCCTTGCGCTTCATAACGAATCGCAAACTGCTTCTTTGTGTTTTGCGGGCCTGCTTCGTATAACTGCGACTTCCCGTCCGAACCGCCCCGACCGAAGAGCATCCCTTGAGCACACTCGATCTCGACGCGCCGATCTCGACGCCGATCCGTTCCGCGAGCGACGTCTCGCGCCTCATCAACTCGTCGGGCTCGCGCTCCGGCCATGCGCGCGTGATCGTCCTGCTCGCGCTCGGCGGCGTGTTCCTCGACGCGTACGATCTGACGACGCTGTCGTACGGCATCCAGGACGTGACTCGCGAATTCGCGCTGACGCCCGCGCTGAGCGGGCTCGTCAGCTCATCGATCATGATCGGCACGATTCTCGGCAGCCTGATCGGCGGCTGGTTCACCGACAAGATCGGCCGCTATCAGGTGTTCATGGCCGACATGCTGTTCTTCGTCGTCGCGGCGATCGCCGCCGGGCTCGCGCCGAACGTGTGGGTGCTGATCGCCGCGCGCTTCGTGATGGGGCTCGGCGTCGGCATCGATCTGCCGGTCGCGATGGCGTTCCTCTCCGAGTTCTCGAAGTTCAGCGGGCGCGGCAACAAGGCGTCGCGGCTCGCCGCGTGGTGCCCGATGTGGTACGCGGCGTCGTCCGTATGCTTCCTGATCGTGTTCGGGCTGTATTTCCTGCTGCCCGCCGAGCACGCGGGCTGGCTGTGGCGCGCGTCGCTGATCTTCGGCGCGGTGCCGGCGCTCGTCATCATCATGGTGCGCAGCCGCTACATGAACGAATCGCCGCTGTGGGCCGCGAATCAGGGCAAGCTGAGCGACGCCGCGCGCATCCTGCGCGAATCGTACGGAATCCGCGCGCATGCGGCCGACGACGACGCGCGCCCCGCGCCGACGCAGCCGCGCGTCAGCTTCCGCGAGCTGTTCAGGCAGCCGTATCTGCCGCGCACGCTCGTCGCGAGCGCGATGAATCTGTGCATTCCGTTCGAATACACGGCGATCGCGTTCTTCCTGCCGACGATCCTGTCGCAGTTCCTCGGCGCGGGCGTGTTCGAGACGATCGCCGCGACGCTCGCGCTCAACGTGCTGTTCGCGCTGACAGGCGGGCTGCTCGGGATGCGGCTCGCGTACCGACAGCCGTCGCGGCGCGTCGCGATCGCCGGCTTCGCGCTGCAAGTCGTCGCGCTCGTCGCGCTCGCGCTGCTCGGCCATCCGCAGACCGCGCTCGGGATCGGCGTCGCGGTGCTGATGCTCGGGCTGTGGCTCTTCGCCGAAGGCTTCGGCCCCGGCGCGCAGATGATGATCTATCCGGCGTTGTCGTATCCGACGTCGATTCGCGGCACGGGGCTCGGCTTCGGGCGCTCGCTGACCGGTATCGGCAGCGCGTTCGCGCTCTTCGTGCTGCCGATTCTCAACGCGCGCCTCGGCACCGGGATGTTCTGGATCGTGTCGATCGCGGCGTTCGTGCCGATCGTGTTTCTGGCCGCGATTCGCTTCGAACCGACCGCGCGCGACGTCGATATCGATGTCGAAGACGATCGCGAGATCGCGCGCGAAGCGGCGTAGGCGATGTCGCCGCGCGGTGTTCGGTGTTCGGTGTTCGGTGTTCGGTGTTCGGTGGTCGGTGTTCGGTGGTCGGTGGTCGGTGGTCGGTGGTCGACGTTCGACGTTCGACGTTCGACGTTCGACGTTCGGCGCGACGGCACCGCGATGTGTTCGCGACATCCGGGGCGGCTGCCGTGGCGGTCCCGACTTCTTCGCGATGCCGCCATGACATCGCGCGATCCGCATGGGTCGAGCGTCGCTTACCGCCGCATCCGGCATTTCGGCGGCGTCATCTGCGATACGCGATACGCGATTCGTGCGGCGCATCGCCACACATCGCGATGCGCCGCACACGGCAAGCGCCTTACGGCGAACGATGCATGTGCATTCGCCGTCGATCGTCCGCGCGTCTGCGCCCTCAACGACGGCAACGCCCGGATGCGCGAAAGCCGGATCACCGGATCGCCGAACCGCCCGATGCCGCCCCGCCGCGCCCGATTTCTCGCCGGGCGACGTACAACACGCAAGCCGCCCCACATCCGTCGAATCTCCTTTTCGATCATTCACCCGAGGACCCAGCCATGCCCCAGACACTTCCCGATCATCCGCTCTCGACCGGCACCGACTACGAAACGCTCGCGGCCCGCTTCCGCCCGATCTTCGCGCGCATCGCCGCAGGCGCGATCGAGCGCGACCGCACGCGCACGCTGCCGCACGAGCCGATTCGCTGGCTGAAGGAAGCCGGATTCGGCGCGGTGCGCGTGCCCGTGCAGGCGGGCGGCGCCGGCGCGTCGATTCCGCAGCTCTTTCGCTTGCTGATCGAGCTCGCCGCCGCCGACTCGAATCTGCCGCAGGCGCTGCGCGGCCACTTCGCGTTCGTCGAGGACGCGCTGAATGCGCCGCCCGGCCCCGCGCCGCAGGCATGGTTCGACCGCTTCGCGAGCGGCCAGCTCGTCGGCAACGCGTGGACCGAGGTCGGCGACGTCGCGCTCGGCGAAGTGAAGACGCGGGTGTCGAAACGCGACGGCCGCTGGGTCGTCAACGGCGCGAAGTACTACAGCACCGGGACGATCTTCGCCGACTGGATCGACGTCTACGCGCAGCGCGCCGACGACGGCAGCCCGGTGATCGCCGCGGTCGCCACGCATCAGGCCGGCGTGATCCGCGACGACGACTGGGACGGCTTCGGCCAGGCGACGACGGGCAGCGGCACGACGCGCTTCGTCGACGCGCACGTCGACGAAGCGCACGTGACCGACTTCGCGCGGCGCTTCAAGTATCAGACCGCGTTCTATCAGCTGTTCCATCTCGCGACGCTCGCGGGCATCGGCCGCGCGGTCGAGCGCGACGCGAGCGCGCTCGTGCGCGAACGCAAGCGGATCTACAGCCACGGCAACGCGCCGCGCGTGAGCGACGATGCGCAGATCCTGCAGGTCGTCGGCGAGATCTCCGCGTGGGCGTACGCGGCCGAGGCGGTCGCGCTGCGCGCCGCGCAGCCGTCGCAACGCGCATACGAGGCCCGCTTCGGCGGCGACGCCGCCGCCGAGCACGATGCGAACGTAGCGGCCGAGATCGAATCGGCGCAAGGGCAACTGGTCGTGTCGGAGCTGGTGCTGCGCGCGGCGACGCATCTGTTCGACGCGCTCGGCGCGTCGGCGATCAGCGCGGCGAAGGCGCTCGATCGTCATTGGCGCAACGCGCGCACGGTCGCGTCGCACAATCCGCTCGTCTACAAGGCGCGGATCGTCGGGGACCGTGCCGTCAACGGAACCGAGCCGCCGTACGTATGGCAGATCGGCGCGGGGGCCGGCAAGCGAGAAGAAGAAAAGGAAAAGGCGGCGTGACGCGCGCAGGCGCTGCGGCGTGCGCGCCGCGCATGCCCGCCCGGCGCCCGTGCGGCGCCAGGCGGGCCGATCGCTAGTGCCGCGCCGTCACGTATTGGAGCCGACGACGTTCAGCCCACCCGACCCGCTGAACGTCAGCGTGTTGTTGGTGTTCAGCACGTTGTCCCAGGTGCTGCCGCGCGCCGTCACGATCTGCGCGCCGTTCGAGAACGCGCCGTTCGCCGCCGACGTGATGACGAGCCCGTTCAGGTACGGATTCTGACTGTTGCCGTATTCGACCGTCTGCTTTCCGTTGGCAGCCAGCGATACGGTGATCGTCGCGCCGGATTGGCTGGGATCGGAGCCCTGACGGGTCACCAGTTCGATGCTGAGCGGCAATCCACTTTGATTGACGAGATTCTTGTAAGCCATGTCGCATCTCCCGAGGCGGGCCAGGTCATGGCGGCTGGCGGCGCCGGCCCGCCGGAGCGCGCCCCGCCAGTCCGTGAAGCCAGTACGAATACTAGGTCACATCGCCCGCGGCGCGAACCTAGCATTTCTGGTAGGTGTCCGAACGCGTCGCGCGCGAACCGGCAACGCGCGGGCGCGGCGTTTCGATTCGGATAGCGAGCGCCGGCCCGGCGCGCGGCCGGCGAAAAGATGAAACCGCGCGATGTCGATCGGCGCGATCGGCGCGATCGGGCCGGCCGATGCGCGCCTGCGCGCATCAGAAGATGCCCGGGATCACCCGATAGCGGACCGAACGCCGGTAAGCGCGATACGCGGCGTCCTCCGACAGGACCCGCTCCTCGCGATGGATTCGGCCGACCTGCAAGCCGATCTGCAGCGCGACCGCGATCAGGTTGCGCACGCTGAAGTTCGTCAACAGGAAGCCCGTATCGATGATCAGGTACCCGAGATACATCGGGTGCCGAACGAACCGGTATGCGCCGCGCGACACGACGCCGCGGTTCGCGGGCAGGATGCCGAACGATTTTCTCAGCGACGCCTTCGCGAACAGTTGCCAGAACAGGCCGAACAGCTGGATCGCCGCGCCGATCGTCTCCGGGATCAACTGGTGGCTCGCGCTCAACTGGAAGACGAGATAGTAGAACGTGCCGCCGAGCGAAAAGAACAGCGCGACCGGGCTCCAGTCCCGCTGTTTCGGCGGCTCGGCGAACAGCGACAAGCCGACCGTCAGCGTCGTCGAGACCGCGAGCAGGATCAGCGTGATCCGCGACGGATCGAGCCGCCATTGCATGTACGCCGCATACGCGAAAATTCCTAGCGCGAGCGCCGCGGCGACGCGCGCGAACACTTCGATCAGGATGCCGGCGAAACCCTCGGCGCCGTGCGCGGCGCCCGGGCGCGCAGCCGCCGCAAGTACGGCCGCCGCGCCGTGCCGCTTGGTGGCCATCAGTGGCCGGATATCGTGTTCCATCGCGAGCCCCCCGTTTCGTCGCCTCATTGTTTTCTGTCGATCGAGCTTATCACGCGGCTCGCGCACGCCGGCATGCCGAATCTAAAAATTAGGTTAAGTCCTTCGATAATAAATCGATGGTTTTCCCGATTCGATCAAATACAATCGTTTGCGAATGAACCGAAGAATCCGAGCGCATGATTCTCTTGCCAAAAGGCGCCACGCTCCCGCCGCTCATTCGGGTTTTCCAGAAGCGAGCGCGCCTGTTTCGCGCCGCTCCGGCCAAGGCTTCGGCGGCTTCCTTTCATCGGATCTTATTCGCGCGACGCCATTTTCCCATTCGCTTTCATTCATTCCATTTTGATTTATCGGATCGCCGGACAATTCATTCAGCATTGCTCCGGCATCGGTTTTCATTACCCTGACAAAATCCGGATGACGGTCGAGGGTTAACGCCGAGAGCCTAGCGCCGAAAGCGTCCGCTTTGTCGCGGGTTCGCCGTCCGCGTCGATTCCCGCTCCGCATCTTTGCTTGTGCGGCCCGCGCATTTGCCGCAATCCCATAACCAAAGCACGAATCCATCGTTCCCTTCGCCGCCGCCGTTGCACAGAATCGTTCGTTCGTCTCAACGCCCGCACCGAACGCTCACGCACCATGTCACGCCCGCTCCCGCCGCTCGCCCGCCTGCTGTCCACGCTGTTCGCCGCCGCGCTCGCGCTCGGTCTAGCCGCCGCTTCCGTTCGCGCCGCTGCGCCCGAGCAGCCCGATCGCGCGCCGCCGCTCGCCGGCAAGCGGATCGGCATCACGGTAGCCGGCACCGATCATTACTGGGACTTGCAGGCCTACCAGGGCGCCGTCGACGAAGTGAAGCGCCTCGGCGGCACACCGATCGCGCTCGACGCCGGCCGCAACGACAGCCGCCAGATCGCGCAGATCCAGACGCTGATCGCGCAGAAGCCCGACGCGATCATCGAGCAGCTCGGCACCGCGTCCGTGCTCGAACCGTGGCTCAAGAAGATCCGGCAGGCGGGCATACCGCTCTTCACGATCGACACCGCGTCGCCATCGAGCCTGAACGTCGTCACATCGGACAACTTCGTGATCGGTTCGCAGCTCGCGCTCAAGCTCGTCAACGACATTCGCGGCGAAGGCAACATCCTCGTCTTCAACGGCTTCTACGGCGTGCCCGTCTGCGCGATCCGTTACGACCAGCTGAAGGCCGTGCTGAAGTGGTATCCGAAGGTGAAGATCATCGAGCCCGAACTGCGCGACGTGATCCCGAACACCGCGCAGAACGCGTATGCGCAGATCAGCCAGTTGCTGCAGAAGTATCCGAAGGGCTCGATCGCGGCGATCTGGGCCGCGTGGGACATCCCGCAGGTCGGCGCGACGCAGGCCGTCGACGCGGCCGGCCGCGGCGAGATCCGCACGTACGCCGTGGACGGCAGCCCCGAGGCGGTCGCGCTCGTGAAGAATCCGAAATCGAGCGCGGCGGCCGTCGTCGCGCAGCAGCCGGCGTTGATCGGGCGAACCGCCGTGCGCAACGTCGCGCGCTATCTGGCGGGCGACCGGTCGCTGCCGGCGTATACGTTCGTGCCGTCGGTGCTCGTCACCAAGGACAACGCGGGCGGCGCGCCGCGCACGCTCGGGCAGGCGTCCGCCGACGCCGAGGTCGCGCGGCGATGACGGCGGCGCTTCCCGACGTATCCGCCGTATCCACTGTATCCACCGCGTCGACAGCCACGGCCGACGCGGGCGCCGCACGCGCGAAGAGGGACGCCGGCGCGCCGCTCGCGCTCGACGTGCGGCGCGTCGTCAAGCGCTTCAACGGCGTCGCCGCGCTGCGCGGCGCGTCGCTCGCGGTGACGCGCGGCACCGTGCACGGGCTGATCGGCCAGAACGGCGCGGGCAAATCGACGCTCATCAAGATGCTCGCGGGTCTCCACGCGCCGGACGAAGGCGAGATCGCGGTCGGCGGCGCGCCGCTGGCGACGCTCTCCGCCGCGGCGGCCGGCTCCGCTCGCGAGCGGCCCGCCCGCATCGGCTTCATCCATCAGGAACGCCTGCTGCCCGCGACGTTTACGGTCGCCGAGGCGCTGTTCTTCCCGCGCCCGCCGACGCTCGGCGGCGCGTCGCGGCTCGCCCGCCTGCTGCCGCTCGACGTCGGCCGGATGCGGCGCGACTGCCGCGCGGTGCTGCACGAGCAGTTCGGCGTCGATCTGCCGCCCGATCGCCTGATCGGCGAGCTCTCCGTCGCGGAGCAGCAGATCGTGCAGATCACGAGCGCGCTGATCGGACGCCACGAGATCCTCGTGTTCGACGAGCCGACCGCCGCGCTCGTGTCGAGCGAGGTCGACCGGCTGCTGCAGACGATCGAGCGGCTGCGCGCCGGCGGCCACACGATCCTCTACGTGTCGCATTACCTGAACGAGATCGCGCGCGTGTGCGATCGGGTGACCGTGCTGCGCGACGGCGTCGACGTCGCGCATCTCGACGCGCGCGACGCGTCGCGCGATGCGCTCGTCGCCGCGATGATCGGCGCGCCGCAAAACGCCGACGGCGATGCTACCGATGCTACCGATGCTGCCGATGCTACCGATGCTGCCGATGCTGCCGATGCTGCCGATGCTGCCGATGCTGCCGATGCTGCCGATGCTGCCGATGCTGCCGATGCTGCCGATGCTGCCGA
>NZ_JPWT01000046.1:0-1203 GCF_000773065.1 Burkholderia sp. ABCPW 111 | reverse complement strand
ACGCGCTCGATCGCGATGGCGATCCCCTGACCGACGCCGATGCACATCGTGCAGAGCGCGTAGCGGCCGTTCGTGCGATGCAGCTGGTACGTCGCGGTCGTCACGAGCCGCGCGCCGGACGCGCCGAGCGGGTGCCCGAGCGCGATCGCGCCGCCGTTCGGATTCACCCGCGCATCGTCGTCCGCGACGCCGAGCAGGCGCAGCACCGCGAGCCCCTGCGAGGCGAACGCCTCGTTCAGCTCGATCACGTCGAACTGGTCGATCGTCATCCCGAGCCGCGCGAGCAGCTTGTGCGTGGCCGGCGCCGGGCCGATGCCCATCACCCGCGGCTCGACGCCCGCCGTCGCGATCCCCAGCACGCGCGCGCGCGGCACGAGCCCGTGACGCCGCGCGGCCGCCTCGCTCGCGACGAGCAGCGCGCACGCGCCGTCGTTCACGCCCGACGCGTTGCCCGCCGTCACCGTGCCGTCCGGCCGCACGACGCCCTTGAGTTTCGCGAGCGCGTCGAGCGATGTCTCGCGCGGATGCTCGTCGCGCGACACGACGGCCGGCTCGCCTTTCCTCTGCGCAATCGTCACCGGCACGATCTCCTGCGCGAGCGTGCCGTCGGCTTGCGCGCGCGCCGCTTTCTGCTGGCTGCGCAGCGCGAACGCGTCCTGGTCGGCGCGGCTCACGCGGTAATCGGTCGCGACGTTCTCGGCCGTCTCCGGCATCGAATCGACGCCGTACTGCTGTTTCATCAGCGGATTGACGAAGCGCCAGCCGATCGTCGTATCGAAGATCTCGGCCTGGCGCGAGAACGCGCTCGTCGCCTTGCCGGTCACGAACGGCGCGCGGCTCATGCTCTCGACGCCGCCCGCGATCATGAGGCCGGCCTCGCCGGCCTTGATGGCGCGAGCGGCGACGCCGATCGCGTCCATCCCGGAGCCGCAGAGGCGGTTGATGGTCGAGCCGGGCACGGCCTGGGGCAGGCCGGCGAGCAGCAGCGACATGCGCGCGACGTTGCGGTTGTCTTCGCCGGCCTGGTTCGCGCAGCCGTAGATGACGTCGTCGACGGCGGCCCAGTCGACGTCGCGGTTGCGCTCGACGAGCGCCTTGAGCGGCACGGCGCCGAGGTCGTCGGCCCGCACCGGCGCGAGGGCCCCGCCGTAGCGGCCGATCGGCGTGCGGATTGCGTCACACAGGAATGCTTCGGTCATGTCG
>NZ_JPWT01000045.1:0-1255 GCF_000773065.1 Burkholderia sp. ABCPW 111 | reverse complement strand
GATCGCTTCGCTGTCGACCTCCACGTCGACCGGCATCGGCTCGTTGTCCACCGGCCTCTCGACCACCGACAGCACCGTCGCATCGCTCTCCACGTCGACCTCGACCGGCCTCAGCTCGGCCACCAGCTCGATCGCCTCGCTGTCGACCTCCACGTCGACCGGTATCGGCTCGCTGTCCACCGGCCTCTCGACCACCGATAGCACCGTCGCGTCGCTGTCCACGTCGACCTCGACCGGCTTGAGCTCCGCGAATAGCTCCATCGCTTCGCTGTCGACCTCCACGTCGACCGGCATCGGTTCGCTGTCCACCGGCCTGTCGACCACCGACAGCACCGTCGCGTCGCTCTCCACCTCGACCTCGACGGGCTTGAGCTCCGCGAATAGCTCGATCGCTTCGCTGTCGACCTCCACGTCGACCGGCATCGGCTCGTTGTCCACCGGCCTCTCGACCACCGATAGCACCGTCACGTCGCTCTCCACGTCGACGTCGACCGGCTTGAGCTCCGCGAATAGCTCGATCGCTTCACTGTCGACCTCCACGTCGACCGGCATCGGCTCGCTGTCCACCGGTCTGTCGACCACCGACAGCACCGTCACGTCGCTCTCCACGTCGACATCGACCGGCTTGAGCTCGGCCACCAGCTCGATCGCCTCGCTGTCGACCTCCACGTCGACCGGCATCGGTTCGCTGTCGACTGGCCTGTCGACCACCGATAGCACCGTCACGTCGCTCTCCACGTCGACGTCGACCGGCCTCAGCTCGGCCACCAGCTCGATCGCTTCGCTGTCGACCTCCACGTCGACCGGTATCGGCTCGTTGTCCACCGGCCTCTCGACCACCGATAGCACCGTCGCGTCGCTCTCCACGTCGACGTCGACCGGCCTCAGCTCGGCCACCAGCTCGATCGCTTCGCTGTCGACCTCCACGTCGACCGGCATCGGTTCGCTGTCGACTGGCCTGTCGACCACCAACAGCACTGTCACGTCGCTTTCGACGTCGACGTCGACGGGCTTGAGCTCGGCCACCAGCTCGATCGCCTCGCTGTCGACCTCCACGTCGACCGGTATCGGCTCGTTGTCGACTGGCCTCTCGACCACCGACAGCACCGTCACGTCGCTCTCGACTTCGACGTCGACGGGCCTGAGCTCCGCGAATAGCTCGATCGCTTCGCTGTCGACCTCCACGTCGACCGGCATCGGCTCGTTGTCCACCGGCCTCTCGACCACCGACAGCACCGTCGCATCGCTCTCCACG
>NZ_JPWT01000044.1:0-1280 GCF_000773065.1 Burkholderia sp. ABCPW 111 | reverse complement strand
GGCGTGTGGCGTGTGGCGTGTGGCGTGTGGCGTGTGGCGTGTGGCGTGTGGCGTGTGGCGTGTGGCGTGTGGCGTGTGGCGTGTGGCGTGTGGCGCGTGGCTCCCCGCTTGCGGCACGGCATCACGCGCTGCCGCCCCGGCGGCTCACTGCTCGCGCAGCCACGCCGCGCCGAGCGGCCACAGCGCGCGATTATCGTCGCGAAAATAGCCGAAGTGACCGATCGCATGCTGCCGGCGGTCCGGCGAAATCTCGCGGTGCTCGATCTGCGCGCTCGAATAGAGCCGATGCAGCGCCTGCACCGCGGCGGGCGGCGCCATCCAGTCGTCGCTGACCGTGTACGCGAGAATCCGGCCGCGATAATCGCGGAAATGCTCGCGCAGCGGACGGCCCGCGCCGTCGATCAGATAGTCGGGATGGCGGCTCCAGCGCGCCCATTCGCGCATCACGCCCGACGGCAGGTCGGCGCCGCCGCCCAGGCCGAGGCGTCGCGCCGGCAGATGCGACAGCACGCCGCCCAGCGCCGGCACGACGCCGAACCACAGCGCCGCGAGCAGCGGCCGGCGCGGCCACGGCCATAGCCGCCAGTAGCCGCTCGGGCAGCAGATCGACAGCAGCGCCGCCGCACGGCCGTTGTTGTGCGCGAGGCCGAACATCTGCCCGCCGACGCTGTGCCCCACCGCGAGCAGCCGATGCGACGGCGCGCGCGCGGCGAGATGGTCGAGCGCGCCGGGCAGATCGGCTTCGCCCCAGTCGCGCAGCGTCGCCGTGTCGGCTTCGGCCGGCGGCTTGCGCGAATCGCCGACGCCGCGATAGTCGTAGGTCAGCACGGTGAAGCCGTCGCCGGCCAGGAAGCGCGCGTAGCGCTCGTAGAAGCCGCGCGGCACGCCGAGCGCGCCGTTCACGAGCACGCTGCGCCCGTTGCTCGCACCCGGCGTGCCCGGCGCATGGAAAGTCCCCGTCAACAGTCGGCCGTCCAGCGCGGCAAACCGTGTCGTCTCGGCCGTGATCTGCGGTCGTTCGTGCATCGACATCCTCGCTATCGAGCGGCTATTGTGCAAGCGAACGCGATTGCCCGCCAGCCGCCCTCCGCTTCGACGGCGGCGCGGCCGCGCGAGGCGGAACCGGTTGCGGCGGTCTTGCCGGCCTTGTCCGCTTTTTCGGTCGTGCCGGTCTGACCGGCTCGGCGAAGTCGGCGAAGTCGGCGAAGTCGGCGAAGTCGGCGAAGTCGGCGAAGTCGGCGAAGTCGGCGAAGTCGGCGAAGTCGGCGAAGTCGGCGAAG
>NZ_JPWT01000043.1:0-1336 GCF_000773065.1 Burkholderia sp. ABCPW 111 | reverse complement strand
TGGAGCAGCCCCCTGAAACACCGGACATAGCCTCTCACTTAAACTAGCGGGTAGGCATAAGACTGTGTTTTTGACTAACACCAGGCAGGAAGTGATGGAAGTGTTGACGGGCCCGGAGCGTCGGCGGCGCTGGACGGCGGAGCAGAAGCTGGCGATGGTTCGCGAGAGTTTCGAGCCGGGGAAATCGGTTTCGATGGTCGCGCGCCAGCACGGCGTGAATCCGAACCAGTTGTTCCACTGGCGCAAGCTGTACCAGGACGGGAGCCTGTCAGCAGTGAAGGCTGGCGAGGAAGTAGTTCCGGCTTCGGAGCTGGCCGATGCGCTCAAGCAGATTCGCGAGCTGCAACGGATGCTCGGCAAGAAGACCATGGAGAACGAGATTCTCCGCGAAGCAGTCGAGTACGGCCGAGCAAAAAAATGGATAGCGCACTCGCCCTCGCTGCCGGAGGACGACCAGTGAAACTGGTTTGTGAAGTTCTCGGCGTGTCGCGCTCGAACGTATCGGCACGGCTGTCGCGTCCGGCGACGTGGCGCGATGGTCGTCGATCGAGGCAGACGGACGATGCGAGCGTGGTCGAGGAAATCCGCCGCGTCGTCGGCGATTTGCCCAGCTATGGCTATCGCCGAGTTTGGGGCACGTTGCGCAACGAGCGCCTTGCGGTTGGGCTCGTGCCGTTCAATGCCAAGCGCATCTACCGCGTCATGCGCACGCACGGGCTGCTGATGCAGCGTCGACCGATTCCGCCTCGGCCGCAACGTCGGCATGACGGCAAGGTGGCCGTCGCGCGCAGCAATCAGCGATGGTGCTCCGATGGATTCGAGTTTCGCTGTGACAACGGCGAACCGCTCCGTGTGACGTTTGCGCTGGATTGCTGCGACCGTGAAGCGATGAGCTGGGCGGCTACGACAGCAGGCCATAGCGGCGACATCGTGCGCGACGTGATGTTGGCAGCAGTGGAAAATCGGTTTGGCAACGAACTGCATACGCCGTCCGAAATCGAGTGGCTGAGCGACAACGGTTCGGGCTATACAGCCGACGACACACGACGGTTCGCACTGGCCATCGGGCTGAAGCCATTGACCACACCGGTGTGCAGCCCACAAAGTAACGGGATGGCCGAGAGCTTCGTGAAGACGATGAAGCGCGACTACGTCGCCTTCATGCCGAAGCCAGACGCAGCGACTGCGGCACGTAACTTGGCCATCGCGTTCGAGCATTACAACGAGAAGCATCCCCATAGCGCACTGAAGTACCGCTCGCCTCGCGAGTTCCGGCGCTCGATGGATTCAGCAACCTTAGTGTGACGCCGTGTCCGGGATTACAGGGTCAACTCCA
>NZ_JPWT01000042.1:0-1346 GCF_000773065.1 Burkholderia sp. ABCPW 111 | reverse complement strand
CGACAGAACCGTCGCGATCGCCGCCGTCAGCGTCGTCTTGCCGTGGTCAACGTGACCAATCGTACCAACGTTCACGTGCGGCTTGGTCCGCTCAAACTTTTCCTTGGCCATTTTCAACTCCCGAAAGGAATTTCACATGTTGCGCCGCGCGCAAACAGACACCGACTACCTGCTGGTGCCCATGGGCAGGATCGAACTGCCGACCTCTCCCTTACCAAGGGAGTGCTCTACCACTGAGCCACATGGGCGCTTTACGTTTCAACTGCCTGAACTGGAGCGGGTGAAGGGAATCGAACCCTCGTCGTAAGCTTGGAAGGCTTCTGCTCTACCATTGAGCTACACCCGCAAGGGCCAGCAACGATTCCCTATACCGCTCTGTGCTTATGTCTTGGTGGAGGAGGTTGGATTCGAACCAACGTAGGCGTAAGCCAACAGATTTACAGTCTGCCCCCTTTAGCCACTCGGGCACCCCTCCGTAGAGAACTGACAATTATGGGGGTACATCGAATTCGTGTCAAGCGCTTCGTTGAGATTATTTGCATCTTCTTCGAGCGCGCCGATGTCGTTCGACCTGCGCCGCCGTTTTTCAGTTGTCATTGCATCGGCAACAGGACCGAGCTTGCGTACTACTGAATCCAACGGGACGTCTGGTACCGCCTGTCGCCGCCCCCGTCTGCCCGGCAAAAAACGCGCCGGAAAACGGAAGACCTGAATCATACGGCGTTGGAAGAACGCCGCCAAGTGCCAAACGGCGATTGGGCTCGAAAAGAAATCGTCACGGATGTAAAAGTAGAATCAATAATCTGGCCCCGAATATGAATCTCCGCTTGCAGGGTTAGGCGTGCGCAAGCGTCGACACAAGCGCATTGCCGCTGTCGAGCGCATGTCACTGCTGTTGCCAACTGGCCCGAGCCAGAGCTGGCGGATGGACTTTGTCGCTGACGGGTGAGCTCATGAGCAGCGCTTGCACTGCCTGAATGTGGTCGACGACTACACGCGCAAATGCCGGGTTATCGAGGTCAACACCCCGTTGTCCTGACTTCGCGCGGTACAGGTTTGCAGCGCTTGGACAAGATGCGTGGGTTGCCACCTCGATCACCGTTGATAGCGGCTCGGAGTTCGCGGCGAAGCACTGGATGCTTGAGCCTATGATGTCCGCATGCGCAGCAACAGCTTTAACCTCCGACACTCGTACCGGATCGGACTAGACGCGAGGGCCGGTCGAATCCCAAGAGCGCGTGCGGAGCGTCCGAGAGGCCCGCCCGCGCTCGAGCGAGAAGGGAGTCGAGGCGGGAGCTGGAGCGCGAGGCTCCTGCCGAGGGTGTTCAGGGGATTGGCGGAGGCGT
>NZ_JPWT01000041.1:0-1351 GCF_000773065.1 Burkholderia sp. ABCPW 111 | reverse complement strand
GCGACGCTGCGACGTCCTGTTCGCCATGCTGCGCGACGGAACCATTTACCAACCCAAGTCGGCCCCTAACGCTTGACGAACAACATAGGGGCACCCCCCCAACCATTGTCTTGGTGTGCGAAGGATACGTAGCGGATGAGTGTTCGTCTTTTACCCTTTTGCAACCAGCCGTAACTTTTGCATCTTGTGTTTCAGAGCGGCTCGGAAAAGCTTGTCAGTATGACGAGAAGGACGGAGTTAGGAGAAACGCCGAGGCAAGTTTGGCGGTGTTTGACGATGTCGAACCGGCTGCCGAGGAATGTGAAAGATTGTTAATTGTTGAGTGAGTTTCATTTCCTCCGGCCACGTCTCGAGTGCGTATTTTCCTCGCTGCCGGCGCCGGGCGTAGCACTAAAATCAAAAGGCAATCACGTTGTCGGCGGCACGAGAACCAACACAATACGACGGGGTGAGCCATGAGAACTTCGGTGCTGTCGTGCCTATTGGCGGCGACGCTTGGCGCTTGCAACCACTCGAGCAAGCAGGAAACGCCCACTGCTTCGGCAAGCCCGCAACAGCCGGCGTCCGCGAGCAGTTCCAACAACGCGCCGCCCCCGCCTCCCGCGCCGATCGCTGCGCCCGCGCTGCCTTCTCACCAATACGCAATGGAGCAAGACGGTACGTATGGCTACGAGCCGGCCTTGAGCGAGGACGACGTTCGCAGCGGCAGAGCAACGAAGCCTCTCGTCATGATGCGTTATGTCGGATTTCGAGACGGAACGTACGTGTTGCTGATGCTTGATCCGGATAACGAAACTTATGCGACGCGCGTGACATGCCAGGCGCCGTGCAATTTTGCGAAAGTGCAGAGCATGTCCGCCGCGACGGTTCTCAAAACCGATACCATTCGCGTTGTACCGAATTCGCTGATAGGCGCCATGCTGGAAGACGCGCTATCGGGCCAACTGAAACCGTATGGCCAGTCGTCGCCATCGATGCCGCAACCCGTTTCCGCTCCGCCCGCCAATACCGCGGCGACGACTTCGGCGCAATCGACGACGCAAGCTTCGCAGACGGAATCAATTGCGCAGCAAACGAGTTTCGATTGCTCGAAGGCCAACTCGATTCCCGAATACCTGATCTGCCATGATCCGGAACTTGCCGCTTCGGATCGAGAGCTCGCTGATATCTACCGACAAGCGAAAGAAGCGGTTCCTGACAAGGCCGCATTCGCCGAACGCACGCGAAGGCAATGGAACTATCGTCAAAAAAATTGGTTCATCGCGGAATTCCGGGGAACGCGGCGCGGATCTTGAGGAAGAAGTACTCCTCGTCACGGTACCCGTAGGCCCTGCGCTTGATGACCTTGATC
>NZ_JPWT01000040.1:0-1351 GCF_000773065.1 Burkholderia sp. ABCPW 111 | reverse complement strand
CCGCGCCCACCGCGCCCGCATCCGGCGCACACGCGCAGCAGCGCCGCACGAGCGCCGAATATCGCGCGCTCGACGCGGCGCACCATATCCATCCGTTCTCGGACATGGGCTCGCTCAATCGCACGGGCAGCCGCGTGATCGTGAAGGCCGAGGGCGTGTATCTGTGGGATTCCGACGGCAACAAGATCATCGACGGGATGGCCGGGCTCTGGTGCGTGAACGTCGGCTACGGGCGCGAGGAGCTGATCGAGGCCGGCAGCCGGCAGCTGCGCGAACTGCCGTTCTACAACACGTTCTTCAAGACCACGCACCCGCCGATCATCGAGCTGTCCGCGCTGCTCGCCCAGATCGCGCCGCCGTCGTTCAACCGCTTCTTCTATTGCAACAGCGGCTCCGAGGGCAACGATACGGTGCTGCGCGTCGCGCATCAGTACTGGCGCACGCAGAACCGCCCGCAAAAGAAGTTCGTGATCTCGCGCAAAAACGGCTATCACGGCTCGACGATCGCGGGCGCGACGCTCGGCGGCATGGGCTACATGCACGAGCAGATGCCGTCGAAGGTCGAGCACATCGTGCACATCGATCAGCCTTATTACTTCGGCGAAGCGAGCGAAGGGCAAACGCCGGAGGCGTTCGGGCTCGAGCGCGCGCGGCAGCTCGAGGCGAAGATTCTCGAGCTCGGCGCGGACAACGTCGCGGCGTTCATCGGCGAGCCGTTCCAGGGCGCGGGCGGCGTGATCTTCCCGCCGTCGACGTACTGGCCCGAGATCGAGCGAATCTGCCGCAAGTACGACGTGCTGCTCGTCGCCGACGAGGTGATCGGCGGATTCGGGCGCACCGGCGAATGGTTCGCGCATCGGCACTTCGGCTTCGAGCCGGATCTGATGACGCTCGCGAAGGGGCTGACGAGCGGCTACGTGCCGATGGGCGCGGTCGCGCTGTCGGACCGGATCGCCGACGCGCTGATCGCGCACGGCGAGTTCAATCACGGGATGACGTACTCCGGGCATCCGGTCGCGGCGGCGGTGGCGGTGGCGAACCTGACATTGCTGCGCGACGCGAAGATCGTCGAGCGCGTGAAGACCGATACGGGCCCCTACTTCCAGAAACTGCTGCGCGAGACGTTTTCGCATCATCCGATCGTCGGCGAGATCTCGGGCGCGGGGCTCGTCGCGGGCCTGCAGCTCGCGCGCGAGCCGGGCGCGCGCAAGCGCTTCGAGAACGGCGGCGAGGTCGGCACGATCTGCCGCGACTACTGCTTCAACGGCAACCTGATCATGCGCGCGACGGGCGACCGGATGCTGCTGTCGCCGCCGCTCGTGGTTTCGAAGACTGAGATCGACGAGATCGT
>NZ_JPWT01000039.1:0-1373 GCF_000773065.1 Burkholderia sp. ABCPW 111 | reverse complement strand
GAACAGGCTGTTGTGCAGCACGAAGTCCGCGCCGGGGATCGCCATCATCACGCCCGTCATCCCGCCGAGCGTGAACGTCACCATGAAGCCGATCGTCCAGAGGATCGGCGTCGAGAATTCGAGCCGGCCGCGATAGATCGTGAACAGCCAGTTGAACACTTTCACGCCGGTCGGAATCGCGATCACCATCGTCATGATCCCGAAAAACGCGTTCACGTTCGCACCCGAGCCCATCGTGAAGAAGTGGTGCAACCACACGAGGAACGACAGCACCATGATCGCGCACGACGCATAGACCATCGTCTTGTAGCCGAAAAGCGGCTTCTTCGCGTAGGTCGCGACCACTTCCGAGAAGATCCCGAACGCCGGCAGGATCAGGATGTAGACCTCCGGATGGCCCCACGCCCAGATCAGGTTCAGATACAGCATCGCGTTGCCGCCGGCATCGTTCGTGAAGAAGTGCATGCCGAGGTAACGGTCGAGGCCGAGGAGCGCGAGCGTGACCGTCAGGATCGGGAACGACGCCATGATGAGGACGTTCGTGCAGAGCGCGGTCCACGTGAACACGGGCATCTTCATCAGCGTCATGCCGGGCGCGCGCATCCGCAGGATGGTCACGAAGAAGTTCACGCCCGTGAGCAACGTGCCGACGCCGGATATCTGCAGCGCCCACAAGTAGTAATCGACGCCGACGCCCGGACTGAACTGCAGCTCCGACAGCGGCGGATACGCGAGCCAGCCCGTTTGCGCGAATTCGCCGACGACAAGCGAGATGTTGATCAGGATCGCGCTGACCGCCGTCATCCAGAAGCTCAGCGAATTGATGAACGGGAACGCGACGTCGCGCGCGCCGATCTGCAGCGGCACGATGATGTTCATCAGACCGATCATGAACGCCATCGCCATGAAGAAGATCATGATGACGCCGTGCGCGGTGAAGATCTGATCGTAATGATGCGGCGGCAGGTAGCCCGGGCCGTTGTATGCGAGCGCGAGCTGCAGGCGCATCATCACGGCGTCGGCGAAGCCGCGCAGCAGCATGATCAGCGCGACGATGATGTACATCACGCCGAGCTTCTTGTGGTCGACGGTCGTCAGCCACTCGGACCACAGCCATTTCCAGCGCTTCGTGCAGGTCAGCGTGCCCAGAATCCCGAGCACGACGAGCGCCATGAACGCGGCCGCGCCCATGATGATCGGCTGATCGAACGGGATCGCCGAAAGCGTCAATTTACCGAACATGCGTTACCCCTTCGTCCGACAGGCGGCGTCCGTCAGATCGAGGACGTGGCCGTTGTTGTACTTCGCGATGATGTTGTGAAAGAGCCGCGGGTCGATCGTCGAGTAGTAGCGCACGGGCTGCTTCTCGCTCG
>NZ_JPWT01000038.1:0-1373 GCF_000773065.1 Burkholderia sp. ABCPW 111 | reverse complement strand
CGAGCGAGAAGCAGCCCGTGCGCTACTACTCGACGATCGACCCGCGGCTCTTTCACAACATCATCGCGAAGTACAACAACGGCCACGTCCTCGATCTGAAAGACGCCGCCTGTCGGACGAAGGGGTAACGCATGTTCGGTAAATTGACGCTTTCTGCCATCCCGTTCGATCAGCCGATCGTCATGGGCGCGGCCGTGTTCATGGCGCTCGTCGCGCTCTCGGTCGTCGGCACGCTGACCTACACGAAGCGCTGGAAATGGCTGTGGTCCGAGTGGCTCACGTCGGTCGACCACAAGAAGATCGGTGTGATGTACATCATCGTCGCGGTACTGATGCTGCTGCGCGGCTTCGCCGACGCCGTGATGATGCGCCTGCAGCTCGCGCTCGCATACAACGGCCCGGGCTACCTGCCACCGCATCATTACGATCAGATCTTCACCGCGCACGGCGTCATCATGATCTTCTTCATGGCGATGGCGCTCCTCATCGGGCTCTTCAACCTGATCGTGCCGCTACAGATCGGCGCGCGCGACGTCGCGTTCCCGTTCCTCAATTCGCTGAGCTTCTGGATGACGGCCGTCGCCGCGCTGCTGATGAACGTCTCGCTCATCGTCGGCGAATTCGCGCAAACAGGCTGGCTCGCGTATCCGCCGCTGTCGGAGCTGCAGTTCAGTCCGGGCGTCGGCGTCGATTACTACTTGTGGGCATTGCAGATATCCGGCGTCGGCACGCTGATCACCGCGATCAACTTCTTCGTGACGATCATCCGGATGCGCGCGCCTGGCATGACGCTGATGAAGATGCCCGTGTTCACGTGGACCGCGCTCTGCTCGAACGTCCTCATCATGGCGACGTTCCCGATCCTGACGGTCGCGCTCGCCCTCCTCGCGCTCGACCGCTACCTCGGCATGCACTTCTTCACGAACGACGCCGGCGGCAACGCGATGGTCTACCTGAACCTGATCTGGGCGTGGGGCCATCCCGAGGTGTACATCCTCGTGCTGCCCGCGTTCGGCATCTATTCGGAAGTGATCTCGACGTTCTCGAAGAAGCCGCTCTTCGGCTACAAGACGATGGTCTACGCGTCGTGCGTGATCATGGTGCTCGCGTTCCTCGTGTGGCTGCACCACTTCTTCACGATGGGCTCGGGCGCGAACGTGAACGCGTTTTTCGGGATCATGACGATGGTGATCGCGATTCCGACCGGCGTGAAGATCTTCAACTGGCTGTTTACGATGTACCGCGGCCGCATCGAGTTCACCGCGCCCGTGCTGTGGACGATCGGCTTCATGGTGACGTTCACGCTCGGCGGGATGACGGGCGTGATGATGGCGATCCCCGGCGCGGACTTCGTGCTGCACAACAGCCTGTTC
>NZ_JPWT01000037.1:0-1426 GCF_000773065.1 Burkholderia sp. ABCPW 111 | reverse complement strand
GGGCGCGGCGTGTCGCCCGCGCGCTCGATCCAGCCGCCGCCCAGCGCGCGGTACAGATCGACGAGGTTCGTCCAGCGCGCGAGCCGCGCGCTGATCAACTGCTGCTGCGCCGTGTACAGATCGGTCTGCGCGGTCAACACCGACAGATAGCTGTCGACGCCGTTCTTGTAGCGCAGGTCCGACAGATCGTAGCGGCGCTGCTGCGCGTGCTCGTTGCGCTCGAGCGCCGCGATCTGCTGATCGTACGTGCCGCGCGCGGCGAGCCCGTCCGACACCTCGCGGAACGCGCTCTGGATCGCCTTCTCGTAGTTCGCGATCTCGATGCGCTTCTGCACGTGCGCGAGATCGAGGTTCGCGATGTTCTGCCCGCCCTCGAAGATCGGCAACGCGATGCTCGGCGCGAACGACCACGCCGCCGTGCCGGCCTTGAACAGGCCGCCGAGCGTCGGGCTCGCGGTGCCGAACGCCGCCGTCAGCGAGATCTTCGGGAAGAACGCCGCGCGCGCCGCGCCGATGTTCGCGTTCGCCGCGCGCAGCGCCTCCTCGGCCTGCATGATGTCGGGGCGCCGCGTCAGCAGATCGGACGGCAGCCCGGCCGGCACGTCGGTCAGCAGGTTCTGCGCGTTGAGCGGCAGGCCGGCCGGCAGATCGTCGGGCAGCGGCTCGCCGATCAGCAGCACGAGCGCGTTGACCGCCTGCGCACGCGCGCGCGCCTGCGCCTGCTGGTTCGCGAGCGCCGTCTCGACGACCGTCTGCGCCTGCCGCAGATCGAGCTCCGAGCCGGTGCCGTTGTCGAACTGCAGCTTCGTGAGGTCGTACGACGCGCGCGCCGTCTTCAGCGTGTTCTCCGTGACCTGCAGCAGGTCGTCGGTCGACAGGAGCGAGAGGTACTGATCGGCGACGCTCGCGACGAGCGAGATCTCCGCGGCCTTGCGCGCCTGCGCGGTCGCGAAGTATTGCGCGAGCGCCTGGTCCTTCAGGCTCTGCACGCGGCCGAACAGGTCGAGCTCCCACGACGCGGACACGCCGACGTTGTAGGCGCGCGAGATGAGCGGCTGGCGCGTCGTCGACACGCCGGCGGGATAGCGCTGGATCGAGCCCGTGCCGGTGCCGTCGAGCGTCGGGAACAGGCCGGCGCGCGTGATCTGATACTGCGCGCGCGAGGCCTCGACGTTCAGCACCGATACGCGCAGATCGCGGTTGTTCCTCAGCGCGATCTCGACGAGCCGCTGCAGGCGCGGATCGACGAAGAACTCGCGCCAGCCGATGTCGACGGCCGACTGGCCGTTCGCGCTGCGCGCGCCGGACGCAGCGCCCGGCTGCGCGGCGTAGACGCCGTCGGTCGGGAACGCGCCCGACACGGGCGCGGCCGGACGCTCGTAGCGCGGCGCGAGCGTGCAGCCCGTCGCGAGCAGGGCGACTGCGA
>NZ_JPWT01000036.1:0-124395 GCF_000773065.1 Burkholderia sp. ABCPW 111 | reverse complement strand
CGCGAAGTCGGCGAAGTCGGCGAAGTCGGCGAAGTCGGCGAAGTCGGCGAAGTCGGCGAAGTCGGCGAAGTCGGCGAAGTCGGCGAAGTCGGCGATGTCGGCGATGTCGGCGATGTCGGCGATGTCGGCGATGTCGGCGATGTCGGCGATGTCGGCGATGTCGGCGATGTCGGCGATGTCGGGCATCGAAGCGCGCGCGCCGGCGCGGCGCCGCCCGGCGTCGCGCCGCAGTTCTCGGTCGACGCCCCGCCGTTCTCGCGCCGCGCCGCCGCGCGGCCGCCGTCGCCCGCTATCGGCGCGCCAGGCCGTAGAGCCGCCAGAATTCCGTCGCATACGACTGCGCGAGCTGCGGCGCGCGATAGAAAACGTTGAAGTTTCCCGCCCCGCGCGCGTCGCGCGTCTGCGCGAAGCTCGCGGTGCCGAGCACGACCCGCACGTCGACGCCGCGGCCGCGCGCCGCGCACAGCGCCGACGCAACGGCCGCAGGCACGGACGCGCCGCCCGCGACCAGCACGCGCGTGCGCGCGAGCCGAATCAACTCGACCTCGATCTCGGTCGAGCTCGCATCGGCGTCGAAGTACGCGCCGAGCGCGGCATCGCGCGACGGAATCTGCGCGGCGCGCGCGAATTCGGGCGCGGACGTCGCGCAGAGCAGTGCGCAAACGGACGAGAAGACGGGAGCGAAACGAACGCGGTATGTCATGGGGCGGCAATTGTAGCCACCTCCCCCATCGTTGCAAACCGTTTCGTCGACAAAGCGCGCGGCGACGCATCGCCGCGCCCGCACGCCATGCGCGCTACGCGCCGGGATCGACGCGGGAAAACCATGCGCACACGCCGTCCCACGAGCGGAAATCGGCAAGACTGCGCGCCGGCAGCGCGGGATACGCGGCGGCGGCCATGTCGGCGAGCGCGCGCCCCGGACCGAGCTCGACGAACGCGCGCGCGCCCGCTTCAACGCAGCCCGCGAGACACGCCGCCCAGTCGATCGGCTCGGCGATCTGACGCGCGAGTTTGTCGACGCCGGCGGCGACGTCGAGCACCGGCGCGCCGTCGATGCCGGACAAAAGCCGCGTGCCGGGCACGGGTGCGCGCGCGATCCGCACGTCGGCGAGCGCCGCGCGAAACCGCGGCACCGCGGCGTCGAGCCAGCGCGTATGCGACGCGACGCGAACGCAGACCGGCGCGACGCGCGCCGCGCCTTTCTCGCGCGCGTGCGCGGCGAGCATGTCGAGCGCCGCGCGCGGGCCGGCGAGCACGTACGCGTCGCCCGGATTGACGATCGCGACCGCCGCGCCGTGCGCCGCGCACAACGCGTCGATCGCGTCGCGCGGCAGGCCGCGCGCGAACAGCATGCGCGCGTCGCCGTCGCTCGCCGCGTCCATCGCGCGCGCGCGGGCCGCGACGAGATCGAGCGCGTCGCGCGCGTCGACGAGCCCCGCGACGCCCCATGCGGCGACCTCGCCGACGCTGTAGCCCGCGACGCAGCGCCGGCGCGGCAGCAGCGCGTCGAGCCGCGTCATCGCGCTTAGCGCCTGCAGCGTGCAGACGAGCTGCGCGGCGAAGTTCTCGCGCAACGCATCGTCGCCGGCGTCGCGCGCCCACTCGCGCGGATCGGCGCCGAGGAGCGCGGCCGCATGCGCGAAAAGCGGCGCGGCTTGCGGCACATCGGCTGTCAGCTCGAACATGCCGGCGCGCTGGCCGCCCTGCCCCGAACAGAGAATCGCGATCGTCATGGCAGCGGCGGCGCGTCGAGTGCGGCGGCGAACAGGCTCATCGCGAGCAGATCCGCCGCGCCGCCCGGGCTCAGCCGGCGCGCGACGAATGCGCGATGCGCGGCGGCCGCGCGTGCGCGCCACCCGGCGGCGCCCACGCCGCCCCGCGCGAGAAATTCGCGCGCCGTGCGCTGCGCGAAGTCGAGGCCGTCGCGGCCGCCGCGATGCAAGAGGTTCGTGTCGTCGACCGCGGCGATCAGCGCGAAGCACGCGTGCACGCGCGCCGCCTCGGCGTCGCCCGGCGCGAGCCGCGCGGCTTCGCGCAGCGCCGGCACGCCGATCGCATACACGCTCGCGAAGCCGCCCGCCGCCTCCGCGCGCGCGCCGCCGACGCCGTAGCGACGCCCCGCGCGTTCGCCGTGGCTGCCGGCAAGGCGCGGGCCGCCGACGATCTCGCCGCCCCAACGCGCGGCGACGAGCGCGCCAAGCGTCGCGCCCGCGCATCGCCCGCGCTCCGCCGACGCGCGCAGGCCCGCGGCCGCGCAAAGCAGGCCGAGCCCGAAGATCGCGCCGCGATGCGTGTTCACGCCGCCCGTCGCCGCGAGCATCGCGTGCTCCGCGCGCAGGCCGATCCTACGCAGCACCGGCATGCCGGCGTCGTGCGCGCCCGCCGCGGCGAGCTCGGCGAAGTAGCGGGCGAGCGCCGCCGCGCTGCGGTAGAAGGTGCCGGCCGTCATGTCGTCGTGGCTGCCCGCGTCGACGTGGCTCACGAGACCGGGCTTCGGCCACGTGTCGATTTCGAGGCGAAGACAGCGCGTCGCGTGGGCGCCGATCGTCGCTGCCGCCGGCGACGTTCGCCGGTGCGACTCGGGTGTCGAATGGTCGAAACGCTCCGCGACGGCTCGCGCATCGGATCGATCGCGCGCGTTGTGCGCGGACGGCGTATGCCGGAGGATTCGCATGTCCGGTATCGCGGCGATGCTCGACGCATTCGACGCATTCGACGCATTCGACGCATTCGACGCATTCGACGCATTCGACGCATTCGACGCATTCGACGCATTCAGCAGCGTATCCGCCCCGCCCGCCCCGTCAAGCGCGCGTACCGGCTCGCGACGCGCCTCGCCGCACCACACCGCCGTCCATACCGAGGATGCGCGCCGCTTCATCGCCACGCGTCCAGAAATGCCGCCGGCTCGCAAAGCTCGACGCCCGTCGCCGTCTTCATCGCGACTTCGCGCTCGCCCGCGTGCAGCTCGCGCCAGTTCACGCCCGCGCCGTCCGCACGCAGCAGCTCGCCGTCGATGCGCATCGGCGCATGGGCGTCGAGCTCGGCGAGCGCCGCGAGAAACGGCGCGATCGCGTCGCGCCGCGATGAAATCGAAAACGACGATGTAGCCTCCCGTTCTGACGCCGATGCCGATGCCGATGCCGATGCCGATGCCGATGCCGATGCCGTCAGCGACGATACCTGCAAAGACAAAGGCAAAGCCAATGGCGATGACGATGACGATGGCGACATCGACGGTGCCGGTAACGTCGACAACGACATCGACGCAGACAGCGACGTCGAAAGCGACAGCGACGGCTCCGAGCGCAACGGCATCAACAAGACATCGAGATCCGACCCGTCGCCCACATAGCGCAGCCCCGTCAGCGTCTGCCACGCCAGGCTGCCGAACACCCGGCAGTCGACTCGATGCGCGTCGGCGAGCGCGCGCAACCCGGCAAGCGTCGGCCGCCACGCGGGCGGCGCCCGATGCTCGACGTCGCCGAGCGCCGGCAGCGCGTACACCGCGTCGATCTGCTCGCGCACGGCCGCAAGCGCGACGCGACGCTTGCCCGCCGACGGCGGCAGCGGCAACCCGAGCGGAATGCCCGCATCGCACGGCGAGCGCCGCCGCACGATCAGCGGCCAGCCGCGCGCGGCCCAATCGCGCACGTACGGCAGCGCATCGGCGCCGTCGCGCGCGGCGAGCAGCGCGCGCCACGCGTCGGCGCGCACGCGCACGAGCGTGTGCCGCACGAGCGGCGCGTCAGCGGCCGGCGCGGGCGAGCTCATGCACGCGCTGCGCGACGTCGGCGGCGACGGGCCGGCCGCCGCGCTCGGCGCCGACGCGGTCGCGCCGATCAGCGCGATCGGTCGGCCGCGCGACGATCCCGGCCAACTGCTCGGCGAGCGAGCGCGCCGGATCGAGCACCGCGTCGACCGCGCCCGTCTTCGCGAAGTTCTCGAGCCCCGGCGCGAACACCGCGGTCGATTGCGCCTTCTCGCGCAGCACGTCGACGGGCAGCTTCGTCACCCGCGACATCGCCTGCAGATCCATCACCTCCGGCTGCGCGCCCGGCAGCGCGACGAGCGTGCGGGTCGCGAGCGCCGTCGCGATGAACGCGCCCGCCGCCGCATGCCCGTACAGCAAGCCGATCGTCGGATGGCCGAGCGCGTCCGCATGCAGCAGGCACTTCGCGAGATGCGCGAGGCATTCGTTCAGGCCGAGCAGTTCGTCGCGCTTGCTCATCCGCTGGCTGTCGCCGTCGACGAGCACGAGGATCGGCGTCTCGCCGCCGCGCCCGATCGTCGCGAGCACGCGCTCGGCGAGCGCGAGCGCGCCGTCGACGCCGAGCGCCGCGCCCCGCGCGACGCCGATCACGTCGACCGTGCGCCCCGCGAGCGCGCCGTGCCCGGCGAGCAGCCCGTCGGCGTCGATCGCGACGTCGTGGCCCGACGGAAACAGCGAAGCGAGCACGTCATCGAGCGTCATCGCGCACCTCCGTCAAGCGGCCGGCCAACGCCGCGAACGCCGCGCCGTCGAGCGACGGAATCGCGTTCGCGTCGCTCGCGCCGAGCGCGCGCCACACGTCGAGCGCGTCTTCGCAGCCGCCGAAGCGCGCGATGCGCTCGGCGAGCCGCGCGTGCTCGGCCTCGAGCGTCGCCGTGCCGAACGCCGCGCCCGCGCGCGCCTGCGCGACGAGCGCGATCGCGGCGTCGCGAAACGCGTCGATCGTGTCGTCGACGAAGCGCTCCGCGCCGCCGACGAGCCGCCGATGCTTGCCGCCCATCGTCCGCCAGACGAGCGCGCGATCGCGCGAGTCGAACTCGTCGACGCCGCGCCGGCTCTCGATCACTTCCGGCCCGGACACGCCGATGCGCCCCTGCTCGGACACCGCGAGCGCCGAGCAGCACGCGGCGATGATCCCGCCGCCGCCGTAGCAGCCCGCGCGCCCGCCGACGAGCCCGACGACGGGCACGCCCGCCGCGCGCGCGTCGATCACCGCGCGAACGATCTCCGACACCGCGATCTCGCCCGCGTTCGCCTCCTGCAGCCGCACGCCGCCCGTGTCGAACAGGATCAGCACGGGCACGGAGCGCAGCTCGCGCGCCGCGCGCAGCAGGCCCGTCAGCTTCGCGCCGTGCACCTCGCCGAACGCGCCGCCCATGAAGCGCCCTTCCTGCGCGGCGACCAGCACGGGCGCCCCGCCGAGCGCCGCGCGGCCGACGACCATGCCGTCGTCGAACTGCTGCGGCAAGCCGAAAAGCGGCAGATGCGGGCTCACGAGCCGCGCCCGCGGGCCGACGAATTCCTCGAACGAGCCCGCGTCGACGAGCCCCGCGAGCCGCTGCCGCGCCGACGCCTCGAACCAGCTCGCCCCCGCCGGCGCGATCTTCGGATGCGTTTCCGTGGCCGCCGCGTTCATCGCGCGTCTCCTTCGATCGCGCGCACGGCCTGCGCGAGCCGCAGCGACACCATGTCGGGCCGCGCGCCGCCGTCGTTCACGGACAGGCGCAGCCCGCCCGGCGAGCGGCGCTCGACGAAATCGGCGACGACCGCCTGCCACACGTCGCCGAAGCCCGCGGCCGCCGTGCGGATGTCGACTTCGCATTCGGTGTCGGGCAGCACGCGCTCGACGAGCACTTCGAGATTGCCCGACGCGACGACGCCGACGATCGCCCACGCCGCGTCGCCCTTCGCGCGCGCGCGCGCGGCGTGGCGATAGTTCAACTGTTCCATTGCGAAACGCTCCTCACCAATTGCGGAATCGGGACGGCGGCGCGTACAAGCCGTCCGACCAATGCACGAGATCCTTGATCGACCGCGCGGCGAGAAGCCGCCGGTCGGCGTCGAGCGGATCGACGCCGAGATCCTCCGGGCGCTGGATCACGCCGCGCTCGCGCAGCCGCTCGACGAGCCGGCGGTCGCGGCCGCGGCCGATCTCCGTGTAGCCGGCCACGCCGCGAATCGCGTGCTCGCGCTCGTCGGCGTCGCGGCACAGCAAGAGATTCGCGATCCCTTCCTCCGTGACGACGTGCGTGACGTCGTCGCCGTACACCATCACCGGCGCGAGATCGAGCGCGAGCTTGTCGGCCAGGCGCAGCGCATCGAGCTTCTCGACGAACATCGGCGCGTTCTTCTCGCCGAACGTCTCGCCGATCTGCACGACGAGCTTGCGCCCGCGCCGCAGCGCCGCGGGCGTCGCCGGATCGGCCTCCTCGCCCGCCTTGATCCACGGCTCGCTCGGGTGACGCCGCCCGCGCGCGTCGCTGCCCATGTTCGGCGCGCCGCCGAAGCCCGCGATCCGCTCGGCCGTCACCGTCGACGAATGGCCCGCGAGATCGATCTGCAGCGTCGAGCCGATGAACATGTCGCACGCGTAGAGGCCCGCCGTCTGGCAGAACGCGCGATTCGAGCGCAGCGAACCGTCGACGCCCGTGAAGAAGATGTCGGAGCGCGCGCGGATGTAGTCGTCCATCCCGACTTCGGAGCCGAAGCAGTGGATCTGCTCGACCCAGCCGGATTCGATCGCCGGAATGAGCGTCGGATGCGGATTCAGCGCCCAGTGCGTGCAAACCTTGCCCTTGAGCCCGAGCCGCTCGCCGTAGGTCGGCAGCACGAGCTCGATCGCCGCCGTGTTGAAGCCGATCCCGTGATTGAGCCGCTTCACGCCGTAGCGCGCGTAGATGCCCTTGATCGCGAGCATCGCGGTGAGGATCTGCGTCTCGGTGATGCCGGCCGGATCGCGCGTGAAGAGCGGCTCGACGTAGAACGGCCGCCCCGCCTCGACGACGAAGTGCACGCGGTCGCCCGGAATGTCGACGCGCGGCACGCGATCGACGATCTTCTCGACCTGCGCGATCACGATGCCGTCCTTGAACGCGGTCGCCTCGACGACGGTCGGCGTGTCCTCGGTGTTCGGGCCGGTGTACAGGTTGCCGTCGGCGTCGGCGCTCACCGCTGCGACGAGCGCGACGTGCGGCGTCAGATCGATGAAGTAGCGCGCGAACAGCTCGAGATACGTGTGCACCGCGCCGAGCTCGATCTTGCCGCCGAACAGCAGCTTCGCGATTCGCTGCGACTGCGGGCCCGAATACGCATAGTCGAGCCGCTTCGCGATCCCGCGCTCGAACACGTCGAGATGCTCGGGCAGCACGACGCCCGATTGCACCATGTGCAGATCGTGCACCTTCGCGCTGTCGACGGCGGCGAGCGCCGCGGCGAGCAGATCCGCCTGCTTCTGGTTGTCACCCTCGATGCAGACGCGCTCGCCCGGCCGCAGCACCGCCTCGAGCAGCGCGGTCGCGTCGCGCGCGGCCACCCGCTTGCGCTGCGCGAGCGGCGCGGCCGCCGCGAGACGCGCGGCGCGCGCGGCGCGGGCGTCGTTCCATCCCGTCATAGAGTCGCCTCCTGCGTATCCGTCCGGTAGGTTCTGCGGCATTGTAAGCCGCGCCGCCGCGGCGATTGATGACGTTGCGCGATGCGACTCAGTGGCGCGCGCGATGGATCGGCCGGCGCGGCCGCATGCGATCCCGCGCGCGGGCGTCACGCCCCCACCGCCGCCTTCGTCGCGAAGAACAGCAGCGACGGCCCGAGCAGGCATCCGACGCCCGTATGGAACGTCGCGATCAGCGCGCCGTACGGCACGAGCCGCCGATCGGTCGCGGCGAGCCCGGCGCTCACGCCGCTCACGGTGCCGGCGAGCCCGCCGAAGATCATCGCCGCGCGCGGCGTGCGCAGCCCCATGAAGCTCGCCGCGAACGGCGTGCCGACCATCACGATGATCGCCTTCACGAGGCCCGTCGCGATGCTGAGCGCGATCACGTCGGAACTCGCGCCGATCGCCGCGCCCGTCACCGGCCCGACGATGTATGTGACGGCGCCCGCGCCGATCGTCGTCATGCTGACGGCGTCCGAATAGCCGAACGCGCGCGCGACGCTCGCGCCGACGACGAACGGCAGCACCGTGCCGAGCAACAGCGACGCGAGCCCGATGAGCCCCGCCTTGCGCGCCTCGGCGGGCTGCACCTCGAACGCGGTCGCGACGATCGCGAAATCGCGCAGCATCGCGCCGCCCATCAGGCCGACGCCCGCGAAGAGCGGCACGTCGGCGATCCCCTTCTCGCCGCCCGTGTACGCACCGCCGACGTACGCGAGCGCGAGACCGATCAGGATCGCGATCGCCGAGCCGTGCACGCGGCCGAGCGTGAGCTTCTTCGACAGCGCCGCCGACGCGAGCATGATGCAGCCGACGAGCGCGAACGACGCGACGAGCCCGTTGTGCGCGACGACTCTTCCGAGCATGTCGATCATGGCCGGCTCCCGCTCAGTTCTCTTCGGGCCGCGGCAGCGCCGCGAGCGTCGTCGCGTCGCGCCCGACGCGCGCGAGCACCGCGATGCAGACCGCGCACACGGCGGCCGCGCCCACCGCCGACAGCAACGCGACGGGCCCGCCCTTCAGCGCGGCGACGACGTTCTGGTTGGCCGCCATCGCGACGACGACCGGGATGTACATCGCCCCCCAGAACGCGACGCCGGACTCGGTCTCCTTCGGCAGCCAGCCGCGCCGATGCAGATGGAGCTTCAGGCCGATGAGGAGCAGCATCGCGATGCCGACGCCGCCGACGTTGGTCTTCGCGCCGATCGCGGCGCCCAGCAGATCGCCGAGGAAGAGCCCGGCCAGATGGCAGAACGCGAGCAGCGCGGTTCCGTAGATGATCATGCGTGCCTCCTGATTCCTGATGATGGATCGTCGCGGCGCGAGCGCCGCGGCCCGGCAGCTCGTCGTGCGAGCGCGTTCTCGGGCGGCAATGGCAATGCATCGGCGACGGGGTGAAGACCCGGCGGCCCGCCGCGCCGGCTTGCCGTAGACTGGCGGCGGCGCAGCCGCCGACGCCGCGCGCCCGAAAAGCGGGCGGCGCGACGGCCGGGCCTCGCACATCGTAGTCCCGCCGCCCGCGGCCATTTATGAAGTTGTCGAATTCGATTCAGTGGGTTTAGCAATGCGTCCGTTACCGCCTGAACTGCTGCGCAGTTTCGTCGCCGTCGCGCAGACGGGCAGCTTCACCGCCGCGTCCGAGCGCGTGAACCTGTCGCAATCGACGGTCAGCCAGCACATCCGCCGCCTCGAAGAGCTGCTCGACCGGCCGCTCTTCGAGCGCGACACCCGCAACGTGCGGCTCGCGCCCAACGGCGAGGCCCTGTTCCGCTACGCGGTGCGCATCCTCGAGCTGATGGACGAGGCCGTCGCGTCGGTGTGCGGGCCGCCGCTGTCGGGCAAGGTGCGGCTCGGCTTGTCGGAAGATTTCGCGCTGACGCACCTGACGGCCGCGCTCGCGAGCTTCCTGCAGCGCAACCCGGACGTGGAGCTCGAGATCGCGACGGGCCTGTCCGGCGAGCTGTTCGACGCGCTCGACGCCGGCCGGCACGATCTGGTGTTCGCGAAGCGGATCGCGGGCAGCCGGCGCGGGCGCGTGATCCGCACCGAGCCGCTCTACTGGTGCACGGGCCCCGATTCGCCGCTCACGGGGCGCGAGCCCGTGCTGCCGCTCGCGCTGCATCCGGAGCCGAGCGTGTCGCGCAAGCGCGTGCTCGAGACGCTCGACGCGATCGGCCAGCCGTACCGGATCGCCGTCGCGAGCAGCAGCATCGCGGTGCTGCGCGCGGCGGCGAGCGCGGGGCTCGGCATCAGCGCGTTCGCCGGCTACGTGATTCCGCACGGGCTCGCGAAGCTCGAAGCCGATCTGCCCGCGCTCGGCGATCTCGAATACGTGATCGACCGGCCCGCGAACGCATCGCGCCCGGCGCTCGCGCTCGAGGCGACGCTCGTCGCGGCGGCGCACGAGTTCTGACGGAGGAAAGCGGTCAGCGGCGGCGGCATCGCTGGCCGCGAACGGATCGCGCGGCGCGATTCCGGCGCGCGACGGCTTCGCCGATTCGGACATGCGCGTCGCGCCGCAAGCCTCGCGCACCGCCTCCGCGGCCTGAGCGGCCTGCGCCGCCTACACGGCCTCCATGGTCTCCGCAGCCTGAGCGGCCTCGCCCGCCGCCTGACAAAATCGCCATGATGCGGTCATCGTCCGCTCAGGCGCGCCCGTCCAGAATGCGACTCGACGGAACGCGAAGTCATGGCGCTTCGCTTTCCATCCCGTCACCTTTCTGGAGCTTTCGATGAATACGCTACGCTTTCTCGTCGCGGCCGCCGCCGTCGCGGCGTCCGTGCTGACCGCGACGTCGGCGCTCGCATCGACGTCCGACGCGGCCCAAGGCAAGACCCGCGCGCAGGTGCGCGCCGAGCTGATCCAGGCGTACCGCGACGGCGTGATCCCGACGCCGGACGGCGACTATCCGCCGAGCCAGGCGACGATCGACGCGAACCGCGCCCGCCTCGCGGCGGCCGATCCCGCATGGGCGCGGGAACAGCAGTGATCGCGCGGCGAACCGCTCGCGCCCGCGCATGACGCGACGCGCGCCCCGTCGCCGCCGAAGCACGCGCCGCGCGAACCGCTCGCGGCGATCAGGGCAAGAAGCTGCCGCGCCGCGCGTCGATCAGGTCGACAAGCAGGCGGTCGCGCTCCGCGCCGAGTTCCCGCATCGAGCGCGCGCCCTGAATCTCGCGCAGCGCGTCGATCAGCTTGCGATCGACGTCGGGCGAAAACGACGGCGCGCCGAGATCGTCCCACCAGCTCGCCATCGGGCCCGACAGATGCTCGAGGAAATGCGCGATGCCGCCCTCGCCGCCGCCGAGATGATAGACGAGGCCCTGCCCCATCAACGCCCAGCGCAGGCCGGGCCCCCACGACACGGCCTTGTCCGCGTCCTCGACGCTCACCACGCCTTCGCCGACCAGGTGATACACCTCGCGAAAGAGCGCGGCCGCGAGCCGGTTCGCGACGTGGCCCGCCATCTCCTTGTTGAGCACGATCGTCACCTTGCCGAGACCGTCGTAGAAGCGCTTGGCCTGCGCGATCGCGTCCGCCGACGTCGCGGCGCCGCCGACCAGCTCGACGAGCGGAATCAGATGCGGCGGGTTGAACGGATGCGCGACGAGACAGCGCTCGGGATGCGCGCCGCACGCGCTCTGAATGTCCGACATCCTGAGCCCCGACGAGCTCGACGCGACAAGCACGCGCGCGGGCAGCAACGCGTCGATCCGTCGATACAGGTCGCGCTTGAAATCGAGACGCTCGGGGCCGTTTTCCTGCACGAAATCCGCGCCGTCGAGCGCGGCGTCGAGCGTCGGCTCGAACGCGAGATGCGATGCGAGCGACGCGGCGCGCTCGCCGAGAAAATTCGCGAGCGCGGCATCGAGCCGCGCGCGCGCGTCGGGCGCCGGATCGGTCACGGCGACGTCGAAGCCCTTCGATAGATAAAACGCGGTCCAGCTCGCGCCGATCACGCCGGCGCCGACGACGGCGATCCGTTGAATCTTCATGGGCGGTGTCTCCTGGGTGTTCGAATGCGCGCACGATTGTCGCATCGAACCAAGGTGGCCGCGCGCGGCGCCCGCTCGAATCGCTTGCCGCCGGCTGCGCGCGCGCCGCCGCGTGCGCGCGGTCGGCGAAACAAAAAACCGCACGAACGCTGCTGCGTCATGCGGTTCTTCGCTTTCGCGCGATCGATCGGCGGCGCGCGCGTCGCGCGTGATGCGCCGCGCGTCACCTATCACGCATCACGCATCACGCATCACGCGTCGCGGCTCGCGCCGCGCCCGGCTTCGCCGCTCAGTCGCCGAGCCTCGACTCGATCCTCGCCTTCGTATCGGCGAGCGC
Source organism: Burkholderia sp. ABCPW 111 (assembly GCF_000773065.1). Taxonomy (NCBI): domain Bacteria; kingdom Pseudomonadati; phylum Pseudomonadota; class Betaproteobacteria; order Burkholderiales; family Burkholderiaceae; genus Burkholderia; species Burkholderia sp. ABCPW 111. Next base: position 112,638 of record NZ_JPWT01000036.1, on the reverse strand, counting down.
GCCCGGCAGCCGCGCGCTCAGCTTGTCGAACAGCTCCGCGTGCAGCGCGAGCTCGTCGCGCCATTCGGCCGGATTCATCGACGTCACCTGCGCGTACTGCGCGGGCGAGAACGCGAGCCCCTCCCAATGCAGATCCTCGTAGCGCGGCGTGAGCCCGAACGCATGCTCGACGCCCGCGCCCTTGCCGTCGATCCGGTCGAGCATCCACTTCAGCACGCGCATGTTCTCGCCGAAGCCCGGCCACACGAAGCGGCCGTCCGCATCCTTGCGGAACCAGTTCACGCAGTAGATCTTCGGCAACGCCGCGCCCGACGCCGCGAGCGTCTCGCCGAGCGACAGCCAGTGCGCGAAGTAGTCGCTCATGTTGTAGCCGCAGAACGGCAGCATCGCGAACGGGTCGCGCCGCACGACGCCCTGTTGCCCCGCCGCCGCCGCGGTCGTCTCCGAGCCCATCGTCGCCGCCATGTAGACGCCCTCGACCCAGTCGCGCGCCTCGGTGACGAGCGGCACCGTCGTCGAACGGCGGCCGCCGAAGATGAACGCGTCGATCGGCACGCCGGCCGGGTTCTGCCAGTCGTCGTCGATCGACGGGCACTGCGACGCGGGCGCCGTGAAGCGCGAGTTCGGATGCGCGGCCTTGCGCCCCGTCTCGCGGCCGATCTCCGGCGTCCATGCGTTGCCCTGCCAGTCGGTGAGCCGCGCGGGCGGCGTGTCGGTGAGCCCCTCCCACCAGACATCGCCGTCCTCCGTCAGCGCGACGTTCGTGAAGATCACGTTCTCCGTGAGCGTCGCGAGCGCATTCGGATTCGTCTTCGCGCCCGTGCCCGGCGCGACGCCGAAATAGCCCGCCTCCGGATTGATCGCGTAGAGGCGCCCGTCGCGGGCGGGCTTGAGCCATGCGATGTCGTCGCCGATCGTCGTCACGCGCCAGCCGTCGAAGCCTTTCGGCGGGATCAGCATCGCGAAGTTCGTCTTGCCGCACGCGGACGGGAACGCCGCGGCGATGTGGTACTTCCGGCCCTCGGGCGAGGTCACGCCGAGAATCAGCATGTGCTCGGCGAGCCAGCCTTCGTCGCGGCCCATCGTCGACGCGATGCGCAGCGCGAAGCACTTCTTGCCGAGGAGCGCGTTGCCGCCGTAGCCGGAGCCGAAGCTCCAGATCTCGCGCGACTCGGGGAAATGCACGATGTACTTGGTCGGATTGCACGGCCATGCGACATCGCTCTCGCCCGCGGCGAGCGGCCGCCCGACGCTGTGCACGCACGGCACGTATTCGCCGTCTTCGCCGAGCGCGCCGAGCACGTCGCGGCCCATGCGCGTCATGATCCGCATGTTGACGACGACGTACGGGCTGTCCGACAGCTCGACGCCGATGTGCGCGATCGGCGAGCCGAGCGGCCCCATCGAGAACGGCACGACGTACAGCGTGCGGCCGCGCATCGCGCCTCGAAAGAGGCCGCCGAGCGTCTCGCGCATGTCGGCGGGCGCGACCCAGTGATTGGTCGGGCCGGCGTCGTCGCGATGCTCGCTGCAGATGAACGTGCGATCCTCGACGCGCGCGACGTCGGACGGATCGGACAGCGCGAGAAACGAGTTCGGCCGCTTCGCCGGATTGAGGCGCACCATCGTGCCTTGCTCGACCATCGCGTCGCAGAGGCGGTCGTATTCCGCTTGCGATCCGTCGCACCAGACGACGCGATCCGGCTCGGTCAGCTCCGCGATACGCGCGACCCAGTCGATCAGGCCGCGGTGCTTTACGTAGTCGGGAACGTCGATCGGAATGGTGCGCGTCGCCGCGACCACGTTGCTTCGGGTCATGAGAATGTCTCCGTGTTGTAGAACCAGAATTCCGTGCGCGCGCCGCGCGACGACGCGCGCGGCGGCTGGCGTAGCGGCGCTACGCGATGGCTGGTGGCGACGCATGCGCATGCGCGCAGCGTGGGCGTCGCACTCCACGTTCCGACTCCGAGAATCGAGGAGCGTTCGTTTTTTTTGGGGGTGGGAACGATTGTATCGCCAAGCTTGCTCATGCACCTGCCGTACGATCAAGGTGAAGGCCAGCATACCATCGCGATGCGCGTGCCGGCGCTGCACCGCAGCAAGCCGCGGGCGCCCGGCGCGACGCGCGATCCGCTCGCGACGAACGCGCGCCGGCCCGCTCGCCGAGCGCAATTGGAGCAATCCAGCATAAGCCCGATGCGCGCCGACGCGGGTTATTACCGACGCGAATGCGCGCTCCGGCCTCCGCGGCGCAAGCGCGGCGACGCGTGTCGGCCGCGCGCGCATGGCCTGTGTGCGCATGGCCTGTGTGCGATGAATGACATTCGCGAGAATTCCCGATACGGCGCGGCGCGCGAACGTTCGCCTTCGTTGCGCGCGCAAGCGACACGTTTCGGCGCGTCGCACGTTGCCGTCGTTCGGCAAGCGTCCGGCCATGTTCGTGCGCTCTGGACGGTGCGCGTCCGGCGCGCCGATCGCGATTCGAATCCGCACGGCGGGAACGCGGCGAACGCGACGCGCGCCCCGTTCCGTCGCCGACATGCTTTTCTTCTACTCGGACGTGCGTCACGCGCGCGCCGCGGACGGACGGAGCCGATGCCGGTTCGATGTTCGATGGAACTGAAACGCGCGCGATGCAGGCGCGTCGGCAACGAATTCGCCTTGGCGGTCGCGAAGCGACGGGACGCGATGGGACGAGACGGCGCGAGGCGGGACGCAACACGACGCGACATGGCACGACATGGCACGACATGGCACGGCACGGCACGCATCCATGATGCGCATGCACGACAGCGAACTCGTTTGCTTCGTAACGCCCGCCGCTGCGTCGCCGACACCGGCGCGCGACGAAGCGCCCGGACACGTGTGCGTGCAACCACGAGTGCGGCGCCCCGCCGCCCCGCCGCCTCGCCACGTCGTCACCTCGCCACGTCGTCACGTCGTCACGTCGTCACGTCGTCACGTCGTCACGTCGTCACGTCGTCACGTCGCCACGTAACCCTCGTCGCTCGGCCGCACCACCGCCGTCGCCATCAACATCAACATCGACCTTCGCGAGCACCGCAATCCGCAACCTCCGCGCCGACTACGCGACACGGCCTCGATGCCGCAAATGCGCGCGAAACCGGTCCCGATCGCGGGCATCAGGCGCAGTCCGCCGCACGTCGTCGAACGCGAGCCGCTACGCCGCACGTCGCCCCGCGCATCGATCGTCGCACCGATCGCCGCGCGCCTCTTGAAATCGCGCTCGCCGCGCCTATCTTCGAGACGCTGACGCAGCCGCACCCGCGCGCTGCCTGTTTCGACCGATATGTCACGGCCACGCGAACGGACCGGCACGCATGCCCTCGCGTTCGCAGGCCGCGTTCCAGGAGGACACGACCATGAGCGATCTCTATTTCGGCGCCGATCTTTTCAACGAGTTCGATCGTCTGCATCGACAGATGGCGAATCTGTTCGGCGGCTCCCCGTCCAGCCTTCGCGCGAGCCGGCTCGGCGCATTCCCGCCGCTCAACGTCGGCACGACCGACGATTCGATCGAGATCGTCGCGTTCGCGCCCGGCATGCGCGCGGCCGACTTCGACGTGTCGATCGACAAGGGGCTGCTCACGATCAGCGGCGAGCGCAAACCCGTCCAGCAAGCAGACGCCGACGCGCGCGCCTATGCGCAGGAACGCTTTCGCGGCGCATTCCGGCGCGTCGTCGAGCTGCCGCAAAACGCCGATCCCGACAAGGTCCGGGCCCGTTACGAAAACGGCTGCCTGCTGATCAGCGTCGGCAAGCGCGAAGCGTCGAAGCCGCGCGCGATCACCGTTCAATGAGCCCCGCCCGCCTCGAATCAAGGAGCCGATCGTGAATACCAGCCATTCAGTTGCAGAACGTCAATCCGCCGCGCCGTCTCGCCGTGACGCGGGCGAAACATCGCGCGCGATCACGGTCGCGCCGGCCGTCGACGTGTACGAAGACAAGCACGGCGTGACGCTGTGGGCCGACCTGCCCGGCGTTGCGAAAGAGGGGCTCGAAGTGAAGATCCACGACGGCCATCTGTCGATCGACGCGCACGCGGCACTGCCGATGCCGGCGGGCTCGCGCACGCAGCACGTCGAAGTGCGCGAGCCGCATTTCGCACGCACGTTCCGGCTGAGCCCGGACTTCGACACGGCGAGGATCGAAGCGAATCTTCAGGATGGCGTATTGAAGCTGACGATTCCGCGGCGCGACGCAGCGCAGCCTCGGCGCGTCGAAGTGAAGTGAAGTGAAGTAACGTCGCGCCGGCGCGCGCGGCCGCACGAGCATGAATGCGGCCGCGTGCGTGCCGCGCGAGCCACGCGCGGCACGCACGATTCTCCGGCGCGTCGAAACCCGGGCGGCCCAGCGAGAAATCCGCTCGATCCGCCGCTCATCGCGCGATGCCGCCGAATGCAAGCGCAGGCGCGGGCCGTCGCGCATAGGCTCAAACGCGCCGCTCAAACGCGGCCGGTCGCGGCCGCTGCACGGAGCGGATCACGGATCGATCGATGTTCCCGGTGTCGCGCGCTCGCGATGCTAGCCGGAAGATGTCCTTCTTGAACATCCATCTCGTCGCGCTCGACCGCGACGCCGTTCGCGAAGCCACTGCCTCGCCGACTGATGAAGCCCGGGTGCCGTACGAACGTGCGCGCCATGCATCTCGATTCGAGACGGCGCGCTGCAACGCGCGCGCCGCGCCGCTCCTCCTTCGCCACGCGGCGACTTTTCTTTTGTCGGCCGGCATAAGACAATGAGCGGCCGCGCCGGCGGCGCCGGCCGCGCCAATCGGCCGCCGCCGGCGCGCCGCCGCTCAACCCGCCATTCATCGATGAAACGTTACGAAACGCTCGCCCGCACGATGGCCGGCGACATCCGGTCCGGCAACATCGCGGCCGGCACGCGCATGCCGTCGCTGCGCCAGTTGATCGCCCAGCATCGCGTCAGTCAGTCGACCGTGTTTCGTGCGTATTACCTGCTCGAGCAGTGGGGCTTGATCCGCGCGCGCGAACGCTCGGGCTACTACGTCGCGCACGGCGCGCAGGCGAGCGCCCGCGCGAACGACGGCCAGCCGGCGCCGGGCGGCCGGATCGCGCGCGCCGCCGCGCCCGCCGAATCGCGCAAGGTCGACATCAGCGATCTCGTGTTCTCCGTGCTCGAAGCCTCGACGCATCCCGGCATCGTGCCGCTCGGCTCCGCGTTTGCGTCTGCGCATCTGTTTCCGCTGCCGCGTCTCGCGAAGTCGCTCGCGCAGGCGACGCGGCTCGTGAGCCCGCGGAGCACCGTCGTCGACCTGCCGCCCGGCAGCGAGCAACTGCGCCGCCAGATCGCGCTGCGCTACCTCGGCATCGGCGTGCCGCAGCCGATCGACGAGATCGTCGTGACCGACGGCGCGCTCGAAGCGCTCAATCTGTGCCTGATGGCCGTCACGCGCCCCGGCGACGTGGTCGCCGTCGAGGCGCCCGGCTTCTATGCGGCGCTGCAGGCGATCGAGCGGCTCGATCTGCGCGCGGTCGAGATTCCCGTCGATCCGCGCACGGGCCTCGACCTCGACGCGCTCGCCGCGGCGCTCGACCGCCATGACGTGCGCGCGTGCTGGTTCATGACGAACTTCCAGAATCCGACGGGCGTCACGCTGTCGGTCGACAAGAAGAAGGCGCTCGTCGAGATGCTCGCCGCGCGCGAAGTGCCGCTCATCGAAGACGACGTCTACGGCGAGCTGCACCACGGGCCGGACTATCCGCTGCCCGCGCGCGCATTCGACAAGCACGGGCTCGTCATGCACTGCAGCTCGTTCTCGAAGACGCTCGCGCCCGGCTACCGGATCGGCTGGGCGTCGGCCGGGCGCTTCGCCGAGAAAGTGCGGCGGCTCAAGCTGATGACGACGCTGTCCGCGAGCACTCCCGCGCAGGTCGGCATCGCCGACTATCTCGAGCACGGCGGCTACGATCGGCACCTGCGCAAGCTGCGCGGCGCGCTGCGCGGCCAGATGGGCCGGATGAACGAGGCGCTGATGCGCCACCTGCCGCCCGACGTGCACTGGACGCTGCCCGACGGCGGCTATTTCCTGTGGCTGGCGTTTCCCGATGCGATCGACGCGATGGCGCTGCATCGCGAGGCGATCGGGCGCGGCGTCAGCGTCGCGCCCGGCCCGCTCTTTTCCGCCGCGCATGCATTCGAGCGCTGCGTGCGGATCAATTTCGGCCATCCGTGGAGCGCGAGCGTCGACGATGCGATCCGCATCGTCGGCGAGCTCGTCGCGCGGCCGTCCGTGCGCAAGCGGCGCTGACCGCTCGCGAGCCGGCGCCGAGCGCCCACGCGGCGTCCGAGCGCGGCGCGAGCCAGCGCCGCGCTCAGCGCATCACGGTGGTCGCGACCTTCGCCATCGCGAACAGGAAGCCGCCGAAGCACGCGGCGAGCAGGATCGCCATCACCGGCACCCACGGCAGCTTCACCGACGCGAGATCGGCCTGATGCTCGGCCCCCTTGCGCACGCCGAAGAAACTCCACAGCACCATCCTTAGCATTCTCGTCAAACCCATCGCCATTCTCCGACATGGCGGCGCACGAGTCGCGCCGCGTTCCATGCGCATCACGGTAACCGCGCGCGGCGAACGATAAAAGCAGCAGTTCGCGACTGATTTTGCGCAGCAGCTTCGTGGTGGCATGAAGCGTCGCGGCATCCGTCGCGTCCGGCGGACGCGCTGCAGGCAAGCGTCCGAGGTTTCCGGAACGTCGGCCCCGCCCCCGAAACCACCGCATCCGGCGCGGCGCGCGTGGCGAAACGGCGGCCCGCCGTGCGCCGAACGACCCGGGAAATTCGCTGGCATGCGGGCGTCGAGCCGCGCCGGCAATTGCGGGGAATCCGCGCGGCCGATGCACGCCGGGCCCGATGATTCGACGTCGCATCTTGCGTGCCGCGGCCCGACCGTTCGCTTCGAAAGGCGTCCGAAAGTACGGCGCGCGTTGCGCCAGATCGCGCGTTCATGCTGCCGCGCACCAAGAAAACTTATAATAGCCGGCTCGCCAAGCCACATCGCGTCAGCCTGATCGGCGCGCGGAAGGCCGCTCGGATCGCCGCCGCGGCTCGCACGCGCGGCCGCGCCGATCGGCAGCGCCCCGTCCGCGCGTGCGCGCGGGCCGCGGCGCGCCGCACGTGGCCGGCCACTTCGAATTACGCCATGCACAACCGATTCCGACCGTTCCTCGTTCCGTCCGCCGTTGCGATCGCGACCGTGCTGTCCGCCTGCTCGTCCGCGCCGAAGCCGCTGTATCAGCAAGAACAATTCGACGCGACCGCGAGCCCTTACGCGCGCACATTCCACGAAAAATCGGCCGCGACGTGCGAAGCCGCGCGCCGCGCGCTGTTGAGCCAGGGCTACATGGCAAGCGCGACGCGCGCGGATGCGATCGAAGGCAGCAAGAACTTCCAGCCGAGCAACGATTCGCACGTCGTCATCGAATTCCACGTCGTCTGCGCGGACGCGGACGCAGACGGCACGTCGAGCATCGCGTACGTGAACGCCGTGCAGGATCGCTACTCGCTGAAGAAGAGCAATACGTCGGCGAGCGTCGGCCTGAGCGTGTTCGGCTCGCTGTCGCTGCCGATCGGCTCGAGCGACGACGCGATGGTCAAGATCGCGAGCGAAACCATTCCGGCCGGCGTGTTCTACGAGCGCTTCTTCAATCTCGTCGACCATTTCCTGAAGATCGACCCGACGCGGCGCGACAAGGCCGCCGTCAAGGCGGCCGAGAAGGAGCGCGTCGCGCCGCTGCCGGAGCCGGAGGAAACGGCCGAAGGCGCGCCGATGAAGATGAAGACCCCCGCCGTGCCGACGCCGCCCGCGCAGCCCGTGCATCCGGCCGAGGCCGACGGCGCTTCGGCGGCTTCGGCGGCTTCGGCGGCTTCGGCGGCTTCGGCGGCTTCGGCGGCGGCATCCGCATCGGCGACACCCGCCGCCGCATCCGCGCCGGCGCAGAAACCCGCGCCGGCGTCCGCTGCGTCAGCGTCTTCGTCTTCGTCGTCTTTGTCTTCGGCATCCGCTTCGGCACCTGCGGCGGCCGCATCTACGCCAACGGCATCGCCCGCGCCGGCATCGGCCCCCGCACCGGCTTCCTCGCCGTCGTCCTCGCCTTCGCCTTCGCCTTCACCTTCGCCGTCGTCCGCGCCAGCGCCGGCATCCGCGCCGGCCTCGACGCCTGAGACGAGCCACCCGTCGTCGATCGCGCCGCCGACGGCGCCGGTCGCGTCCGCGCATCAACCGGCGTATCAACCCGCGCGGCAGCCGGCGACATCGGCATCGCTCGATGCGCCGCTGCCCGTCGCGCCGCCGCCGCTGATGCCGCTGATGCCGCTGATGCCGCTATCGACGCCGTCGCCCGGCGCGCAGCCCCCGGCGAATGCCGCGCAGGCGGCCTCTCCGACAGCCACGCTCGCTCCCACGCCGACAGCGACGGCGGCAACGGCCGCAGCGGCGACAGCAGCGACGACCACTACAGCGTCGGCATCGGCGCCCGCGACGGCGAACGCCGCGACAACCGAAGCCGCAACGCAATCCAACGCAAACGGCGTCGACGCGCGCTGATCGCGCTACCCGTCGGGCCCGCACGCCGCACGCCGCATGTCGCTCACCGCACCTGACGCATCGGCCCCGAGGCGCGTCGCCATCGACCGCCGGCAACCCGGCTCGCAGCCTGCGCCGCGGCGTCGCTCTTGTCGCCCTTGTCGCTCTTGTCGCTCTTGTCGCTCTTGTCGATCTTGTCGCCCTTGTCGCCCTTGTCGCCCTTGTCGCCCTTGTCGCCCTTGTCGCCCTTGTCGCCCTTGTCGCCCTCGTCGCAGGCATGCGGCTTCGGCGCTCCCTTCGCAGCTTACTTCGCCGCTTACTTCACCGCATACCCGCCGTTGATCAGAATCGTCTGCCCCGTGATCCACCACCCGTCGCTGACGAGATGGCGAATGAACGGCACGACGTCCTCGATGTCGGTCAGGCCCGTCCTCGAGAACGGCGACAGCGCCGCGGCCGTCTTGTGATACGCAACCGCATCCGCGCCTTCGGCCGGATAGAAGAACGGCGTGTCCATCGGGCCGGGGCCGACCGCCGTCACCGAGATGCCGCGCGCGCCGAATTCCTTCGCCGCCGCGCGCGTGAAGTGCTCGACGGGCGCCTTCATCCCCGCATAGGCCGCGTAGAACGGCGTGAACGCGCCGAGCAGCGACGTCACGAGCGTCACGATCTTGCCGTTGTCGTTCACGTGCCTGCCCGCTTCCTTCAGGAAGAAGAACGCCGACTTCGCATTGACGGCCGCCATCTCGTCGTATTCGGCCTCGGTGATCTCGACGAGCGGCTTCTTCAGCACCTTGCCGACCGTGTTGATCGCGATGTCCGGACGGCCGAGCGCGGCCACCGCATCGGCGAACAGCTTCTCGACGGCGCCCGCCGTCGTCAGGTCGGCCTGCAGCGCGACCGCCTGCGCGCCCGCCGCCTTCACCGCGGCGACGGTCGCTTCCGCGTCGGCTTTCGTGCGCGCGCTGTTGTAGTGGATCGCGACCGCCTTCGCGCCTTGCGCGGCGAGATCGCGCGCGATCAGCCCGCCGAGATTCTTCGCGCCGCCCGCGATGATGGCGGTTTTGCCCTTGATGCCGTGGTCTGCCATGGTGGCTCTCCGTTTCTTCGCGCGAGGCCGTCCGATACGGCCTCGCATGCCTTCGGATGATATAGTCCAGAAAATCCACATAAAGCCGACACTTCTGACATCACCTGTCAGAAATTCCGACGAATAGTCGGCTCGCGCACATTGATCCCGCGACGATGACCCCGCCCGAATCCACGCCCGTGTCCACACCGGCCGCCGCCTCCGACAAGGAGCACGGGCCGCCCGCCGCGCTTCGCCGCGCCCACGCCGATGGACCGCATTGATCTTTTTCGCGTGTTCGCACGCGTCGTCGAATGCGCGAACTTCACGCGCGCGGCCGATACGCTCGGCATGCCGCGCTCGTCGGTATCGGCGGCGATCCAGGAGCTCGAAGGCCGCGTCGGCGCGCGGCTGCTGAACCGGACGACCCGCAAGGTGACGCCGACGCAGGACGGCGCCGCGCTCTACGAGCGCTGCCTTCGCCTCATCGCCGACGTCGAGGAGACCGAGAATCTGTTCCGCCATTCGATCGTCGGGCCGAGCGGCACGCTGCGCGTCGACATGCCGGGCCGGATCGGGCGCCTGATCGTCGCGCCCGCGCTGCCCGAGTTTCTCGACCGGTATCCGCAGATCAGCGTCGATCTCGGCGTCACCGATCGCGCGGTGAACCTGATCGAGGAGCGCGTCGACTGCGCGCTGCGCGTCGGCGCGCTGAGCGACTCGGGGCTCGTCGCGCGCGCGATCGGCGACTTGCCGCTCATCAACGTCGCGAGCCCCGCGTATCTAGCGCGCCACGGCGAGCCGCGCACGCCCGCCGATCTCGAACGCCATCAGCCGATCAATTACGCGTCGCCCGCGAACGGGCGCATCGCGCCGTGGGAATGGGTCGACGGCGACACCGTCAGGCGGCTCGCGCTGCGGGGACGCGTGACCGTCAACAGCGCGGAGGCCTACATCGCGTGCTGCCTGTCGGGCCTCGGCCTCATCCAGATCCCCGCGTACGACGTCGACGCGCATCTGCGCGCGGGCGAGCTCGTCGAAGTGCTGCCCGATCATCGCGCGGCGCCGATGCCGATGACGCTGCTCTACCCGCATCGGCAACATCTGTCGCGGCGCGTCCAGGTGTTCGCGGACTGGCTGGAGGCGCTGCTGAAGGCGAAGATCCTGTAGGCGAAAGCGCGCGCGCCTTCGATCGGTGCGGCGAACGGCAAGCGGCAAGCGACGCGCTCGACGTCGCTCGGCCGGCTCGGCTCGGCTCGGCTCGGCTCGGCTCGGCCACAAATATTACCCGGATATTATTGACGATCAATTTATATCCGGGTATAAATATCGCATTGCTCGGACAAATGAGACCCATGCGATGACGACTTCCCCCCTTTCTTCCCATATCGCCTTCGACGGCTACCGGCGTCTCGCGGCGGGCCCGTTGTCGACGGTCGCGCTCGCGATCAAGCGGGCCGTCGAGAACGACGCGGTGGCCGGCGCGATCCTGATCTTCGACAACGCGGCCGGACGCTCGATCGACATCGACACGCGCGGCTCGGACGACGAAGTCGCGGCGCGCTACGCGCAGGCCGAGGCATCGGCCGCCCCGGCCGACGCGACACGCGCCGGCACGGCCCGCGACGCCGCCTCAGGCGCCCACGCCGACGGCATGGCCGACGACGCGGCCGATCCCGGCGGCCTCGCGAACGAGCCGCGCGGCCGCGGCCGTCCGAAGCTCGGCGTCGTCGCGCGCGAAGTCACGCTGCTGCCGCGCCATTGGGAATGGCTCGCGACGCAGCCGGGCGGCGCATCCGTCGCGCTGCGCCGCCTCGTCGACGACGCCCGGCGCACGCACGCGCACAAGGACCGCAGCCGCCGCGCGCACGAGCGCGCGTATCACTTCATGTCGGCGATCGCGGGCGACATGCCCGGTTTCGAGGAGGCGACGCGCGCGCTCTTCGCGAACGACGGCGCGCGCCTGCGCGAGCTGATCGCCGCGTGGCCCGCCGACGTGCGCGATCACGCGATCGCGCTCGCGTCGTCGAACGACGACGCGCCGCCACCGCCCGCCGCATGCTGATTCCGCTTCCGGCCCACATGCAGACCCTGGACTTGAATGCGGGCGCACTGGCGCCCGTCGCCGACGAGATCGACGCCTTCGACCTTCGCGTGACGGGCGCGATTCCGCGCGCGCTGAACGGCGCGCTCGTGCGCAACGGCCCCAACCCGCTGCGCGGCCGCTTCGAAGGCAGCGGCGTGCTGTCGTGGTGGCCGGAAGACGCGATGCTGCACGCGGTGGCGTTCCGCGACGGCCGCGCGACGCGCTACCGGAACCGCTGGGCGCGCACGCGGCGCTGGGCACACGCGGTCGCGCCGGAGCGTGCGCCGTCGCTCGTCGACACGAATCCGAACGTCAACGTGCTCGTTCACGCGGGCGAGATCCTCGCGCTCGCCGAAGGCGGCGCGCCGCTCGCGATCACGGCCGGGCTGGAGAGCATCGGCGCGTCGCGCCGTCATTCCGCGCTCGCGCACGGCATGAACGCGCACCCGAAGATCGATCCGCGCACGGGCGAGCTGATCGCGTTTCGCGCCGACTGGAACAGGCCGTGGCTGCGCTACGGCGTCGCAAACGCGGCGGGCGAGCAAACCGTCGACGTCGAAATCGAATTGCCCGCGCCGTCGATGATGCACGACATCGCGATCACCGCGACGCACAGCATCGTCTTCGATCTGAACGTCGCGTACGACTTCTCGATGCTGTCGCGCGGCCACCGGATGCCGCTGCGCTGGCACGACGAGCGCGGCGCGCGCATCGGCGTCGTGCCGCGCCACGGCGGCGACGTGCGCTGGTTCGACGTGACGCCGTGCTTCATCCAGCACGTCGTCAACGCGTACGACCTCGACCGCTCGGCGATCGTGCTCGACGTCGTCCGCTATCCGTGGTTCCTGCGCGTCGCGCGCGGCGGGCGCGCATTCGACGACAATCCGCGCGGCGTGCTGTGGCGCTACGTGATCGACCTCGACACCGGGATCGTCGCCGAGCAGCCGCTCGACGACGCCGGCATCGAGCTGCCGCGGATCAACGAAAGCCGCACCGGCCGCCGCCATCGGTACCTGTATGCGGCGGAGCAGCCGAGCCACGTAGCGCTGCGCGGCGTCGCGCGCTACGACGTCGACGGCGGCTCGATCCAGCGCTACCGCGTGCCGCCGGGCGACCAGAACAGCGAGCCCGTGTTCGTCCCGCGTCCGGGCGCGACCGACGAGGACGACGGCTGGGTGCTCGTCTGCGTGTACCGCCATGCAACGGATACGAGCGACGTCGTGATCCTCGACGGCCGGGCCGTCGACGGCGAACCGGTCGCGACCGTGCATCTGCCGCGGCGCATTCCGGCCGGCTTTCACGGCGCGTGGGTGGCGAGCGACGGCTGAGCAACCGCCCGACCGGTCGAGCGGCGGCGATGCGGCCGCCGCGCGGGCCGTCGCGCGAACGGGGCGCGGGCGGATGCGCGTCGTTCGCACGCGGCTCGATGCCCCATGACGACGGGCGCAGCGCACGCAGCCGGGTGCCGACGCGCGGCCGGGCGGCTCCAGCCTCCCCCTGCGCGACCTGTTGCCCGTATGCGTCGACGACGCCCCGCACGCAAACCGCAGCGAGGACGCGAGCGGCTGCGGCTGCGGCAGCGGCAACGGCAACGGCAACGGCAGCGGCAGCGGCAGCGGCAGCGGTAGCGGTAGCGGTAGCGGTAGCGGTAGCGGCAGTAGCAGTAGCAGTAGCAGTAGCAGTAGCAGTAGCAGTAGCAGTAGCAGTAGCAGTAGCAGTAGCAGTAGCGGCTGCGGCTACGGCTGCCGCTACGCATCGCCCGGCTTCATTCCGCCCCTGCGGATCGCATCCCGCAGCGCCCGCGCCAATTGCCGGCTCGGCTTGCCGGCTCGGCTTGCCGGCGAGCCGGTCGAGCGCGCCGATCGACGGAGCCTCGATGATCCTCGCGACCCTCGAGATTCTCGCCGCCATTCCGGCCCACCCGAAATTCTTCGAACTGGCTCTACAGAATCAATCCGTTTGGCGCGACAATCGCCGCGTCCCCCCAACTTCGACGCGCTGCGCAAACGCAGCCGGACCCTGGAGCCGCCATGTACGTCCCCGACCACTTCGAAGAGCGCCGCACGGAAGTCATGCACGCGCTGATCGCCCAGCACCCGTTCGGCACGTTGATCACGCACGGAACGGGCGGACTCGACGCGAACCATCTTCCGTTCGAGCTCGCGCCCGGCGAAGGAACGCTCGGCACGCTGCGCGCGCACGTCGCGCGCGCGAATCCGCTGTGGCGGGACGTGTCGAGCGGCGACGAGGTTCTCGTCGTGTTCCGGGCGGGCGACGCGTACATCTCGCCGAGCTGGTATCCGAGCAAACACGCATTCCACCGGCAGGTTCCGACGTGGAACTACGTCGTCGTCCACGCGCACGGACGGATCGCCATTCGCGACGACGAACCGTTCGTACGCGGCGTGGTCGCGCGCCTCACGCGCACGCACGAGGCGGCGCAGCCCGAGCCGTGGAAGATGGGCGACGCGCCGAAGGACTACATCGACACGATGCTGCGCTCGATCGTCGGCTTGCAGATCGACATCACGCGGCTCGTCGGCAAATGGAAGCTCGGGCAGAACAAGGAGGTCCGCGACATCCGCGGCGCGGGCGAAGCGCTGAAGGCGCGCGGCAACGATGCGATCGGCGACATGATGCTCGCGCGGGCGGAGGATAAGCCGGAGTAGCGAAATCGGCGTCGGCGCGCGCGGCGCACGGTTCATTCGGTATCCGGAACGTCGCCGCAGCGAGCGGCGCCGCGCTCGCCCTCCGCGCGTCGAGGGCCGGCCGCGCGCCTGCCATTTTCCCGCGCCTCCATTCCGCACTCGCGGAGAATCGCGGCGCATCTCACGCAGCGTTCCTCCGGAATCGACGGCCGCGGCGTTTCGAGCGGCGGCCGCCCCCGCCGCTCAAAGCGGCAGCCACCCCGCCGCCCCGATCCACGCCGCCCACCCGAGCAACGCAACGCCGAGCGGCGCGCTCAAACGCCGGCCGTGCGGCAGGTTCTTCTCGATCGACATCGCCGTGCCGATCGCCAGCATCCAGCCGATGCTGCCCGCGCCCACCGCAAACATCAGACACATCAGCATCCAGCAGCACCCGACGCAGAAAACGCCGTGCCGCACGCCGAGCACGAAGCTCTCGCGCCGCGGATTGCCGCCCCGCCACTGCTCGCTCACGAACATCAGCGGCGAGCGGCACTTGTCGAGACAGCGATACTTGAGCGGACTGAGCTGATACGCGCCCGCGAGCGCGAGCACGGTCGCGCCGACGAGCCATCCATGCCATGCGAGCCACGGCGTGCGTCGCGCGAGCGCGTGCAGGCCGGCGTCGCCTGCATGGACGGCCAGCCCGAACGCGCTCCACGCGGCGAGGTAGCCGAGCACCACGAGCAGCATCAGGCGGTTGCGGTCCGGCCGCGCGGCCGTCAGACGCTCGAACGTGCGCAGCAGCGGCAGCGCGGTCGGCAACATCATCGCGACGATCATCAGCAGCCATGCGGCGACATGCAGCAGCGCGGGCACGACCACGTTCCCCGCCGGAATCAGCCGGCACAACCCGGCGAGATTCGTCTCGGACCAGTCGACGTGATGAAGAAAACGCGCGTACGGGCTGTCATCCCACACCCACAACGTGATCCACGCCGCGGCGATCGACGCGATCGCGAGCGGCACGAACACGCGACGCGACGAGATCGCGCTCATCGCAATGCGCGCCCGGATAGCGCAGGCCGGCGCTCGTGCGCCCGCGTGTCACGAATGGAACGTGAAGAAGCCCTGAATTGCGTTCTGCCCGCTCAGATCGAGTTCGATGCCGAGCTTCTGCGCGTGCATGCGGAACGTGCCCGCCTTGCCGACGAACGCGGGCGATCCGGGAATCGTCGAAAAAATGCTTTCGACGAGCTTCGTCGGCTCGCCGGTGGGCCCGAGGTAGGGCTCGAGCTCCGCGTACGTGGTGTCGCCCACCTTCAGCGTGCCCCTGCCGTCGCGCACGTCGAAATCGATCGCCGCCCGCTCGATCGCGACGACGTCGCCGAAGAGCTTCGAGAAATCGGCGAGCGGCCCGCCGCGTTCGCCGCGATAGACGCTCGCGAGCGCATCGAATTGCGCGTCGGTCGCGCGCGCGTCGATGAAGATGATCACCCGCCAATTGCCCTGCAGAATGTTGCCCGGAACGAACGCGGCGAACGCGACCGTCAGCCCGGACACGTCCACGTCGTCGACCTTGCCCTCGTCGTAGTGGTAGGCGACCGTCGCCCGACACGTGCCGTTGTCGGGGTCCTCTCCGATCCAGCACGGGCAAAGCACCTTGCAATCGCATACCTCCAGTATGCGTCCCTCCAGGCTGTAGCTCATGATGACCTCCACCGCGACGAACACACCGGATTCGAGCCGGTCCAACACTTAACTATATTCACGTTGATTCGATGCGGCGGTCCGCTCGCGACATATGAAAACCCTAGGCAGACGGAATGCCGATGCGCGTCACGCCGGACGCCGAACGCCGAACGCCAAACGCACTTCGTCGAACGCTTCGTCGATGCGATGCGATGCAATGCGATGTGACGCGACCATCGCGACCAATGCCCGCGACGCGCCCCGGATGCGCAATGTCGAGCCCGCTTCGATGCGCGCCGCGCCGGACGCACACGCCCGTTGCCGGCAACGGAACGCCCCATTCGGGCAATGCGGCGCGACGCGCAACCATGCGACGTCCGCACCGATTTCGCGCGGCGGGCATCCCCGTGAACTTCGCGGCCCGCCGCATGCGAATGTTTCATCACCAATTTCGCGGCTCGCGTCTGCGCCACAAAACTGAACAATCCGCCGCTTCGGCTACCCGTGCGAGTGCATGAAACCGGTCCGGCCGTATTGTCAAACGAAAGCCGCCGCCTATACTCTCGTCAGACAAACGAACGACGCATGACGAAACGAGGCAGCGCGAGACCCGACGCGACGGCGATTCGCCGGGCGACGCTCCGTGCTGATTGCCCACTTCGGGATACAGAACAGCATTGCGGAGGCCACCGTGAGCACCGTCTTCACCGCCCATGAATCGTCGCGCGTAATCGGCACGATCGCCCGGATCTACGCCGCGTGCCTGCTGATCGGCTTCGCGCTCGTCCCCGGGGTGCTGATCGTCTATGTGTGGCGCTTCATCGATCCGCATCTCATCTTCGAAAACCATCAGTTTCACGAACTGGCGATCGCCGCCGCGACGCTCGAGGGCCTGTTCGTCACCTATGTGACGTGGCGCTGCTATCTGTCGTCGGGCGAGCCGCTGCTGCGCTGGCTCACGCTCGGCTTCCTCGGCTTCGCGGTGATCTACTCGCTGCACGGCGCGTTCACCGGCATGGCGCATCGGAACATCTGGCTGTTCCTGCTGTACGGGCCCGCGTCGCGCCTCGTGATGTCGATCCTGCTGTTCGTCGGGCAGTTGTCGTACTTCAAGGATACCGAGGCGCCCGAGCAGCGCACCCAGCTATCGGTGTGGCTGCCGTGGGTTGCCGGCTACGTCGCCGTCTGCGTCGTCGTCGCGACGATCGCCTATTCGCCGATCGCGGGCAATCTGTGGACGCGCGTGTCGATGGAAGGCGGCGCGATGATCGTGTCGCTCGTCAATGTGGCGCTCCTGCTCGTGCGGCGCATCCGCACGCCGCTGATGCTCATCTACGGCGTCTCGGTGACGTCGTTCGCGCTGTCGTCGATCGCGTTCATTCTCGGCAAGCCGTGGAACCACATGTGGTGGCTCGCGCACGTCATCTTCGCGACCGGCTTCTTCACGCTGAGCTTCGGCGTCGTCCAGGCGCTCACGACGACCCGCTCGTTCGCGACCGTCTACAGCCAGCAGGACCTGATGGCGCGGCTCGCCGAATCGATGGCGCGCACCGAGGGCGCGCTGCAGGAGCTCAAGCGGACCAATCAGAAACTCGAGCATCTCGCGACCACCGATCCGCTCACAGGCGCGTCGAACCGGCGCAAGTTCATCGAGCAGATGCACGTGGAAATCGCGCGCGCGAAGCGCGACGGCACCGCGTTTTCGCTGCTCGCGCTCGATCTCGACAACTTCAAGAAGATCAACGACAACTACGGCCATCAGGTCGGCGACGTCGTGCTGCGCAATTTTGTCCGCCAATGCCTCGCCGCGATCCGCCCTTACGATCACATCGCGCGCGTCGGCGGCGAGGAGTTCATGGTGCTGCTGCCGCGGATGCTCGCCGACACGGCGAGCGGCATCGCAGAGCGCGTGCGCACGACGATCGCAAACACGCCGTTCGGCATCGACGGCAAGCACACGCCCGTGACCGTGAGCATCGGCGTGTCGCAATACGGGCGCGACGGCGACACCGTCGACGAGATCCTCAGCGCCGCCGACAAGCTGCTCTATCGCGCGAAAAACGAAGGCCGCAATCGCGTCGTCGCTTCGTAGGCGGCGGGACGAAAAGGCCGAGCCGCGCAACGCGATCGCTTCGGCGCGGCGGTGGATGGCGGGCGGTGGATGGTGGATGGTGGATGGTGGATGGTGGATGGTGGATGGTGGGCGGTCGGCGGTGGGCGGTGGGCGGTGGGCGGTGGGCGGTGGGCGGTGGGCGGTGGGCGGTCGGCGGTGGGCGGTCGGCGGTCGGCGGTCGGCGGTCGGCGGTGGATGGTCGGCGATGAGCGACGGCCAGCGGGCGATGGATGGCAAGCGACGGACTCTTCGAGACCACGAATCGCCTGCGGATCGTCGCCGCAACGCGATCCGGTCGAAAGGGCTCATGCCGAAGAGGACGATCGGACATCCGCCCCCAGCCGAAAAACGCTCGCCGCCACGCACGCGACAAGCGATCCGACGCGGCGATCCCCCATCACGCGACACGACGCGGCCCCGCGCCGGCCGGCGTTCGGCCCGCCGCCGGATTCGCGATCGGCGGCTTCGCGGGCATGACCAAGACGAACGGGCGGCCGCATTCGGTTGACGGCGGCATCGAGCCGACGAAGCAAGTCCGAATAGGTTCGCCGGTCCGCGCGGCGCGACGCGCCATTCAGTTCCTGCGCACGGTGCCGATAACCTTGTCGGGCCGCCTGACCGACGACGCGCGGGCGCTTCGCCGCATTCGCCGGCCATCACGACAACAACCGATTCCAACGATGAACCATTCCGACCGACCGACGCAGCGCACCGGACTCTGCGTTTTCATCCGCCGTCATCTGCGAATGCCGCTGCCGAAACTGGAGACGGGCCGATTCGGCTGGGCCAAGCGCTGGTTCGTCGACTGGCTCGTCCCCACGGGTGCATCCGCTTACGCGGCCTATCATCTGACAGGCGCGTTCGTGCGGCATTACCGAGCGCTGCTGCCGGAGCAAGTCGGGCATGGCGTCGCGCTCGACGTGATGTCCGAACTGATGTCGCTCGCCAATTCGAGGCCCTTCGCCTATACCGGCGCGGCGCTCATCGCGACGCTCGTGGCGCTCGTGCTCCATCGCATCCTGAAACGGCCGGCGCGCGGCGTTTGGCTCAACCGCCGCGACCGCCCCGTCGTCTACGCACTGCCCTTCGCGCTCGGCCTGCTCGTCGGCAAATTCCTCGCCTTCGCGGTTCCGGCGCTCGCTGTCGCGATCGCGGCCTATGCGTCCGAAGGCGCGATCGGGGCGGTCGCGCTCTTCGCGGTGCCGATCGCCGCCCTGTCCGCCGCCTACTACTTCCTGCTGTACGACGAGGTGCGCCCGCCCTCGATCGTCACGCTTTCGTTTCATCGCTCCCGGCCGTGCGGCGCGAAATCGAACGGCAACGGCGGCGCGCCGAAGGTCGGCATCGACGCCTGGCGCGAAGCGCATGTCGAATTGCAGGACGACGTGCACGCGATCGCGGACGCGGCGGGCGGCATGTGCGGCCAAAGCATTTTCGTGTCGCACGACATCGACGCCATCGTGATCGCTATCGCATTGAGCGTCGACGAGCGCGATTTGCACACGAATCGAGTACAGGCGCTCGCCGCGCAAATCGACCGCGTGCTGCGCAAATGGCGCGAAAAAGGCTATGCGAGCGGCTCGTTGCACGATGCAAAGGCGACGCCCGCGCCGCTCGAGGCGAAGGTGTCCGACGACGCGTTCTGGCTGCCCGAACCCGGACGCGTCACGCGCCTCGGCTCGTTGCGGCTCGAGCCGCGGAGCGGGCGCGCGGTGCGCGTCGTCGACGATGCTATCGGCGACCTGCGAGCGGGCGAATCGCGCGGGCGCGCCCGGCCACGCCGGGAACGCACGTTCGAGTTCGTTTGACGGACGCCCCGGCGGAATCGTTTGCCGCAGCAAGTGCGCCGCCGTTCGTCTCGATTCGGCGGCGGCGGCGATCGGGGCCCGCCTCCGCGAACGGTCGCCGCTTCACACGACGGGCGATGCGTCCGTCGCCCCGCCCATCGGGCTTCAGCGCCGCCTCCGGCTTCCGGCCACGGCATCGCTCACCGACGCAACGCATCGTCGGCTCGCAGCGTCCGCAGGATCTGGCGCGCCGAACGACGCGTGGCCAAGGCTCGTCTCGCCGTGCGTGTGCTCGCGCCGGCGTGGCGTCCACGAGCGACGCCGCCGCCGAGGCGGCGGTGTCGATTTGCGCGATCGCCGAGCGGATCATCGACATCGAGCTGCGGCCGCACGCACGACGCGCCGCCCGTCCGCATCGCATCTCGCATCTCGCATCTCGCGTGTCTCGTGTCTCGTGTCTCGTGTCTCGCGCATTGAGCATCGAGCTTCAAACTTCGATCTTCGATGCATCGAACATCGTGACGCTCCACGCGGTTTACGCATTTTTTGCGTCGCACCACGAACTCTATACACCGAATCTTCGCGCCGCTTTCTAGAATGCCCTTCATGTTCCAGACGAGATCTCCGCGACTCGAGCCGCACCGCGGCGCGGGGGCCAACGCATGAAGCCGCTCAGATTCCATTCCGATTCGATCGCCCTGCCTGCCTTCCACGCATCGCGCGCGACCGTTCATGATCGATCCGCGCCGATTCGCCCGCGCACCGCGCAGGCGGACTATCGCGTCCTGATGTCGATACGCGTCGGCACCGACAATCTGACCACCGTGCGGCGCGAGCTGCATCGGGTGCTCGGCTCCGCGCTCGACATCTACACGGCGGTCATCGACAACAAAACCGGACAGGCGTGCCTCGAGCTGGAACTGGCGAGCACGCGCGTGCAGGACGCAATGTCGTCGATCATGCGCATCCTGCCCGAAGCCGAGTTCGGCAAGATCCGCCGCTCGGCGCGCGACCCCGCATCCCGCGCGCCCACGGCGCGCATGCGGACGTCGGATTGATCGTCGGCTGCCGGTCCCGCATCGCGACGGGACACCGCATTTTCACGGCAGCGGCGATTCGATACGTGGATTCGACATCGCGCGGCGGCAAGCCGATGCCGATGCCTTCGATCCGATGCGAGCCTTTCGGCCCGCCGGACAGCACCGCCGATTCAGCCGGCTCCGCGGCGACGACGAGAAGCCCCGGGTTGCGCGCCCGCAGCCCATCGGCCACGCCGTGAAGCGAGTGCCCCGTGGAGCGCATCGCCGAGCAGGTCGGCTACGCGGACAGCGTCACGTTGCGCACGCCGCTGCGCTGGCGCTTGGGCAAAGGCGTGCGCGAGCCGCGCGGCGCGTAAGGGAAATGAGGCATCGGGACCTGGGCTGCGCCGCCGCATCCGGTCTCCGGCCGCGAGTCTCGCGCAGAATGGGTTCGATTCGGCCATCGTGCGGCCGCTTGCGCTCGCGGGAACGAAGACGTCCGGCAAACGCTTCTGCGGTTTCGAGGCGCGGCGGGCGAACTCGGTGCCGCCCAAAGGCGGGATGGTGCCGGGGACCGGACTCGAACCGGCAAGCCAATCAAGGCGGCGGATTTTCGTCACACTGCTTCTTTCGAAGCCGGCGCCGCGCGGCGCCGTTCGTGCGCTGGACTATGCCTTCGCCGTCGCGCGCGAGCGTTGCTGCCGCTCGTGCGCCTTAGGCGCCCCCCGTCTAGTCTCTACACCTTCCCCGCCGCCGCTTTCGCGACCGCTTCGGGCTTGGCTCGGCGTTGCCTCGGCGCATCGCGCGCCAGGGGTTTCGCCGAATTTGAAGGGTTCTGCACCGGCCGTTTCCGGCCGGGCACTCAATCGTTTAAGTCCGCTATGTTTACCAATTTCATCACCCCGGCAAGGGCGGACCGCATTCTACCACCGCTGCGCCCTCCCCAATACGCTTTCGCCCCTCGATAGCCTGGCCCGCGGCGGCCCGTCGGCGCACCGCTCATCGCCGCGGTTCGCCTCGAATCCGCCGCCGCCAACGCGTCAACGCCGGCGATCGATCGCTCGACGAACGGCCCTGCCCCTGCGTCATCAGTTCTTCATCGACGCCGCCGATAATCCCGACGACGAAAACGTTTACACGCATCCGCCACACGCTTCATGACGCCGACCATCAAAGACGTCGCCGCGCTCGCCGGCGTGTCGATCGCGACCGTGTCGCGCGCGATCAACGCGCCGCACACGGTCAATCCCGCGACGCTCGAACGCATCCGCGCCGCGATCGGCACGCTGCGCTTTCGCCCGAACCCGCTCGGCCGGCAATTGCGCAGCGACCGCACGCAACTGATCGGCGTCGTGCTGCCGACGCTGTCGAACCCCGTCTTCGCCGAATGCCTGCAAGGCGTCGACGAGCTCGCGACGCGCGCCGGCTTCAAGCTGATCGTGATGTCGACCGAATACGACGCCGCGCGCGAGCGCCACGCGATCGAGACGCTGCGCGCGCAGCGCGTCGAAGGCCTGATGCTGACCGTCGCCGACGCCGACGCGCATCCGCTCCTCGACGAGCTCGACCGCGACGGCCCGCTCTACGTGCTGATGCATAACGACACGCCGCATCGCCCGTCGGTCGCGGTCGACAATCGCCGCGCCGCGTACGACGGCGTGCGGATGCTGATCGAGCGAGGCCATCGGCGCGTGCTGATGCTCGCGGGCTCGCTCGACGCGTCGGACCGCGCGCGGCTGCGCGTGCGCGGCTACGCGCAGGCGCTCGACGAGCACGGGCTCGAGCCGCTGCCCGCGCTCGAAATCGACTTCAACGCGCCGACGCTGCCGCACGCGATGCTCGCGCATCTGAGCGCGCGCGCGACGCGGCCGACCGCGCTTTTTTGCAGCAACGACTGGCTCGCGATGGTCGTGATGCGCGGCCTGCGCGATGCGCGCCTCGCCGTGCCCGACGACATGTCGGTGCTCGGCTTCGACGGCCTCGCGGTCGGCGCGCTGCTCGCGCCGCCGCTCGCGAGCGTCGCGACGCCGAATCGCGAGATCGGCCGCGCCGCGTGGCGGCGTCTTGCCGAGCGCATCGCCGGCGAGCGTCACGCGCAGCCGTGGCTCACGCTGCCGCACACGGTGCGCGAAGGCGCGACCGTCGCGCCGCCGCGCGATGCGCGCATGCCGCGGCGAGCCGTATGAATGCGCGCCGAACGCGCGCCGCGTTCGCGCCCGATTCGCGTCGGATTCGTTCCAGATTTGTTCTGGATTCGTGCCGAGTTCGTGCCCGATTCGCGTCGGGTTCGTTCCCCTCTCGCTTCGGATTCATGCCGGATTCGCGCCGCGTTCGCCTCGCCCCCGCCGTCGATGCGCATCGAGCCCGCCCTGACTTCATTCGTTTCGCCCGCCCAAGGAGACCTGCCGTGACCGTCCGCCGCTCTTTCTTCCCGCGCTCGCCGCTCGCCGCCGTGCGTCGCGCGTGCGCCGCCGCGCTCATCCCGCTCGCGTCGCTCGCGCTGTCGCTCGGCGCGCGCGTCGCGCACGCGCAAGACACCGCGATCTGCTACAACTGCCCGCCCGAATGGGCCGACTGGGCTTCGCAGATCGCCGCGATCAAGCAGAAGACCGGCATCCGCGTGCCGTTCGACAACAAGAACTCGGGCCAGGCGATCGCGCAGCTCATCGCCGAGCAAAAGAGCCCCGTCGCGGACGTCGTCTATCTCGGCGTGTCGTCGGCGTTCCAGGCGAAGGACAAGGGCGTGACCGCGCCGTACCGGCCCGCGCACTGGAACGATATCCCCGCCAACCTGAAGGACCCGCAGGGCTACTGGTTCGCGATCCATTCGGGCACGCTCGGCTTCTTCGTCAACAAGGACGCGCTCGACGGCAAGCCGGTGCCGCGCTCGTGGGCCGATCTGCTGAAGCCCGAGTACAAGGGCATGGTCGGCTATCTCGATCCGTCGAGCGCGTTCGTCGGCTACGCGGGCGCGGTCGCGGTGAACGAGGCGCTCGGCGGCGGCTTCGAGAACTTCCAGCCCGCGCTCGACTGGTTCCGCAAGCTGAAGGCGAACCAGCCGATCGTGCCGAAGCAGACCGCGTACGCGCGCGTGCTGTCGGGCGAAATCCCGATCCTGCTCGACTACGACTTCGACGCGTATCGCGCGAAATACAAGGACCACGCGAACGTCGAATTCGTGATTCCGAAGGAAGGCACGATCGCGGTGCCGTACGTGATGAGCCTCGTGAAAGGCGCGCCGCACGACGCGAACGGCAAGAAGGTGCTCGACTTCGTGCTGTCCGACGAAGGCCAGAAGCTGTGGGCGAACGCATATCTGCGCCCGGTGCGCGCGCCGGCGCTCACGGCCGACGTCGCCGCGAAATTCCTGCCCGCGAGCGAATACGCGCGCGCGAAGAGCGTCGATTTCGGCAAGCTCGCGGCCGGCCAGCAGGCGTTCGGCAAGCAGTATCTGCAAGTGATGCAATGAACGTGCGGCGCGCCGCGCCGCTCTCCCCCTGTCCGCACGAGTCGATATCACGATGTCCGATCTCACGTTCCCGTCGCGTTGGCGCATCGCGCTCGTCGCGCCCGCGCTCGCCGTGTTCGTCGCGTTCTGGCTGCTGCCGATGGTCTCGCTCGTGCGGGTGTCGGCGGACGGCGCGTTCGTCGACGCCTATGTCGCGCTGCTGTCGAACGCGCGCTACATGAAGTCTCTCGCGTCGACGGTCGCGCTGTCCGCCGCCGTCACGCTCGCGACGCTCGCGCTGTCGACGATCTCGGGCCTGCTGCTCGCGCGGCGCGAATTCGCGGGCAAGCGCACGCTGATCGCGCTGCTCACGTTTCCGCTCGCATTTCCGGGCGTCGTCGTCGGCTTCATGGTGATCATGCTCGCCGGACGGCAGGGCTTGATCGGCATGCTGTCGCAACGGTTCATCGGCGATCGCTGGGTGTTCGCGTATTCGGTCGCGGGCCTGTTCGTCGGCTATCTGTACTTCTCGATTCCGCGCGTGATCGTCACCGTGATCGCCGCGGCGTCGAAGCTCGACCCGTCGCTCGAGGAAGCCGCGCGCTCGCTCGGCGCGTCGCCGTGGCACGTGCTGCGCGACATCGTGCTGCCCGCGCTCGCGCCGGGCCTGGTCGCCGCGGGCGCGATCTGCTTCGCGACCGCGATGGGCGCGTTCGGCACCGCGTTCACGCTCGCGACCGATCTCGACGTGCTGCCGATGACGATCTACACCGAGTTCACGCTGAACGCGAACATCGCGACGGCGGCCGGATTGTCGATCTTGCTCGGAATCGTCACGTGGGCGGTGCTTGCGCTCGCGCGCAACCTGACGGGGCAGGCGACGGCGGCTTCCGCGTGAAGCGGGCGCGACGGCGAACGAATCGTCGCTGCAATGGAAAGGAAAGGGAGGGAAAGAAGATCCGACGCCGGACCGCTCGAATCGGGACGCCGGGAAAGCGCGTCCTTGCCGGCCGCGTCGGATCGACGCGCCGCGGCCGCGAGCCCGGATGCGGGCGTCGGCCGCGCGTCGCGCCGGCGCTTACGCCTTCGCCGACGACAATTGCCCCTTCGGGTTGGTCAACCAGTTGTTCGCATTGACGACGAGCGTATTGGCATTGGTGAGCAGCGTGCTCAACGCGCTGCTGTTGATCGTGAACGTGCCGCCCAGCAGATTGAACGTGCCGTTGATCAGGTTATCGCCGCCGTGAATGCGCCGGCATTGCTCCATCGATATCGTTTGCATCGATTACTCCCTCCTCGTAGACAACAAAAAAGAGCGGGGTCGCCACTCTCGTTCCTGGTCATCAACAATCGCCCCGCAACGTGCCGCATGACACGCCGGCCGAAGCATGCCGTCGTACGACGCGCCTGGTGCTCGGCCCGTTTGCCCGGAGTCCTCAACACCATTCGGCGATTCAATATAGCGTAACGGCATGCGCGGCGACATCGGGGGAACCGGCAATTAGACGGATTGCTCGGCGTCGTTCCCGGCGATGCGCGCGGGCGTTGCGGCGGTCGCGCGCGCCTGCGCTTCCCTGTCGCGCTTCGCATGCGCTTCGAAACGGCTCGCGCACGTTTCGCTCGCACTTCGCTCTCGTTTCGCTCGCGTGATTCGACGCGGCGGCGGCACGGCGAAGGCCCAGCCTCGAATCGCCGCGCTCGCCACATTCGACGAATGCGGCACGGGTCGCGCCCCCGCTCTTCGTTCAAACGTTTAAAACTGTCGCGCCGCGATGCGCGTTCAATCGATCGTGCAAGCGGGCATCGTGTGCGCTTGGTCTGCGCTTGGTCTGCTCTCGGCATGCGCTTGGCGTGCGCACAGCGCGCCCATCGTCTGTCCGGCTCGCCGCCCCGCGCGCGCGCCGACGGCTCCCGTCGCGCCGTCATCAGTTCTTCATCGACGCCCTCGATAATCCCCTCGACGAAAACGTTTACATCGCTTCCGCACGCATCATGACGCCGACCTTCAAGGACGCCGCCGCGCTCGCCCGCCCCGCCGCCGCCGTGACCGATTCCGACGAGCCGCCGACGGCCCGCCGCCCGCGCCGCGCCGCGTTCGACTGGCTCGCCGCCGCGCAATGGGCGGTCACGCTCGCGCTCTGCGCGTTCCTCATCGTGCCCGTCGCGATGTCGGTGCTGGCCGGGCTCACGGTCAACTATTTCCGCGGGCCGTCGAGCGGGCTCACGCTGCGCTGGCTCGGCGAAGTGTGGACGCAATATCACGGCTCCGTGTTTCTGTCGCTCGAGGTCGCGGCCGCGACGCTCGCGATCACGCTCGTCGCGGGCGTGCCGGCGGGCTATGCGCTCGCGCGCAGCCGCAGCCGCGTGTCGCGCGTGATCGAAGAGGCGCTCGTGCTGCCCGTCGCGTTGCCGGGCCTCGCGTCCGCGCTCGCGCTCCTCTCGGTCTACGGCGGCTTCGCCGCGTTCCGCACGAGCGTGTGGTTCATCGTCGTCGGCCACGTCGTGTTCACGCTGCCGTTCATGGTCCGCGCGGTCGCGGCCGTCGCCGCGCGCGCCGGCCTGCGCACGCTCGAGGAAGGCGCGGCGAGCCTCGGCGCATCGTTCGTCACGCGCTTCGCGACGATCGTGTTGCCGAACCTGCGCTCCGGCATCGTCGCGGGCGCGCTCGCGGTGCTCACGCTGTCGATCGGCGAATTCAACCTCACGTGGATGCTGCATACGCCCGACACGAAAACGCTGCCCGTCGGCCTCGCCGACACGTACGCGTCGCTGCGCCTCGAGATCGGCAGCGCGTACACGATCCTGTTCCTGCTGATGACGCTGCCGCTGCTCGTCGCGATGCAGCGCCTCGGCGTCGATCCGTCCGGCGCGCGCCGCGATGCGCGCAAGCGCCGCTGATTTGATGCCGTCATCGCGCGGCGCGTTCGCCGCTCAATGTGCCGCTCAATGTGCCGCTCAATTCGTGCTTCATTTCACCGCCTCTTTCTCCGCCTTCTCGCCGCCCCGCCGATGAAACTCGAATCCGTACCGATCACCCTGACCCGTTGCGCGAAGACCTTCCACGGCGCGCGCGTGCTGGAGCCGCTCGACCTCGCGATCGGCGCGGGCGAGACGCTCGTGCTGCTCGGCCCGTCCGGCTGCGGCAAGACGACCACGCTGCGCCTCATCGCGGGGCTCGACGTGCCCGACGCGGGCGGTGCGATCGCGTTCGGCGCCGACGACGTGACCGCGCTGCCGATCGAAAAGCGCGGCGTCGGCATGGTGTTCCAGAACTACGCGCTGTTCCCCAACCTGTCGGTGCGCGGCAACGTCGGCTACGGGCTGCGGATTCGCCGCACCGATCCGCGCGCGCTGCGCGAGCGCGTCGACGAGCTGCTCGCGATGATGCGGCTCACCGCGCACGCGGACAAGCCGATCGACGCGCTGTCGGGCGGCCAGCGGCAGCGCGTCGCGCTCGCGCGCGCACTCGCGGTGCGCCCGCGCGTGCTGCTGCTCGACGAGCCGCTCACCGCGCTCGACGCGCAGCTGCGCGACGCGCTGCGCCGCGAGATGAACGCGCTGCTGCGCGAGCTCGGCGTGACGACGGTCTACGTGACGCACGACCAGGCCGAGGCGATGGAGCTCGGCGACCGGATCGTCGTGATGAGCGCGGGGAAGATCGAGCAGATCGGCGCGCCGCGCGACGTCTACTATCGGCCGGCGACCCGCGCGGTCGCGCGCTTCATCGGCACGCTCAACCGCATCGAAGGCGTGTGGCGCGACGGCGCGCTCGTGACGACGGGCGGCAAGCTCGCCGCCGCGTCGCCGGCAAACGAGCTATTCTTTCGACCGGAGGACGCGCGCCTCGTCGATCCGTCCGGCGCCACGCTGCGCGGAGCGGTCGCGCACTGCGCGTTCCTCGGCGAGCGCACGCGCGTGACGGTCGAGCAGGCGGCGCCCGATGCGCTCGTCATCGACATGCCGGGCCGCGTCGACCTCGCGCGCGGCACCGCGGTCGGCGTCGCGATCGCGGCCGAGGGCCTCATCGCGCTCGCGTGACGGACGCCCCGCGCTCGATTCGAAACATTCAAGCGACGACGAACACAACGAGGAAGACGATGCTGCTTGCCCACATCAGCGATCTGCACATCAAGCGGCCCGGCATGCTCGCGTATCGGCGCGTCGACACGGCCGCGCATCTCGCGCGCTGCGTCGCGCGGCTGAACGCGCTCGAGCCGCGCCCGGACGCGGTGCTCGTCACGGGCGACCTGACCGATTTCGGCGACGACGACGAATACGCGCATCTGAAATCGCTGCTCGCGCCGCTCGCGATTCCGTACTACCTGCTCGTCGGCAATCACGACGACCGCGCGGCGCTGCGACGCGCGTTCCCCGATCGCGCGGAGCTGCAATCGGGCGAGTTCGTCCAGTACGCGCTCGATCTCGGTCCGCTGCGCGTGATCGCGCTCGATTCGCAGATTCCGGGCGCGAGCGGCGGCACGCTGTGCGACGCGCGGCTCGCGTGGCTCGCCGGCCAGCTCGACGCCGCGCGCGAACGCCCGGTGATCGTCGCGCTCCATCATCCGCCGTTCGCGTGCGGCATCGGCCACATGGACGCGATGCGGCTCGAGCCGGCCGCGTCGGGCCGGCTCGATGCGCTGCTGCGGCGCTTTCCGAACGTCGAGCGCGTGCTGTGCGGGCACGTGCACCGGACGATGTTCGCGCGCTTCGGCGGCACGATCGCGTCGGCGGTGCCCGCCCCCGCGCATCAGGTCACGTTCGACCTGCGCGACGACGGGCCGTCGTCGTTCTCGATGGAGCCGCCCGCGTTCGCCGTGCATCGCTATGCGCCGGACGCGGGGCTCGCGTCGCATCACGTGTATGTCGATGCGAGCGACGGGCCGCATCCGTTCTTCGAGACGACGGGGGCGTTGATCGATTGAGCGACCGGGTGGGGGGTGATCCGTTCGGCGGTTTGGCGGTTTGGCGGTTTGGCGGTTGGCGGTTGGCGGTTGGCGGTTGAACGATTCAGCGATTCAGCGATCGACTGGTCGGATCACCGATTGATCGCCTGAGCGATGCCATTACGCGCAGCAAGCGCGTCGCCGCGCATGTGCGCGCTTCTGCCGGGCCGCGCAGAACGGTGCCGCGACATCGGGCCGCATAGGCCGCCGTACATCCCGTCCAGCAACCCACATCGCACACATCGCACTTCGCATAGCGTGCGGCATACGGTTTGCGACATGCTCATACGGAATGCGAAATGCGATGTGCGATGTGCGATGTGCGATGTGCGATGTGCGGTCTGCGGTCTGCGGCGTGCGGCGTGCGGCGTGCGGCGTGCGGCGGCATCATGATCACCCACGCGACAAACACCGGGAGCACGCACGCTCACGTGTAGGCTGACGTGTACGCCGTCGTCCACGCGGCGAACATCCGGGCAATACCGTCTACCGCTCATCGCTCAGCGCTCTTCACCCACCGCCCTTCACTCCAGCCGGCCGGCATCGCGCCCCCGCACGAGCCGGCCGTTTCATGCCGAAGCCGCTATCAGCGCGCCCCGCTCGTCCGGTCGATGACGGCGAGCAATTCGGCGAGCGCCTGCTTGCACGCGCCGGCCTGCGGCCGGTCGGCGCGCAGCGCGGCGAGCGCGCGATCGATCGCCTTGTCGACCGCGTGCCAATCCGCCGCCGCGCGCGGCTTGAGCGACGGCTCCGCGTCGTCCCACGACGTTTCCAGATCCTTGATGCGCGCCTTCGCGCCGGCGAGATCGCCCTTGTCGACGAGCTTCGCGGTGTCGACGGCGATCGCGCGGAACGGCGACAGATCGCCGAGCTTCGAGACGGTCGCGGCTTCGGCCGCGCTCGGCGCGACGCCTGCGGGCGACACGGCGCCGATGCCGAATGCGGCGGCCGCCAGCGCGGGCGCGACGGCGAATGCGATGAGCTTGCGCTTGATCATGTTCAATCTCCTGGTGGTGAATGTGAACGAAACGGATGAATGCGACGCCGGCCTCGGTTGCGAAAGCGACATCGACATCGACATCGACATCGACATCGACAACGACAACGACTGCGACGGCGACGACGACAGCAACAACATCACCGTCCGCGCGCCGGCGCCCCGAGCCGATCCGCGCGCGCCGCGGCGACGCTCAGCCCCGCGACGAGCACGACGATCACCGCGAGAAACACGGCGCTCGTCTTGATCGTGCCGAGCCCGAGGCCGCCGTACGCTTGCGCCTGCGACAGGAAATCGCCGAGCGACGCGCCGAGCGGGCGCGTGAGGATGTACGCGAGCCAGAACGCGAGCACGCGGTTCATCCCGCCGAGGGCGGCCGCCGCGACGAGCGCGATCGCGCCGCCGAACGCGACGATCCCGAGCCGGAATCCGAGGCCGAGCGCCTCGGTCGCGAGATCGCCCGCCGCCGTGCCGAGCGCGAACGTCAGCAGGATCGCGGCCCAGTAGAACCCTTCGCGGCGCGGCGTGACGATCGTATGGATCGACAGCGTCCGCTCGCTGCGATACCAGAGCGCGAACGTCGCCGCGAGCGCGGCCGCGAACAGCGGCGTGCTGACGTAGAGGCTGACGCCGAGG
This sequence comes from Burkholderia sp. ABCPW 111, assembly GCF_000773065.1. Classification (NCBI taxonomy): domain Bacteria; kingdom Pseudomonadati; phylum Pseudomonadota; class Betaproteobacteria; order Burkholderiales; family Burkholderiaceae; genus Burkholderia; species Burkholderia sp. ABCPW 111. Next base: position 81,651 of record NZ_JPWT01000036.1, on the reverse strand, counting down.
CCGTCGGTCAGCGCGTCGGTGATCTGCGTGCCGACGACGCTGACGAGCACGATGGTCAGCCAGTAGATCCACGGCACGTAAGCGCGCGCGCGCCATTGCAGCGCGAGCGCGCAGATCAGCAGGCCGGACATCAGCGCGCCCGTGACGGCGGCGCCGAGCCCGACGTGCACGGCGAGATAGTCGGCGCCGGTCTCCCCGACCGTCGTCGACATGATCTTGACGATCCAGAACGCGAGCGTGACTTCCGGGACTTTGTTGAGCATGCCTGCGGCTGCAGGCGGACGGGCTGGCTGGTTCAATCGGATTCTCCTGGTCGCGCCGGTTGCGCAGAGCGAGCCGGATTCCGGCAACGGCGGCGCGGCGAATGACGAACGCTCCCACGGCTCGCTCGGACGCCACTATGCAGGCCGGCCGCTTAAGGCGACATTAACGAGGCGGCGGGCGGCCGCCGGGCCGCGAACGCGCCGCCCGCCAGCAGAGTTTCGGGACGTCCGGTATGATCGGCGCTCGCGGCATTTCGCCTCCCCTGTTTCGATCGACGACGCGGTCCGCGCGCGCCGTGCGCGCCGCGTTTCGCCCACACGCACCATGCCCTCGCAGCCCCGCCCTCGCGCCGACGCGCCCGACCGCTATTCGCGCAGCCTGTTGCTGCTGCTCGCGACGATCGCGGGCGTGTCCGTCGCCAACATCTATTACAACCAGCCGCTCCTCGACGCGTTCCGCGCGTCGTTTCCGGGCAGCGCGTCGTGGATCGGCGTCGTGCCGACCGCGACGCAGCTCGGCTACGCAACCGGCATGTTCTTGCTCGCGCCGCTCGGCGACCGCTTCGACCGGCGCAAGCTGATCCTGCTGCAGATCGCCGGGCTCTCGGCCGCGCTCGTGATCGCCGCGGCCGCGCCGACGCTCGCCGTGCTCGCCGCCGCGAGCCTCGCGATCGGCATCCTCGCGACGATCGCGCAGCAGGCGGTGCCGTTCGCCGCCGAGATCGCGCCGCCCGCCGCGCGCGGGCAGGCGGTCGGCACCGTGATGAGCGGGCTCCTGCTCGGCATCCTGCTCGCGCGCACGGCGGCGGGCTTCGTCGCCGAATATTTCGGCTGGCGCGCGGTGTTCGCCGCGTCGGTCGCGGCGCTCGCCGCGCTCGCGGCCGTGATCGTCGCGCGCCTGCCGCGCAGTTCGCCGACGTCGACGCTGCCGTACGGCAAGCTGCTCGCGTCGATGTGGCAACTCGCGCGCGAGTTGCGCGGACTGCGCGACGCGTCGATGACGGGCGCGGCGATCTTCGCGGCGTTCAGCGCGTTCTGGCCCGTGCTCACGCTGCTGCTCGCGGGCGAGCCGTTCCATCTGGGGCCGCAGGCGGCGGGCCTGTTCGGAATCGTCGGCGCGGCGGGCGCGCTCGCCGCGCCGTATGCGGGCCGCTTCGCCGACAAGCGCGGGCCGCGCGCGATCATCACGCTCGCGATCGCGCTGATGGCCGTGGCGTTCGTGATCTTCGCGATGTCGGGCCGCAGCCTCGTCGGCCTCGTGATCGGCGTGATCGTGCTCGACGTCGGCGTGCAGGCCGCGCAGATCTCGAACCAGTCGCGCATCTACGCGCTGAAGCCCGATGCGCGCAGCCGCGTGAACACGGTCTACATGGCCTGCTATTTCATCGGCGGCGCGATCGGCTCGTCGGCGGGCGTCGCCGCATGGCGCGCGATGGGCTGGATCGGCATGTGCGCGGTCGGCCTGCTGTTCTCGGCCGTCGCGGCGATCGTGCATTACCGCGGCCGCGCGAGCGGGCAGTAACCGCCCGGCGCGGCGGCGCACGGCCGCCGCATGCCGCACGACTCAGGGATTCACGGATTCACGGATTCACGGATTCACGAGTTCACGAGTTCACGGGTTCACGATGCACGCCACACGAAGCATGACGCACGACGCCTCGCGCCGCTTTCGCCTCGTGCTCCGCGCCGCGCATCGTCGCGACGCTACCCGCGGCGTTATTGCATCCGCTTGCGCGCCGGATCGAACGCGAACGACAACCCGACGCTGCCGAGAATCGCGACGGTCGCGATCACGGTCGCGAGCGTGACGGGCTCGCCGAGCAGCAGCGCGCCGAGCGCGACCGCGACGACCGGATTCACGTACATGCAGCTGCTCGCGATGATCGGGCTCGTGTGGCGGATCAGGTAGCCGTACGCGACGTACGCGGCCATCGTGCCCGCGAGCATCAGGTAGACGAACGCGACGCCGGGCACAAACGCGACGTGCTCGATGCGCTCGCCGAGCACCCATGCGATGCAGGTGGACGCCGCGCCGCCGAGGCCGATCTGCAGCGCGGTCGACAGGAACAGGTCGTGCGGCAGCGCGAGCCGCGCGGCGAGATGCGCGCCGCCCGCCCAGAAGAGCGCGCCCGCGAGCACGGTGATGCTGCCGAGCGTCGAGCCGGGCGACGACGGCCCGCCCGAATTCAGCACGACGATCCCGACCATCCCGAGCGCGACGGCCGCCCATTCGCCGCCCGTCACGCGCCGCCCCGCGACCGATGCGATCACCGTCGCGAAGAGCGGCACGGTCGCGACCATCACGGCGGCCGAGCCGCTGCTGACCGTGCGCATCCCGAGCGCGATGAGGCCGGACGACATCGTGACGAGCATCGTGCCGACGAGCGCCGCGTTGCGGATCTCGACGAGCGTCGGCCGCACCGGGCGCCGCCGCATCGCGAAGATGAAGAGCCCGATTCCCGCGAGCAGGTTGCGCAAGCCGGACAGCAGCAGCGGCGGAAACGATTCGAGCGCGACGTGCAGCGCGAGATACGTCGAGCCCCACGCGAAATAGATGAACGTGAGCGCGAGCGCGACGCGGCCGCCGCGGCTTTGCGGCAAACGGAGCGGACGGCGTGCGAGGAACGCGAGGGGGCGATCGAACGGCGTCATCGGTCAGCGTGCCCGCACGGAGTGACGCGTGCCGTGCCGCGCGTTCGCGCGCAAAGCGGCGCGACTGCCGGCGAGCGGCCCCGATATATCCGGAATGACGAGAGACGGCGGCGTGCGAAACGACGAATCGGAGCGTGCGGCGGCGAACATGACCGAAGAAGGCGAACGGACTCGAATGAATATGTGCGCGGCCGGACGGCCGCATACCGCCAGCATTATGCATTAAGGAATGGAAAACGAATGCCGGCGCGAATCGAACGCGCGCTCGGTGACGCGTCGGCGCGACATTTCATTCGCGGCACACCGGCGTTTTCGTTTTTCGACCGTCGAGACGAAGCCGCAAAAACACGAGCGGCGCGAGCCACGCATCGCCCCGCCCGCGCGGCGTCGCCCGAGCGCGTCACGACCCGCCGAACCAGTTGTAGCCCTGGTCGACCCAATATCCGCCCGGATACGTATTGGTGACGAATATCTCCATGATGTGCTTCGGATTCTTGTAGCCGAGCTTGGTCGGCATGCGCAGCTTCATCGGAAAACCGTATTCGGGCGGCAGGCGCTTGCCGTCGTATTCGAACGTCAGCAGCGTTTGCGGATGCAATGCGGTCGGCATGTCGATGCTCTCGTAATAATCGTCCGCGCATTTGAAGCCGACGTATTTCGCGGTCGTGTCCGCGCCGGCGCGGCGCAGGAATTCGCGAAACGGCGTGCCGCCCCAGCGCCCGATCGCGCTCCAGCCCTCGACGCAGATGTGCCGCGTGATCTGCTCCGCGTGCGGCAGCGCGTACAGCTCCGGCAGCGTCCAGCTGCGCTTGCCCGTGACGAGCCCCGACACGGCGAGCCGAAAATCGTCGGCGCTGACGCGCGGCACGTCGTCGATGCCGTAGAACGCGTTGAACGGAAACGGGCGCGTGATGTCGGCTTCGGCGTACGTCGGCGCGAGCCGCGTCGGGCCGAACAGCCACGCCTGCACGCGATCGTTCGCGCGCGACACCTTCTCGAGAAAATCGTCGACCGACGCGTCGTCGCGCAGCGTGCAGCCCGTGAGCATCGCGAGGCCGCCGAGCGTCAGCACGCGCTTGCCGAAGAGGCGCCGCGACGGCAGCGCGAGCTCCTTGCGCACGTCGATCAAGAGCGACGCGCGATCGATCCGCGCAAGGTCGCCCGCCGGCTTTTTCCTGTCGCTTTCGGACATGATGAGTGACTCCTTTTAGTGTCCGCGCAGCATCGCGACGAGCGAGCGCGGAACGAGCGCCGCCATCGCGACATGCACGACGAAGAACGCGACGAGAAACGCCATCGCCCAGAAGTGCACGACGCGGGCGTTGTCGTAGCCGCCGAGCAGCTCGCGCAGCAGCGGAAACTGCACCGATTTCCAGATCACGAGCCCGGACAGCACGAGCAGCACGAGATCGGCGATCGCCGCGACGTACGCCGCGCGCTGGACCGCGTTGTAGACGGACAGATCGTCGTGCGACAGCCGGCCGCGCAGCGCATCGCGCAGATCGCGCGCGACGCCCGTCGCGCTGAGCGGCAGGAACTTGCGCTTGAAGCGCCCGGTCGCCGCGCTCATCGTCAGATAGAACACGCCGTTGAAGAACAGCAGCCACATCGCGGCGAAGTGCCATTGCAGCGCGCCGCCGAGCCAGCCGCCGAGCGTCGCGCCGCGCGGGAACGTGAAGCCCGCATAGATCGGCGACGCGTCGTAGATCCGCCAGCCCGACAGCGCCAACGTCACGGCCGCGACCGCGTTGAGCCAGTGGCTCGCGCGCACCCACAGCGGATGGATCGGGCGGCGCGGGCGGGAAGCGGACGTTGCCGCGTCCGTCGCTTGCGCGTCCGTCGGTGCCGGGTTCGCCGCGCGGGGCGGCGCGTGGTGCATGGCGTGTGGCATTGCGCCGGCCGCTCCGCGGGCCATCGCGGGGGCCGCGGCATCGGTCATTGCGCCGGGCGTCGCGCCGGTCGTTGCATCGGCCTTCGCGTCGCCGGTTGCGCCGGCCACCGCGCGCACCTTCCCGCACACCTTCCCGCGCACCTCCGCGTCAGCCGCCGCGCTCGTCGACGCGCCGGTCGACTCACCCGCCCCCGCGTCCGCCCGCGCGCCGGTCGCGGCCCTGGTCCACGCGCCCTTCGCGCCCTTCGCGCCCTTCGTCGTTATTGCGTTCATTGGCGATGCCCTCCTTCGTTGATCGATGGCGCGCGCACGTCGCTCACCCGCACAGCGGCAGATCGAGCGCCTGCAGCACGTCGCCCGTCGCGTGATCCTCGACGAACGCGGCGACGCCGTAGCGCGCGGCGTCCTGCGCGCGCAGGTTCGCGGGCAGCGGCAGCGTGCGCCGCACGTCGAGCGGCGCGACCGCGCCGGCCGTCGACGCGAGCGGCCCGAATGAGAGCGGCCCGATCCACTGCCGCACGACGCGCTCGTGGCGCAGCGTCGCGCCGCGGTTCTCGCCCGCGCGCACCGGCGATTCGATGCCGTTCTCGTACAGCGCGAGATACGCGTCGAGCGCGCGCGGCGCGCCGGCGCGCGGCGTCACCGACAGCTCGACGTCGAGCGCGTCCGCGCGCCGCGCGGCGGACAGCGCGATGCCGACGCGCGCGGGCTCGCCCGCCGTCGCGACGACGCGCCGCTCGAACGCGCTCGCATCGCGCCAGTCGCGCAGCTCGCGGCCCGCGACCGCGACTTCCGGCGTATAGACGAAGCGGCCGCCGCCGCGCGATGCGAGCGCGTGCTGCCGTTCGGTGAAGCGATGCTGCGCGAAGCGGTCGGTCCAGCCGAGGCCGTCCCAGTAATCGACGTGCAGCGCGAGCGGCACGACCCGCAGCGCGGCGCGATGCGGGGCAAGCCGCGCGAGCCAGTCGTCGGCGCTCGGGCAGCTGCTGCAGCCCTCGCTCGTATAAAGCTCGACGAGCGCCTGCCGGCCGTCGGGGCTGCGGGCGACGCAGGCGCCGCCCGCGGCCGCCTGCGCGATGCCTGCGGCGGCAAGCGCGAGCGCCGCCGCAACGGCGCGCATCGAAACGGAAAATGAATTCGACATGGGAAAGCTCATCGTTCGGCGCCGGAGCGCGGGCGCGGTGCGCCGCGCGCGCCGGCATGCGCGACGCGAACTGCGCGACGCGATCCGGCATCGCGCGACGCACCGCGCCGCGAAACACGGGCCGCCCGCACGGCGAGCGAGCGGGCGGGCCGAGCCGGATCGCGCGTTCAAGCGCGCGTTCGACGACGCCGCTCAGTTCGACATCGGGCTCATCTTGTCGGACGACATCGGCTTTTTCATCGCGTCCTTCGGCGTGTGGCCCTTCTTCATGCCGCCCTTCGCCATGTGATCTTGCTTCTTCATGCCCATCTCGTCCTTCGACATCGCGCCCTTCGACATCTCGCCCTTCGACATCGCATCCTTCGACATCGCATCTTTCGACATCGCGTCGTTCTGCGCATGGGCGAGCGGCGCGGCGAGCGCGAGACCGGCGACACAGGCGAAAGCAAACAGATTCCTTTTCATGGGATAGCTCCATCGTTATTGATTGAGGAGCCGAATAGTCGGGATGCAACGGCGAATATGACAACGGCCGCAAAATTTTTTTTCGGCACCGGCGCTTGCGCGGGCGACGGGCGCTCGCGCGGCGCACCATCGCGCCGCCGCGCACGCCGACCGGGGCCCCGCGCCCCAAGAAGCGGCGCCCGCGCGGCCCGGATGCCTGCGCGCCGGCCCGATCCGCACCCGCCGCGCCGCGCCGCAGCATGCGCGCCCGACCGCGCATTCGCGCGCAACCGATCTGTCCCCTGTTGAAACCTCGGCCGACCCGGTGTATCTTCTGCGCTTGCTAACGCGGGGGTCCTGCATTGCGCTCGGTCAAGCGATCGTGCGGCGCGGGTGAGAAATACCCTTTGAACCTGATCTGGGTAATGCCAGCGCAGGGAAGCGTCCGGGTTTCGCCGCCGTTCCACGTCAGAATCCCGTCGCGTCGCGAATCTCGTCTCCTGCTTAGCGCCCCACACCCGCTTTGCATGGGACCCGAGTCAGCGCTCAAGCGCCAGCTCGAGTCGACACAGGAGATCGCATGAACGCCAATCCCAAATTCCTGTCGGCCGACGCCCGCGTCGACGCCGCCGCCGTCGCCCCGCTGCCGAACTCGCGCAAGATCTACGTGACGGGCTCGCAGCCCGACATTCGCGTGCCGATGCGCGAGATCACGCAGTCGGACACGCCGACGAGCTTCGGCGGCGAACGGAATCCGCCGATCTACGTGTACGACACGTCGGGCCCGTACACGGACCCCGACGCGAAAATCGACATCCGCGCCGGCCTGCCCGCGCTGCGCCAGCGCTGGATCGACGCGCGCGGCGACACCGAGACGCTCGAGGGCCTCACGAGCGAGTACGGCCGCGAGCGCGCGGCCGATGCGGCGACGGCCGAGCTGCGCTTCCCCGACCTGCACCGCCATCCGCGCCGCGCGAAGGCGGGCAAGAACGTCACGCAAATGCACTATGCGCGTCAGGGCATCATCACGCCCGAGATGGAATTCATCGCGATCCGCGAGAACCAGCGCCGCGCCGAGTATCTCGAAAGCCTGAAGGCGAGCGGCCCGAACGGCGCGAAGCTCGCCGCGATGATGGGCCGCCAGCACGCGGGCCAGGCGTTCGGCGCCGCGGCCTTCGGCGCGAGCGCGCTTGCGCAGATCACGCCGGAGTTCGTGCGCGACGAAGTCGCGCGCGGCCGCGCGATCATCCCCGCGAACATCAATCACCCGGAAACCGAGCCGATGATCATCGGCCGCAACTTCCTCGTGAAGATCAACGCGAACATCGGCAACTCGGCCGTCACGTCGTCGATCGGCGAGGAAGTCGACAAGATGACGTGGGCGATCCGCTGGGGCGGCGACACGGTGATGGACCTGTCGACCGGCAAGCACATCCATGAAACGCGCGAGTGGATCATCCGCAACAGCCCGGTGCCGATCGGCACGGTGCCGATCTACCAGGCGCTCGAAAAGGTCAACGGCAAGGCCGAGGACCTGACCTGGGAAATCTTCCGCGACACGCTGATCGAGCAGGCCGAGCAAGGCGTCGACTACTTCACGATCCACGCGGGCGTGCGCCTGCAGTACGTGCCGCTCACCGCGAACCGGATGACGGGCATCGTGTCGCGCGGCGGCTCGATCATGGCGAAGTGGTGCCTCGCGCATCACAAGGAAAGCTTCCTGTACGAGCATTTCGAAGAGATCTGCGAAATCATGAAGGCGTACGACGTGAGCTTCTCGCTCGGCGACGGCCTGCGCCCCGGCTCGATCTACGATGCGAACGACGAAGCGCAGCTCGGCGAGCTGAAGACGCTCGGCGAGCTCACGCAGATCGCGTGGAAGCACGACGTGCAGGTGATGATCGAAGGCCCCGGCCACGTGCCGATGCAGCTGATCAAGGAAAACATGGATCTGCAGCTCGACTGGTGCAAGGAAGCGCCGTTCTACACGCTCGGGCCGCTCACCACCGACATCGCGCCGGGCTACGACCACATCACGTCGGGCATCGGCGCGGCGATGATCGGCTGGTTCGGCACCGCGATGCTGTGCTACGTGACGCCGAAGGAGCACCTCGGCCTGCCGAACAAGGACGACGTGAAGGAAGGCATCATCACGTACAAGCTCGCCGCGCACGCGGCCGACCTCGCGAAAGGCCACCCGGGCGCGCAGGTGCGCGACAACGCGCTGTCGAAGGCGCGCTTCGAGTTCCGCTGGGAAGACCAGTTCAACATCGGTCTCGATCCGGACAAGGCGCGCGAATTCCACGACGAAACGCTGCCGAAGGATTCGGCGAAGGTCGCGCACTTCTGCTCGATGTGCGGCCCGCACTTCTGCTCGATGAAGATCACGCAGGACGTGCGCGAGTTCGCCGCGCAGCAGGGCATGTCGGAAAACGACGCGCTGAAGAAAGGCATGGAAGTGAAGGCCGTCGAGTTCGTGAAGAGCGGCTCGGAGATCTATCACCGGCAGTAATGCCGGCGTACGCTCCGCCGCGCCCCGAAAGCCCGCCTCGCGCGGGCTTTTTTGCGTCCGCGCAACGGCGCTTCGGGGGACGAAACAATTGATTACGAAAGCCGCGGCGCTCTAACAAGTCCTTACAGCGCATAACGGACCGCCCGCGTAGATTTTGAATGTGGGCTGCATCGAAGCATGCGTGCCCACGCGTCTCTTTCATCCGAGGAATGAACAATGAAATCGATTCGGCGTATTGGGGTATGCGCAATGCTCATCGCGGCAGCCGCCAGTCTGTCGGCTTGCGACACGATGACCCATCAGCAACGTAACGCAGCAATCGGCGCGGGCATCGGCGGCGTCGCCGGCGCGGCGATCGGCGGCAACGCCCTGTCGACGATCGGCGGCGCGGCCGCGGGCGGCCTGATCGGCAGCCAAGTCGGCAAGTAAGCCCGCGAATCGGGCGCACCGTGCAGACGGGCCGCGCCCTTGAATGCGGACGGCGTGCGCCGCCTTCGTCGCGGCGCGCACCGTCCGGCCGTTTCGCGCAGCCGGTTCACGCAACCGTTTCACCCGGCCGTTTTACCCGGTCGTTGCCCGGTCGTTGCCCGGTCGTTGCCCGGTCGTTGCCCGGTCGTTGCCCGGTCGCGCCGCATAGCGTCGCGAGCATGGCGATGCACGCGACGCCCGCGCCGCGCCCGCGGCGGAAATGATCCGTTACCGTTTCACACAGCGTTTCACACGAGAGCGGTCTAAGCTCGCAAGCATCGAATCCTGCCCCGCACGCACGACTGCGGAACCATCATGAACAAGACACTTGTCGCCGCCGCGCTCGCGAGCGTCGCGCTCGCCGGCTGCTATTACCCGTACGGCTACTACCCGGCGGGCGGCTATTACGCGACGCCGGTGGAAACCGCGCCCGTGTACGTCGCGCCCGCGTATCCGTCGTACTACTATCCAGCGCCGTCCCTGTCGCTGAACTTCGGCTACTGGGGCGGCGGCCGCGGCTGGCACCGCCACTGACCCCGCGCCGCGCGCGAACTTCCCGCGCGCGGCGCGACGGCCCCGCTTTCGCATCCGCCGCGCGCCGTCGATGCGCGGCTCGGGCGTTCGTTCTCGAATCTTGCTGTTTCATCTCAGCCTGAAACATCGCGTAACAGCGCGGTGTAAGATGCTTGGCCAGCCCTCCGTCGACAGCCAAGTGCCCGATCCTCGATGAACCTCAAGAACGCCTTCCTGCTGATCATCCTCGCCGCGCTCTGGGGCGCATCGTTCCTCTTCATTCGCGTCGGCGTCACCGAATTCGGCGTCGCGCCGCTGATGGCGCTGCGCGTCGGCATCGGCGCGCTCTTTCTCGTCGCGCTGATGCTCGCGCGCCATTCGCCGCGCGAGCTGGCCACGCTGCTGCGCAAGCACGCATGGCCGCTCTTCGTCGTCGGGCTGCTCAACTCCGCCGCGCCGTTCTGCCTGTTCGCGTTCGCCGAGCTGACGCTGTCGGCGGGCGTGACGTCGGTCATCAACGCGACGACGCCGCTCTGGGGCGCGCTCGTCGCGTATCTGTGGCTCAAGGATTCGCTGTCGCTGCCGCGCGCGCTCGGCCTCGTGGTCGGCTTCGCGGGCGTGCTGACGCTCGTCTGGGATCAGGTGTTCTCGCCGCACGGCGCGAATCCGGGCTCGCCCGCGACGGCCGCGCTCGCCGCCGCCGCCGCGCTCGGCGCGACGTTGCTGTACGGAATCGCCGCGAACTTCACGAAGCGCAAGCTCACGGGCGTCGATCCGCTCGTCAACGCGACGGGCAGCATGATCGGCGCGACGATCCTGCTTCTGCCGTTCGCGCTCGCGACGTGGCCCGCCGCGCCCGTCTCCGCGCACGCGTGGGGATCGGTGCTCGCGCTCGGCATCGCGTGCACGGGCATCGCGTACCTCATCTTCTTCTACCTGATCGCGCACATCGGGCCGGCCCGCGCGATCACCGTCACGTTCGTGATCCCGGTGTTCGGCATTCTGTGGGGCGCGCTCTTCCTCGGCGAACACGTGTCGCTCGCGATGCTCGAAGGCTGCGCGATCGTGCTGCTCGGCACCGCGCTCGCGACCGGTGTGATCAAGCGGATTCCCGGCGTTCGGACTCGGCGGAACGAGGCGGCCTGACGGTCGTGCGGGAACCGGGCGGCACGCCGCATCGCGTCGCGTCGTCGGCGGATGGCGCGGAGGTCGTTCGCGAAGCTCGAAGACCGGTCGAGCACGCTGCTCGGCGCTGCACTCGCGATCGGCGTGATCGAGCAGGTTCCCGGCGTTCAGGTTCGACGAAACGGCGTGGCGTGCCGCGTCGTCAGTGGATGGCGCGGAGGTCGTTCGCGAAACTTGAAGGCCGGTCGAGCACGCTGCTCGGCGCTGCGCTCGCGATCGGCGTGATCGAGCAGGTTCCCGGCGTTCAGGTTCGACGAAACGGCGTGGCCTGACAGTCGAACGAAAGTCGGATGCCGCGCGGCAACGCCGGCCGGCGTTGCGCCGTTGCGGCGGTACGGCGGTACGGCCGGGCGTGCGACGCGACACAGCGCGTGCGGCGGGCCGGACGGCCGGCGAGTCGCGGATGTCGTCCGCACGCGACGATCTCTCATGTTTCAGACGCCATGGTTCGCCCGACAAGCGAATGATCGGGCGCTGCCGCCCGGCACCGGTAGCAAACGCGCGCTGCAAGCAGTGAATGCGCCGACCCGCGGCGCACGCGCAACCGTTTGTCCGCCGGCCGAAGGCGCGCGGCCCGATCCGCAGTGCGCGGCCGACGTGCGTCCGGCGTCGCCCGTCTGAACCGACTGGTGAGTCGGATTCGCCTCGATCGGCGCGCAGCCTCGCCCGTCGCCACGGAAAATCCGCGAATACCCCCGTTCCGGCGACGCCGCACGGATGTCGGAATCCCCCGCCCCGCCGGCCTCCGTCGGCTCGCCGCCGCTTCGTGCGCGCGCCTCGTCGGCCGCCGCGAGCCGGCGCTCGCCCGGCCCGCGACGCGACATTGCGACGCCGGGTTAAGCGTATCCCCGATGCGCAAGACCCACCGACATTCGTTACACTCGATTCAATTCCCCGCCGGACAGCAGAAATGACGCGTATCGTCTTTCGCCGCGTGGCCTTCCCCAGCGCTCGCGCGCACGTCCGCCGCGCGATGCGCGCCGTTTTCCGCTCATAGCGGCGAAGCTGACAACATGCCGAAAACGCAGGGGCTCTCACTCGAAAGCCTGCTCTCGCAGCTCGCCCGCTGCGACGATGGCTGGTGCGCGCAATATCACGATGTCGCCCTTGCAAGCGCCTTTCAGCCGGTGATTTCGATCACGCACAAGCGCGTCGTCGGCTACGAGGCGCTTGTGCGCGCGACCGACGCGAACGGCGCGCCGATCTCGCCCGACACGCTGTTCGCGCGCGCGCAGGCGCGCGGCGAGACGATGCTGCTCGACCGGATGACACGTTGCCTGCATGCCGCGAACTTCGCCGCGCAGGATACGGGCACGTGCTGGCTGTTCCTGAACGTGCTGCCGCAGATGTTCGACGCCGGCGTCGCGCCGCGCGAATTCATCGAGGCGCTCTGCGCGCACTTCAAGCTGCCGCCGACGCGCGTGGTGCTCGAGGTGATCGAGCAGCCGTCGCGCAACGAGGCCGCGCTCGCCTGCACGCTCGACATGATCCAGCACGGCGACTTCCTGATCGCGATCGACGATTTCGGCACCGGCTTCTCGAACTTCGATCGCATCTGGCAAATGAAGCCCGACATCGTGAAGCTCGACCGCTCGATTCTCGAGCGATCGCTCGCGGCAAGCGACGCGCACCGGATCGTCCATCATCTCGTCACGATGCTGCACCATGCGGGCACGATGGTGCTCGCGGAAGGCGTCGAGAACGAAGACGCGCTGCAGATCCTGATGGACGCCGACGTCGATTTCGTCCAGGGCTTCTGCTTCGGCCAGCCGGATCAGTCGATCGAGCGCGCGCGCAGCGACGCGCCGGCGCGCATCGAGGCCGCGTGGAAGCGTTTCGCCGAGCGCGCGAAGGAGCGGCGCAGCGACGCCGTGCACCCCGGCTTCGACACGATCGAGCGGATCGTGCTCACAGGCGCCGCCGACTATACGCAGACCCGCAATTTGCGCGGCACCGCGCAGCGGCTGCTCACGAATTCGATCGTGCGGCGCGTGTTCATCGTGGAGGCGAACGGCGAGCAGATCGAGCCGTCCGTCACGGCCGAGACGCCGGATACGCCGGACGCGACGACGCGCCGGCTCGCGCCGCTGCTGCCGGACTTGCACAGCAACTGGTCGCGGCGCGCGTACTTCCAGCGCGCGATCGCGGTGCCCGGACGCGTCGCGCTGATGGGGCCGCACTTCTCGCTGACGGACGGCCGCGACTGCTACACGGCTGCCGTCGCGATCCATCTCGAAACGACGCTGAAGGTGTTCTGCGTCGACTTCGATTTCTCGTCGTCGGGCGAGGACGAGGGCTACGGCGAGGGCGAGGGCGAGGGCTAGGGCTGGGGCGAGGGCCAGGCACGGCGACACGGTCGCGCATCGCGTTCGGCGCACGGGACGAGGGTCTTCGGGATGCACGGGATGCAAACGCCGCCGCTCGAGGCATGCGGCGACATCGGCGAAACGGCGGTTGCGCGAATTTGCCCGCCGCCATCGCGCCGAGCATGACCGCTAACGGCCGGCGCATGCCGACCGCAAACGGCGCACCGCACCCGGAAGGCCGAACGCGTTCATTCGATGACCCTGCCGCGCCCGGACTTCACCTCGCCGCGCCGGCTCTTCTCCGCAAGCCGGCGTTCCTTCGACGCGCGCGTCGGCCGCGTCGCGACCCGCTTGCGCGGCGCGACGCCCGCGCCGCGGACGAGCGTGTCGAGCCGCGCGAGCGCGGCCGCGCGGTTCTTTTCCTGCGTGCGGTACTCCTGCGCCTTGATGACGACGACGCCCTCGCGCGTGATCCGCTGATCGGAACGCGCAAGCAGCCGCGCCTTCACTTCATCGGGCAGCGACGATGCGCGAATGTCGAAGCGCAGGTGAATCGCGCTCGACACCTTGTTGACGTTCTGCCCGCCCGCGCCTTGCGCGCGCACCGCGCTCAGCTCGACTTCGTCCGGCGAGAATGCGTAATGCAGCGTCATCGCGCCGCCTCCTGTCGGGCACGCAGCGCGTCGGCGATCCGCGCGGCGAGGCCGGAGTCGCGCGCCGTACGCGTCGCGATCGCGAGTGCGAGCACGGCGCGCGAGCCGATCACCTGCACGCGCGAACGCGCGCGCGTGATCGCCGTATAGACGAGCTCGCGCGACAGCACACGGTTGAACGACGCCGGGAGAATCAGCGCCGCGTCGTCGAACTCCGAGCCCTGAGATTTGTGGACGGTCAGCGCGAACGCCGTGTCGTGCGGCGGCAGCGCGGCGGGCGACACCGCGCGCGCGCGGCCGTCCGCGCCGCGGAACCAGACGCGCAGCGCACCGCGCGCGTCGGGCAGCGCAATGCCGATGTCGCCGTTGAACAGCCCGAGCGCGTAATCATTGCGCGTCACCATCACGGGCCGCCCCGCGAACCAGTGCGCGCCGATCGCGAGCGGCACGCGCACCGCGCGGCGCACCTCGGCCGCGATGAGCGCGTTGACCTCGTCCGCGCCGCGCCCGCCCCTGCGCGTCGCGCAAAGCACGCGAAAGCGGTTGAGCACGTCGAAGAGCGGCAGCGGATCGGGCTCGGCCGTCGCGAGCGCGTCGCGCAGCGCGGCCGCGTAGCCGGCGAACCCCTGCGCGAGCCGCTCGATCGTCGCGGCCGACAGCGTCGCGCCGCCATCGTCGAAAAAGCGCGCGGCCGCGTCGTCTTCCGTCGACAGCGCATCGAGCGCGTCCTGCACCGCGCCGCTGCGAATCGCCAGCGACAGTCTGCCGATCGGCGAGTCGAGGCCGAAACGATAATTGCGTTCGAGCCAGACGACGCAGTCGGTCAACGGCGCGACGGCGGGCAGCGCCGACGATGCGGGCCCGGCGGGCATCGTCGATATCGCTTCTTCCGGTTCGGCGTCAGGCTTGACGCTCGCGGCCGTCAGTCGACCGGCACGCGTGCGCTCGCCTGCATCGGCGGCCGCTGCGGTTCGCCGCGCATCGGATGCGGTATTCGTCGATGCGGGTTCGGGCGCCGGAAAATCCGCGTCGTCGAGCCACGCGAGTTCGCCCGCGTCGATCCACGCGGCCGGCTCGCCAAAGGATGCGCCCCACGGCAAGCCGTCGGGGAATCCTTCCTCGGCCTTCGCCTGCGCGCCCTTTGCGTGCTCGACGCGATGAACGCGTTGCGGGCCCGACGGCGAGTGCGACTGCGGCGTGTTGCGCCGATTTCGCGGATCGTCGACGAATGCGGATGCACCGCCGCCCGGCTGATCGGTGCCCGGCGTGTCGCCGCCCGGCACGTCTTCGTCGTCGAATGCGAACAGCGATCCCTGCGCGTCGTCGACGGCCTGTTTGGTTCCGCGCATGCCGCCGCGCCGGCCCGCGCGTGGCGACGCCGCGCTCGGCGCGGATACCGAAACGGCTTTGGCCGACGCAGCGGCGGCCGCCGCTCGCGCAGCCCGAGCGGCGTCGCCAGCCGACGCGAAAGCCGTTGCGTCCGCATCGACCGAAGCCGCGCGCGTATCGGCGCCCGTTTCCGCGTGCGTCGTCCCGGCCGCGCCGCGAGCGAACCCGTCCGGCAGCGCCGCCGCGAACTCGGCCTCGCCGATGCCGAGCGCGCGCGCGATCGTCGCACACGCCGTCGCGCTGAACGCGGGCTGCGCGCTCAGCTCCGCGAACACCGCGCCCGCCTCGACGGCCGCGAGCTGATCCTTGTCACCGAGCAGCACGAGGCGCGTGTTCGGCGCGAGCGCGTCGAGCAAGTGCGCGGCGAGCGCGACGTCGATCATCGACGCCTCGTCGACGACGACGAGATCGTACGGCAACGGGTTGTCGCGGTGATGCGCGAAGCGCCCGTTCGGGCCGCCGCCCAGCAGCCGGTGCAACGTATAGGACGTCTGCGGCAGGCGCGTCGCGAGCTCGGCCGGCAGGCTGCCGGCGCGCGCGTGCAGCGCCTCCTGCATCCGCTGCGCCGCCTTGCCGGTCGGTGCGGCGAGCGCGATTCGCAAGTCCGGATGCGCATCGAGCAGGCATGCGATCACGCCGACGACGGTCGTCGTCTTGCCGGTGCCCGGCCCGCCGCTCACGATCGTCACGCGGCCCGTGAGCGCGACGAGCGCCGCGACGCGCTGCCAGTCGACGCCCCGCTCCTTCTGCGGCCCGAAATAGCGGGCGAGCCGCTCGCCGAGCGCATCGGGCGCGTCGGATGCGAGCCCGCCGGCGCCGCCCGACGATGCGTCGCCGGCGAGACGGCTGCGCGCGACGAGCGCGCTCGCAAGGCGCGTCTCGTATTCGAAGTAGCGCGCGAGATAGAGGCGCGCGTCGCGATCGACGACGAGCGGGCACTCGCCGCCGCGCGCGATCGCGTCGAACGCGGTCACGCCGCTCGCGGCGAGCGCGTCGCGCACGTCGTCGAACGGCTCGTCGTAGCGCTGCGCGAGCGCGCGCAACGACACGCACACGTGCCCCGCCGCCGTCGCGCGGCTCGCGGCGAACGCCGCGCGCGCCGCCCAGCGCGCCGCCGCCGCGGGCGCGCCCAGGCGGCGCGACAGCATCCCGATGCGGCGCGCGAAGCCCTCGGCGAGCGCGAGCCCGAAATCGGCCGGCTCGGGCAAGCGGTCGGCGAGGCCGCCCGTCCATGCGAAGCGATCGTCGACCGTGGTCATGCAGCCCCCTCGCGCATCAGCGCGTCGAGCGCCTCCACCAGCGCGCGCGCCGGCCGGCGCACATGCACGCCGGCCGGCGCGCCGCCGCTGCGCCAGTCGGGCCGCACGCCGCGCACGAACAGGTACAGGTAGCCGGCGATGTGCGTGTCGTAGTCGTAATCGCGCACGCACACGCGCAAATAGCGATGCAGCGCGACCGTATAGAGCAGCGCCTGCAGGTGATACGCGTGGTGCGCCATTGCGGCGTCGAGCGCGCGCTCACCATACGCGTCGGGCGTCGTGCCGAGATGGTTCGATTTCCAGTCGACGATCCAGAAGCGGCCGTCGTGCTCCACGATCATGTCGATGAACCCCTTGACGAATCCGGCGAGCGTGCCCGCTTCGAGCGCGACGTCCGGATAGCCGTGTACGGCGAGCAATCGCCGCAACGCGTTGAAATCGAGCGCGGGCGCCGGAAACAGGAACTCCATTTCCGTCAGGCGCCGCGCCGGATCGAGCGCCGCCAGGCGCATGCCCGGCACGAGCTCGGCGGCGGCGAGATCGGCGACGAGCCGCGTCATCATCGCGGGCAGCCGCTCGGCAAGCGCGAGCTCGGCTTCGACCGGACGCTCGTGCAGCGCGCGCAGCGCGGCCGCCGGCCATGTCGACGCGTCGGAAAAATCGCTCAGCTCGAAAAGCCGGTGCAGGCATTCGCCCGCCGCCGCGCCGCGCGGAAACGCGAGGATGTCGTCTTCCGCGGGCTCGGGTGCGGCCGCGGCCGCCGCTCGCGCGACGGCATCGGGCGCGCCCGCGTCGACCGCCGCATCGGGCGCGTCGGCGAGCGCGTCGTGATCGGGCCGCATCTCTTCGTCGGCGACGCTCGCGACGCCGCTTTCCTCGCGCGCGATCGCCGACGTCAGCGAGCTGAAGCTCGCGATCCGCCATGCGTCTCTCAGCCCGCGCGTCGCGCGCCGCGCCGCTTGCGTCGCGCTCGCGTCGTGCCCGGCCGCGAGCGGCTCGCGATGCGCGGGCACGGGCAGCGGGCCGAGCGTCACCGGACCGCTCGCGAGCGCCTGCCAGCGCTCGGCGAGCTCCGCGTCTTCGGGCGGCTCCTTCAGCCACGCATCGAAATCGCGTCCCGCGCCCGCGACGAGCCAGTTCAGCACGCTGCGCCGCGCCTCCTTCGTCGAACGCGACGATACGTAGGTGCCCGCGACCAGATAGCACCGATAGACGGCGCGCGTGAGCGCGACGTAGACGAGCCGCGCGCGTTCCGCCGCCTGCTCGCGGATCGCCTCGCGCGACGCGCGCTCGGCCGCCTCGTCGTCGCAACCGTAATGCAGCACCGCGCCGCCCGCTTCGTCGTGATACTCGCGCGCGTCCGGCAAGCCCGAGCCGCCGGGCTCGCGCAGCCCGCCGTCGTTCAGGAAAGGGCAGAACACGATCGCGTATTCGAGCCCCTTCGACTTGTGCACGGTGACGATCTGCACGAGGTTGCGATCGGATTCGAGCCGCAGTTGCGCGTCGTCTCCGCCGCCTTCGAGGCGCTGCGCGGCGAGCCAGCGCAGTGTCGGCGCGATGCCCGGCTGCGCGGACGCGCGCGCCTGCGTGAGCTCGGCCAGATGATTGATGTCGGTCACGCGCCGCTCGCCGTCGGGGCCCGCCATCAGGCGCTCGGCGATCCGCAGCTCGTTGGCGAGCGTGCGCCACATCACCGCGAAGCCGCGCTCGCGCCACAGCAGCCGGTAGCGCGAGAAGCGCTCGACCCAGCCCATCGCGTCGGCGTCCGCCGAAGGCTTCGCGGATGCGCCCGCCGATGCGCGCGCGCGGCCGTCGCTTTGTCGTGCGTCACCCGCCTTCGCGTCGCGCTCGGCCCCTTCGGCATCGCCCTGCGCCGCATCGCCCTGCTCGAGGCGCCAGAGCGCCGCCGCGTCGAGCCCGAACCAGTCGGACGCGAGCGCCGAGCGCAGGCGCCGCAAGTCGCCGGGCGCGTCGATCGCGGCGAGCACGCGTTCGAGCTGCTCGGCGTCGATCGTCGCGAACACCGACGCCTGCGCGAGCTCGACGCTGCCGATGCCCCACGCGGCCAGCACGCGCTTCACGAGGCTGCCCTGCTTGTGAGTCTGCACGAGCACCGCGATATCGGACGCCGCGATCGGCTCGCCGCCGAGCGTCGCCTCGCGCGCGCGCGCGCCGCGCATCAATCGCGCGATCTCCGCCGCGCACGCATGCGCGGCGCGCCGCTGCGCGTCGCGCTTCGTCAGCGCGTCGTCGCCGGCGGGCAGCGTCCACACGCGGAAATCGCCCGCGCCCGCGAGCGGATCGGTCGCGTCGGCGAGCGGCGCGCGCACGCGCGAGCCGGCGCGCACCGGCTCGTAATCGAGCCCGTCGAGCACGAACGCACGCGGGTTCGCGCTGAACACGCGGTTGCACGCGTCGACGATCGCGGGCGTCGAGCGCTGGTTCACCGCGAGCGTGTAGCGTGCGGATGCCCGTGCGCGCGCGGCGAGATACGTATGCAGGTCCGCCGCGCGGAAGCTGTAGATCGCCTGCTTCGGATCGCCGACGAGAAAGAGCGGGCCGACGGGCGCGAAGATCGTGTCGAAGATCGCGAACTGCAGCGGATCGGTATCCTGAAACTCGTCGATGAGCGCGGCCGGATAGCGCGCGCGCAGCGTCTCGCGCAACCACGGATGCGCTTCGAGCGCGCGATACAGGTTCGTGAGCAGATCGTCGAACGACACGACGCGGCGCGTGCGCTTGCGCTGCGCGAGCTCGGCGGGCGCCGTGTCGAGCCATTGCGCGACGAGCGCCAGCCAGCGCCCGCGCTGCGCGGCCTCGACCGCCGCGACGGCCGCCTCGAGCGCCTGCGCGACGTCGAAGAACGCGTGGCGCGGCGTCGCGCCGCCCTTCTTCGTCGCCTTCTCGAGCGCGGCCTGCGTGAGCTTGAGCGCCGCGCGCGGCAATGCGGCCACCGCGCTCGCCTGCTCGAAATAGCGCGCCCACGCGTCGAGCGCCTCGGCCACCGCTTCCGGCTTGTGCGAGCGCTGGTTCAGCGACGGCTGCGCGTCGGCGAGCAGCGCGTCGAGCGCGCCGCGTTCGTCGCGCCAGATGCCCGCCGCCGTGTCGAAGTGCGCGCGCGCGGCGGCGGGCGCGTCGTCGTCGGCCGTGTGCAAGCCGTCCCAGCGCAGCTCGGCGAGCGGCTTCTTCAGCCGCCGCGCGAGCTGCGCGTCGAGCGCCGCGGGCCCCGCGCCGTATTCGACGAGCCATTCGGCGAACGCCGGATGCTCGGCCGCGACCGGCTCGACGCGCGTGCGCCAGAAGTCGGCGGCAAGCTCGAAGCGCAGCGCGCCGTCGTCCGCCTCCATCTCGAACGCGAACGGCATCGCCGCCGCGAACGGCGCTTCCTGCAGCGCGCGCTGGCAGAACGCGTGGATCGTGTGGATCGCCGCCTGATCGAACGCGCGCAGCGCACGACGCACGCGCTTGGCGGCCGTCTGCGGATCGAGGCCGCATTCGGGCGATAGCGTCGTCTCGAACAGGCGCGCGACGAACGGATCGCCGCCGTCGTCGCCGGTGTCGAGCGCATGCGCGAGCTGCGCGAGGCGAGCGCGAATCCGCTCGTGCAGCTCGGCCGTCGCCGCCTTCGTGAAGGTGACGACGAGAATCTCGTCCGCGCCGAGATCCTTTTCGAGCAACAGGCGCACGTACAGCGCGCAAATGTTCCACGTCTTGCCGGTGCCCGCGGACGCCTCGATCTGGTTCACGCCGTCGAGCCGGCACGCGAAGACGTCGAGCTCGCGCGGCAACGCGGCGGCCGGTGCGGCGCGGCTCATGACGCCCTCCGCAGATGCTCGACGAGCGGATCGAACACGAGGTGCGCGAGCGCGCCGAACGGCTCGTCGAGCGACGGATTCGCGCCGCGCCATGCGAGCGCGAGCGCCGCGTCGTCGGCCTCGCCCGCGACGCGATCGTTGATCCATACGCCCGCCGCCTTCGATTCGCTCTCCGACACGAGCGCCCAGGCGCTTCTCGGAAAAAACGCGAGCGGCATCCGGCGGCCCGCGCGGAACAGCGCGGCGAGCGGCGCGAGCCGATCGAGCGGCGCGGCGACGGGCGCGAATTCGAACGTATCGCCGCTGCCGAACCACAGCGTGCGGCGCGGCCCGTCGGGATCGATCGTGCAGTAGACGAGATGCGCGAGCCACGCGGACAGATAGTCGCGCGCGCCCGGCCGCGCATAGCGGTAGATCACCTGCCCCGCCGGCGTGAGCCGCGCGAGCGCGCCGTGCAGCCGCAGCGGCTCGCGCGTCGCGGAGGGCGCGAGCTCCGCATCGTGTGCGCCGAACCACGGCGCGTCGCCCGCCGCGGGCCACACGGGCGCGATCTCGAACGCGAACGGCACCCGCATCGCGCCGTCGGCGAGCGCGCGTCGCACGTTGCCCGCGAGCTGCGCGAGCGCGTCGAGCTCGTGGTCGCGCCGCACCGCGCCCGTCGCGCCGCCCGGCACCTCGGGGCTCGCGTCGGCGACGCGCAGCGCGTGCTCGAACGCCGCCGCGTCGGCCGTCTCGACCAGAAGCGGCAGCACGCGTTCGGCGAGCGCGTCGCTGCCCGCGTAATCGAGCTCGAACGGCTCGATATCGACGAGCTCCGCCTGCGCGTCCGCGAGCACGATGCCGAGCCGCGCGCGCAGCAGCGAGCGCGCCGGATGGCGCCAGAAGCGCTCGAAATCGGCGAATGCGACGGGCTCCGCAGGCTCGGCCGGCAGCGGCGCCGAGAAAAACGGCCGCGCCGCGGCCTGCGCGCCTTCGGCAAGCAGGCGCGCGAGCGTCGCGCGCGACGCGTCGTACGTGAACAGCGCGCCGCCCGGCGCGAAGTATTCGGCCGAGAACGGCTGCAGCGGATGCTCGATCACGTAGGCGCGGCGAGCATCTTCGATCGCATCGGGCGATGCGTCCGGGCCGGCGGACACGGTCGCCAGATGGTCGAGCAGCTCGTCGACGAGCGCCGCGGGCGGCAGCGGCGCATTGTCGCGAATGCTGCGGCCCGTGTACGCGATCAGCAGACGGTCGCGCGCGGCGAGCAGCAGATCGAGGAACAGGTTGCGTTCGTCGTCGCGGCGCTGCCGATCGCCGAGCTTCGCGAACACGGCCATCAAGTCGAATTCGTCCGCGCGCGTGAGGCTCGGCAGCACGCCGTCGTCCATCCCGATCAGGCACACGACGCGATACGGCAGCCCGCGCAGGCTCGTGAGCGACGAGAACGTGACGCCGCCCCACGGCACGCCGCCGCGCGCCGGATCGTCGAGCGCGGCGGCAAGGCCCGCGCGCACGACGGCGGCCGGCATTTCGACGTCGCCCGCCCCTTCCGCCATCGCGGCGAGCATCGCATCGAGCGCGTCGCGCACGCCGGACAACGCATCGGCGAACGCCGGGCCCGAATCGAAGAAGCGCGCGAGCGCATCGGCGAACGCGTCGCCCCAGCCTTGCGGCGTCAGATCGGCGGCGATCCGCTTCGCGAAACCGTCGAGGTCGTCGGTGAAGCGCGCGAGCCGGCCGAGCAGCTCGGCCTCGCCGCCTTCCGCGCCGGAGATCGGCAGCCACGCGGCAACGGGCGCCGCGCCGTCGGGCATCGCGTAGCCGAGGAAGAGCCGCGTGAGCGCATCGGCGAATGTGTGGCGCGGCGCGGGCACGGCGGCGTCCGCGCCCGCCTGTTGCGCCGCGTCGGGCGCGAGCCCGCGCCGCGCGCCCGACGCGGCAAGCCATGTCTGCACGGTCTCGAGCGCCGCCGCGTCGATGCCGTAGCGCGCGGCGATCGCATCCACGCGCAGCCATTCGACCAGCTCCGGCGCGCCGACGTTGCGCTCGGGCAGCGCCAGCCAATCGAGCAGCACGCGCGCGACGGGATTCGCCTGCGACGGCGGCAAGCCGGTAATCCGATACGGGATGCGCGCGGCGTCCGAGCCCGACGAGGTGCCGAACGCCGCGTCGACGAGCGGCCCCGCCGCCGCGAGATCCGGCATCGCGACGAGCACGTCCGACGGCGCGAGGCTCGGGTCCGCGTCGAACCACGCAAGCAGCCGATCGTGCACCACCTCGAGCTGGCGCGCGAGGCTGTGGCACACGTGCACTTCGATGCCGCGCTCGGCGGGGCGCGCGCCGAGCGCGTCCTCCGGCTGCAGGTCGAGGATCGCGTTCTGCACGCGCGCGAGCCACGTCGGCGCGGGATTCTCCGCGTAGCGCGACGCGTCGCTCGCCGCCGCGCTCTCGGTCAGCTCGTGCAGCATGTGCAGTTGCGCCTGCGTCTGCCGCCCCCATTCGGCGAGGAGCGGATGGCCGACTTCCTGATAGTCGAGCTGCCCGGCCGCGTCGAGCGACTCGGCGCGCGCGGCGGTGACGATGTCGAACCAGAATTCGCGGCACGGATTGAGCGCGTAGATGCGCACGTCGATCCAGCGCGACAGCTCGCGCAACAGCGCGACGTGCAGCGGCGGCATCGTCGGCAGCGCGAACACGCTGACCGACTCGGGCCACTTCGCTCGGGCCTGCGCGATCACGTCGGAACCGAGCGCGCCGACGTCGCGCAAGAACCGGTGCGCGGGCGGCATCCCGCTGTCGGACAGCTCGGCGAGAAGCGCGCGCCAAAGCGCCGCCTGCCACCCCTCGTCGTCGCGCGCGGCCTCGCCGCCCTGACGCGGCGCGCCTTCGAGCGCGAAGATCGATTCGCCGTCCTGCCATTGCGCGAGCCACTCCGGACGATACGTCAGATAGTGGTCGAACACGGTCGCGACCCGGTGCGCGAGCTCGTGGCGCATCGGCGCGTCGGCCGCGGCCAGATAGGCGGCAAGCCGCGGCGACGCGCGCCAGGGCTGCGCGCCGTCGCCGGACAGCAGCCGGTAGCAGCGCCACACGAGGCGATCGGGCGCGAACGGAGAATGCACGGGAACCGTCAGCACTTCGCCGATCTGCGCCCACAGCCATTGCGCGAGATAGCTGAAGCGGAGGTTCGCGCACACGCCGTGGCGCTTCGCGATGTCGAGCTCGAGCCGCCGGCGCAGCGCCGCGCTCGGCACGATCACCTGCTGCGCGGCCCACGGCCCCGCGCCGTCCGACGCGACGGCGAGATCGTCGAGCAGCGCGTCGGCAAGCGTCTCGTGGCGGTTCGAGTAGAAGAGATGGAGCATGAAACGGAGCAAAGGACGCCGGATGGACGGCCGGCCAGTCGAGGAGCCAAGGATAGCAAAGCGCGAAGCGCGCGAGAACCTGGCCGATCGGCCGATCCTCGCTTTGATCCAGCTTCGATCGCGCTTCGATCCCGCTTCGATCCGCGCCTCGATCCCGCGCCGTTGCCGCATCGGCAAGCGCGACGCGCGCGGCCCGGCCGAATCCCGGCCCGTGTCCGCGCGCCGTCGCGGCCCGACGCGCCGGCGACGCGCCGGCGACGCGCCGAACCTGCGGCCCGCCCGGCGGTCTGAGCCCGAACGCGCGAACATCAGGCGCCCGGCCCCGAAACGCGGCTTTCGCGACGCGGAAATACGATAGACTCGTCGCCAACCAGAACACCCCGACGCCCCGTCGCCAGCTCACTCGCCCATCGATGCGCTATTCGGTCGAAATCAGAAAGTTTTTCTACAGCCAGTATTTCTTCGGCGGCCTACGGATCGCGCTCGGCGTCTCGCTGCCCGCGGTGCTGAGCCTCATCGTGCTGCACGACCGCGAGCTCGGCTTCACGATCGCGACGGGCGCGCTCGGCGCATGCGTCGTCGACATGCCGGGCCCGCTCAAGTACAAGCACAACGAAATGCTCGCGTGCAGCGTGATCGGCTTCTTCTCCGCGCTCGCCACGGGGCTCGCGACGCCGAACATCTTCGCGCTGTGGCTCACGATCGTGCCGCTCACGTTCATGCTGTCGCTCATCGTCGTCTACGGCAACCGCTGGCCGCAGATCAGCTTCGCGACGCTGTTCATGATGGTGATGACGCTGGAGGAAAAGTTCACGCCGCTGCAGGCGCTCGTCAACGCGTCGTGGATTCTCGCGGGCGGGCTCTGGTACACGTACTGGGCGACGCTCGTGTCGCGCTGGCAGGCGCGCCGCATCGAGCAGCAGGCGCTCGCCGAGAGCCTCTTCGCATGCGCGTCGTACCTGCTCGCGCGCGCGGATTTCTACGATCTCGACGCCGACCTGGACGAGTGCTACCGCAATCTCGTCGCCAAGCAGATCACCGCGGTCGAGACGCAGGAAACCGCGCGCGACATCGTGCTGCGCAACCTGCCGAAGCTGCGCCGCGGCAAGCTCGATCCGGGCCGCACGATGATGTTCAACCTGTTCATCAACAGCGTCGACCTGCACGAGATGTTCGTCGGCGCGCACACCGATTACCCGCTCGTGCGCAGCACCTTCGGCGGCTCGGATCTGATGATCTTCTACCGCGACCTGATCCGCAAGGCGGCCGCCGATCTGGAAGAGATCGGCTTCGCGGTGCTCGAGAACCGGCTGCCGCATTCGCGGATCAGCGTGAAGGCCGAGCTGCGCGCGATCGAATACGAGATCGAGCTGATGCGCAAGAAGCAGTTCGCGGCGACCAACCCGGAAGCGTACGCGGCCGTGCTCGCGACCTTCCGCCGAATCTGGAGCGCGACGCGCCTGATCGACAAGATGCGCCGCAACCTGTCGGGCAGCGCCGACGCGCAGCGCACCGAGCTGAAGATCGACAAGGCGCTCACGCGCTTCCTGCAGAAGCGCCGGATGTCGCCGCTGCTCATCTTCTCGAACCTGAACATGGGCTCGCCGAGCTTCCGGCATGCGCTGCGCGTGACGATCGCGGTCGCGGTCGGCTTCTGGCTCGGGCGGCTCCTGCCGCTCACGAACGCGTACTGGATCGTGATGACGAGCATCATCATCCTGAAGCCGGGCTACTCGCTGACGAAGCAGCGCAACGTGCAGCGTATCGTCGGCACGCTGATCGGCTGCACGGCGAGTCTCGCGCTCATCTACACGGTCCACGAGCCGCACGTGCTGATCGCGTTCATGTTCGCGTCGATGGTGATGAGCTACAGCCTGCTGCTCTTCAACTACGCGGCGAGCGTCGTGTTCACGTCGTCGTACGTGCTGCTCCTCTTCCACCTGCTCGCGCCCGGCAACATGCGGATCATCGGCGAGCGCGCGATCGACACCGTCGTCGGCTGCATGATCGCGATCGCCGCGAGCCGGCTGTTCCCGTACTGGGAATACCGCGCGATCGGCAAGCTCGTCGCCGACACGCTCACGACCACCCGCAAGTACTTCGAAGCGACGTGGCGCGCGGGCCGCGGCAAGACGGCGGCCGCCGTGCCCGCGGCCGACGGCGCGGCGGCCGTGCCAGCGGTCGCGGCCGTCGTCGATGCCGCGGCGCCCGGCCTCGACGGCGACTACCCGTACCGGCTCGCGCGCAAGAACGTGCACATCGCGTTCGCGAACCTCGGCCAGGCGTTCCAGCGGATGATGCTCGAGCCGAAGGCGCACCAGAGGTTCGTGCCGGAGCTGAACGACCTGCTCGTGCAGACCCACGTGCTCGGCGCGCAGATCACCGCGGCCGCGCCGCTGCTGCGCCACGCGTGCGAGCAAGGCAACCCGCCCGCGCTCGAGCGCGGGATGGCCGCCGTGCGCGAGCATCTCGAGCAGGCGGAGGCCGGCGCGCCGCCGCCGTCGAACCAGGCCGAGACGAGCAAGCAGTTGGCGCGCGAGCTCGATTCGATGGTCGTCGACGCCGAGCGCTCGGACGCGAGCGCCGATCTCGCGCACGACCTGAAGGTGCTCGCGCATCAGTGCAAGCAGATGCTCGCGTCGTCGCTGCTGATCCGCAAGGACGCGAGCGTGATCCGCCTGCCCGAGTGAGTCGCCCGCGTCCCCCTTTCCCCTGCACCGTTTCGCGCCGCGCACGCACTCAGGGATTCCCTGACTACTGCGCACGCGCGCCGATTGGTATGATCTTTCCCGCGCCAAGTTGTCTATACAACTTCACGGGCGCGAGCGCCGGGCCGCTTCGTCCGGCCGACGACACCAATCATTCGGAGACACGATGAAGAACTTGCAGCGCCATCTGAGCGCGCGGCACATCCGCTTTCTCGCGCTCGGCTCGGCGATCGGCACGGGCCTCTTCTACGGCTCGGCGTCCGCGATCCAGCTGGCGGGCCCCGCCGTCATCCTCGCGTACATCCTCGGCGGCGCGGCCGTCTACATGGTGATGCGCGCGCTCGGCGAAATGGCCGTGCGCGAGCCCGTGCCCGGCTCGTTCGGCCACTACGCGACCGAGAACCTCGGGCCGTTCGCGGGCTTCGTCACCGGCTGGACCTACACGCTCGAGATGGTGATCGTCGCGATCGCCGACATCACCGCGTTCGGCATCTACATGGGCTTCTGGTTTCCGGACGTCCCGCAGTGGATCTGGGTGCTCGCGATCGTCGCGATCATCTGCGGGCTCAATCTGTGCCACGTGAAGGTGTTCGGCGAGCTGGAATTCTGGCTGTCGATCATCAAGGTGGGCGCGATCGTCGCGATGATCGGCGGCGGCGCCGCCATCCTCTTCACCGGGATGAAGCTCGGCAGCGGCGGCGCGCCGTCGGTCGCGAACCTGTGGTCGCACGGCGGCTTCCTGCCCAACGGCGTGGGCGGGCTCGTCGCGTCGCTGTCGGTGGTGATCTTCGCGTACGGCGGCATCGAGGTGATCGGGATGAGCGCCGGCGAGGCGAAGGAGCCCGAGCGCGTGATTCCGCGCGCGATCAACGCCGTGCCGGTGCGCATCCTGCTCTTCTACGTGCTGACGATGGTCGTGCTGATGTCTATCTTCCCGTGGACGGGCGTCGGCTCGAGCGGCAGCCCGTTCGTGCAGATCTTCTCGGCGCTCGGCGTGCGCTCCGCGGCCGAGATCCTGAACCTCGTCGTGATCAGCGCGGCGATTTCCGCGATCAACAGCGACATCTTCGGCGCGGGCCGGATGATGTTCGGGATGGCGCTGCAGGGCCAGGCGCCGCGCGCGCTCGCCGCGACGTCCGCGCGCGGCGTGCCGTGGGTCACGGTGCTCGTGATGGCGGGCGCCCTCCTCGTCGGCGTCGTGCTCAATTACCTGATGCCGAAGGACGTGTTCCTGATGGTCGCCGCGATCGCGACGTTCGCGACGGTCTGGGTCTGGCTGATGATCCTGCTGTCGCAGGTCGCGATGCGCCGCCGGCTCAGCGCGGCCGAGACCGCCGCGCTCAAGTTCAAGGTGCCGTTCTGGCCGCTCGGCCCGGCGCTCACGATCGCGTTCATGGCGTTCGTGATCGCGATGCTCGGCTATTTCGACGACACGCGCGTCGCGCTCTTCGTCGGCGGCGCGTGGCTCGCGATCCTCGCGCTCGTGTTCTACACGCGCATCCGGCCGCGGCTCGCGGCCGTCGCGCGCTGACGCGACATCCGAACGCCCGCGCGCGGCCGAACGCCGGCGCACGGCGTGCGCCCGCCGGCGCTCAGACGCTCAGACGCTCAAGCGCTCGGGCGCACGCAGGCGCGGGCGCGCCGCCTCCGCCCGCCGGCGCTCAGCCGTGCGCGGACGCCGCGCTCGGCGCCGACGACGTTTGCGGATGCGCTTCGTCGTATTCGCGTTTCTGCGAAATCGCGTTGTACAGGACCGTGCCGATCACGAGCCCGATGACCACGACGATCAGGATCGCCACGCCGAAAACCGGATTCTTCTTGCTGCGCGGGTCGTTCATCGCCTGCTGCGCTCCGTCAAAAAATCGTCAAGCCGGCATTCTACGCGCAACCGCGTGCGCATCGCGGCCGGCCGCGCGCCGCCCGATTCGTCAGTTTTTTGCAAACGGCTCGCATTTGTGAATCATTCCCGTTTCGCATTACAATCAAAATCTTTCAATTTGTAATGTTTGCTCCGCGAAGGCCGCATGCCCCGCCTGCCGGAGCGTTCGTCCATCGCACGTCTTTCGCCGGAGCCCTCCATGTTCCTGAAGCCAGTCCGTCCGCCGCTGCGCGCGCTCGCACTCGCGTTTGCGCTCGCCGCCGCGCCCGCCGCGCACGCCGCGAACGAAGTCAACCTGTACACGACCCGCGAGCCGAAGCTGATCCAGCCGCTCGTCGACGCGTTCGCGAAGCAGAGCGGCATCGCCGTCAACACGGTGTTCGTCAAGGACGGCCTGCTCGAGCGTGTGAAGGCGGAAGGCGCGCGCTCGCCGGCCGACGTGCTGATGACGGTCGACATCGGCAACCTGCTCGACCTCGTCGACGGCGGGCTCACTCAAGCGGTGCGCTCGCGCTCGCTCGACGACGCGATTCCCGCGAACCTGCGCGGCGCGGGCGGCGACTGGTACGCGCTGTCGCTGCGCGACCGCGTGCTGTACGTCGACAAGAACATGAAGCTCGACGCGATCACGTACGAATCGCTCGCCGATCCGACCTGGAAAGGCAAGGTCTGCATCCGCTCGGGCCAGCATCCGTACAACACCGCGCTCGTCGCCGCGATGATCGCGCACGACGGCGAGGCCGCGACCGAAAAGTGGCTGCGCGGCGTGAAGGCGAATCTCGCGCGCAAGGCGACCGGGGGCGACCGCGACGTCGCGCGCGACATCCTCGGCGGCATCTGCGACGTCGGGCTCGCGAACGCGTACTACGTCGGCCACATGAAGCACGCGGAGCCCGGCACCGACGCGCGCAAGTGGGGCGACGCGATCAAGGTCGTGCGCCCGACGTTCGCGAACGCGAAGAGCGGCGGCACGCACGTCAACGTGAGCGGCGCGGCCGTCGCGAAGCACGCGCCGAACAGGGACAACGCGGTGAAGCTGCTCGAATACCTCGCGTCGCCGCCCGCGCAGGCGCTGTACGCGCAGGCGAATTACGAATACCCGGTGCGCGCGGGCGTCGCGCTCGATCCGGTGATCGCCGGCTTCGGGCCGCTCAAGGTCGATCCGCTGCCGCTCGTCGAGATCGCGAAGTACCGCAAGCGCGCGAGCCAGCTCGTCGACAAGGTCGGCTTTGACAACTGACGTCGACGCCTTCGCCGCGCGCCGCTCGCGTTCGCGTTCGCGCGTGGACGCGCGCATTCGCGCGTTCGTCCGCGGTATCGCTGCGCGCGGCTGGCTCGCCGCCGCGGCAGCGATCGCGGCGCTCGTCGCGACGCCGCTCGTCGCGCTCGCGTGCGCGGCGCTCGGCGCCGATCTGTCGCACTGGCGGCACCTCGCCGAATTCGTGCTGCCGCAAGCCGCGGCGAACACGCTCGCGCTGCTCGCGGGCGTGGGCGCGATCGTCACGTGCGTCGGCACGGGCGCCGCGTGGCTCGTCACCGCGTACGACTTCCCCGGGCGTCGCACGCTCGCGTGGGCGCTGCTGTTGCCGCTCGCGGTGCCGTCGTACATCGTCGCGTTCGCGTATCTCGACCTGCTCCACCCGATCGGCCCCGTGCAGAGCGCGCTGCGCTGGGCGCTCGGCTTCGACGGCCCGCGCGAGTTCCGCCTGCCCGACCTGCGTTCGCTGCCGGGCGCGATCGGCGTGCTCGGCTTCGTGCTGTATCCGTATGTCTATCTGTGCACGCGCGCGATGTTCGTCACGCAATCGGCGAGCCTCGTCGAAGCCGCGCGCACGCTCGGCGCGGGCCGCATCGAAACCTTCTTTCGCGTCGTGCTGCCGCTCGCGCGGCCGGCGATCGCGGTCGGCGCGAGCCTCGCGCTCCTCGAGACGCTGAACGACGTCGGCGCCTCCGAATTCCTCGGCGTGCAGACGCTCACGGTTTCCGTCTACACGACGTGGGTCACGCGCTCCGATCTCGCGAGCGCCGCGCAGATCGCGCTCGCGATGCTCGCGATCGTGCTCGGCGCGCTCGCGCTCGAACGCTACGGCCGCCGCCGCGAGCGCTACGCGCACGGCAGGCGGATGCGCGCGATCGAGCCGCAGCGGCTGCGCGGCGCGGCCGCCGTCGGCGCGGCCGCGGCGGGCTGGCTGCCCGTCGTCGTCGGCTTCGGCGCGCCCGCCGCGTATCTGGTTCACGAAACCGCGAAGCGCCTGCATCTCGTCGGCGGCGTGTCGAGCCAGCTGCTCGCGAGCCTCGCGAACACGCTCGCCGTCGCGCTCGCCGCGACCGTCGTCACGCTCGCGGGCGGGATCGTCGTCGCGTGGGCGACGCGACGCGCGCGCGACAGCGCCCGCTTCCAGCCGGGCCGCATCTGCGCGCGGCTCGCGAGCGTCGGCTACGCGGTGCCGGGCACGGTGCTCGCGATCGGCCTCCTCGCACCGCTCGCGCTCGCCGATCGCGCGATCGCCGCCGCGTTCGGCCGCGACGCGCTCGTGCTGATGGGCTCGGCCGCCGCGCTCGTGATCGCGTACGCGATCCGCTTCCTCGCGATTCCGGCGGGCGGCATCGAGGCCGGCCTCGCGCGGATTCCGGCGTCGCTCGAGCAAGCATCGCGCACGCTCGGCGAATCGGCGGGCATGACGCTCTGGCGCGTGCATCTGCCGCTGCTGCGCCCGGCGCTCGGCGCGAGCGCGCTCCTCGTGTTCGTCGACGCGATGAAGGAGCTGCCCGCGACGCTGCTCCTGCGCCCGCTGAACTTCGACACGCTCGCGACCTGGCTCTACGCGGAAGCCGCGCGCGGCACCTACGAGGAAGGCGCGGTCGCGGCGCTCGCGATCGTCGCGGCGGGCCTCGCGCCCGTGATCGTGCTCGCGCGCACCCAACTGAAATCCGGACCCTGAAAGGCACACCATGCTGCTCGAACTGAACGCCGTCACGCTCGCCTACGACACGCCGCGCGGCTGGCGCACGGTCGTCGACCGCCTGAATCTCGCGCTCGAGCGCGGCGCGATCGGCTGCCTGCTCGGCGCGTCCGGCTGCGGCAAGACGACGGTGCTGCGCGCGATCGCCGGCTTCGAGCCGGTGCGCGCGGGCGAAATCGTGCTCGCGGGCGCCCCGCTCGCGAGCCGCGACGCAGACGTGCCGCCCGAAAAGCGCCGCGTCGGCATGATGTTCCAGGATTACGCGCTGTTCCCGCACCTGTGCGCGCAGCAGAACGTCGAGTTCGGGCTGCGCCGCACGCCGAAGGCGCAGCGCCGCGCGCGCGCCGCGCAGATGCTCGAGCTCGTCGGCTTGGCCGATGCGGCGAACGCGTATCCGCACGAGCTGTCGGGCGGCCAGCAGCAGCGGATCGCGCTCGCCCGCGCGCTCGCGCCGTCGCCGGAGCTGCTGCTGCTCGACGAGCCCTTTTCGAATCTCGACGTCGACACCCGCGAGCGGCTCGCGTTCGAAGTGCGCGACATCCTGAAGGCGGCGGGCCACACGGCGCTCTTCGTCACGCACAATCAGGCGGAAGCGTTCGCGCTCGCGGACCGCATCGGCGTGATCGCCGACGGCCGGCTCGCACAGTGGGACGCGCCGTACAACCTCTATCACCATCCGGCGAGCGGGTTCGTCGCGGATTTCGTGCGGCGCGACGCGCTTGCCGACGAGCGCCGGCGCGCGCTCGAGCGGGGGCGTTGAGCGCGAGCGACGCGCGGCGCCGTTCGGCACGCGCATCGGGCACGCGTGTCGGGCGCAGACGGTCGGCGGGACATCGCGCCGCCGCGTCCGGCATTCGGGGCATCGCGCACGGCCGCCGGCTCGCCGCCCCGTCAACTGTCGATCGTCAACCGTCAACCGTCAGCAGTCAGCAGTCAGCAGTCAGCAGTCGGCAAGCGGCAAGCGGCAGTCAGCGCGCGTCGCCGTCGCGCACGGGCAGCGCGGTCGAGTACTTGATCTGCTCCATCGCGAACGACGAGCTCACGTCGAAGAGCGGCACCGAGCGGATCAGCTTCTTGTAGATGCGGTCGTAGTCGTCGATGTCGGCGACGACTACGCGCAGCAGATAGTCCGTCTCCCCGCTCATCCGGTAGACCTCGACGACTTCCGGCATGTCGCGCACGACCTGCGTGAAGCGCGCCGCCCACTCCTCGGTGTGCTGGTTCGTGCGCACCGCGACGAACACCGTCGTGCCGACGCCGAGCTTGCGCGGATCGCACAGCGCGACCTGCGCGCGAATCGCGCCCGCCTCCTTGAGCCGCTGAATCCGCTTCCAGCACGGCGTCTGCGACAGATTCACGCGCTGCGCGAGTTCCGCGATCGGCAGCGTCGCGTCCTCCTGCAGCAGCTCGAGCAACTTACGATCGATCGCGTCCATTTCCCCAGTCCGTAGCGAATAGAAAATTATTCTATTCATTGTTCGCATGAGGGAACAATATGGAATCCCTTTCTCCAAGTCGACCGGTATAAATACGTACCGGACCCGCGCAACCTCGCCGCGGGACATGAACGACCGAGCCAACGATGAATCACGCCGCCTCTTTTCTCCCGCACGCGCCGGATGCGCATCCGAAACCGCGCGAGCGCGCGCCGTCGGCGATCGAGCGTTTCTGCGCGCGGCTCGACGCGGCGTTCGACTCGCTCGCCCGAGAGTCCGCGCCCTCCCGCCATCCGGCGTTCGCGCGCGAGTTGCGCATCGCGCTCGCGCAAGCCGCCGCGACGCCCGACTTCCTCACGCCCGCGCAACGCGAGAGCGGCGCGGCGGGCTATCGGCGCCATTTGCTTGCCGCCGATCCGGGCGGCCGCTATGCGGTCGTGTCGCTCGTCTGGGAGCCGGGCCAATGGAGCCCGGTGCACGGCCATCATGCGTGGTGCGGCTATGCGGTGCTGGAAGGCAAGCTGACCGAGATCGTCTACCGCTGGAACGATGCGGCCTGCTGCGCGGTCGACGCGCGCAGGCACGCGCGGCCGACGGGCGCGGTGTCGTACGTCCGCGCGGGGCGCGAGGCCATTCACCGGCTCGGGCACGCGGGCGCGCCGGCCGACGCGCCCGCGATCTCGCTGCACGTGTACGGCGTGGCGGGCGAACGGGTGGCGACGCACGTAAACGACGTCGTCGCGGTCGGCGCCGGCGCGCATGCCTGAGGGCGTGATCGCCCGTGCCCACGCGGACGACGCGGCGAAGCCGCGATTCGACGCCCCGGCGTTCGCGGCCGAGCATGCGGGGTTGCTTGGGCGCGACCATGTCGCGCCGTGAAACGGAGGTGACGGGGGCGCGGCGGCGTGATCGAGCCGTTTGAGTTTGAGCGCCGTTTGAGCGCCGTTTGAGCCGTTTGAGCCGTTTGAGCCGTTTGAGCCGTTTGAGCCGTTGGAGCCGTTGGAGCCGTTGGAGCCGTTGGAGCCGTTGGAGCCGTTGGAGCCGTTGGAGCCGTTGGAGCCGTTAGAGCCGTACGCGCCATCCGAACCCGCCCGGCACCGGCCGTCATGAGCATCGTCCCCCGCAACTCATCGCACCAGCCGATACCTGCGGCACGCCCGGCAGGACACGCCCCTCACACACCGTCACACACCTTTCGCGCCCCGCTCGCCCGCTGCCGCTGCCCGGGCATCGGTGCGCTTCCCGCCGCTGCCTTCGGCGCCAGCGGCCCGCCCTTCGCCGCCGCGCCCCATATCGTCGCGCGCGTCGCGCGCCGGATCGCGCGCATCTTCGCGCGTCGCGTCCTCGGCCGCGGCGCCGCCCGCCGTCGTCGAATACACGTGCATCTGCGGCAGCGGAATCTCGATGCCGGCGTCGTCCATCCGCCGCTTGATGCGCGCGTTGAACGCGCGCATCACGGTCGACTGCTGCTGCGGCCGCGTGCGGATCTGCCCTTTGACGATCATCCAGTTCGGCTCGAAGCGGTCGAGCCCCCACACTTCGACCGCGCCGAGCATCAGCCGGCGCACCGCGCCGTCGCTCCACAGATCCGCGCCCGCGTCGCGAATCAGCCGCGTCACCTGGTCGAGATCCGCCGAGAACGGCGCGCGCACTTCGAACACCGCGCAGCCGTAGTCGCGCGACAGGTTCTTGACGATCTTGATCTGCGAGAACGGAATCGAATGCAGCGCGCCCTGCCCGTCGCGCAGCCGCACCGTGCGGATCGTCAGATGCTCGACGGTGCCCGCGTGGCCGCCGTCCACGTCGATCCAGTCCCCGACCGAAATCGTGTCCTCGACGATGATGAAAAGCCCGGTGATGAGATCCGACACGAGCGACTGCGCGCCGAAGCCGACCGCGAGGCCGATCACGCCCGCGCCGGCGAGGAGCGGCGTCACGTTGATGCCAAGGTTCGCCGCCGTGACGATCGCGGCGACGGTGACGATCGTCACGAATGCGACGTTGCGCACGAGCGGCAGCATCGTGCGCGCGCGCACGCTCGGATTGCGGGCCTTGCCGCGCGAAGTCGCCGAGCTGAGCGCCTCGAGGATCGCGGTGTCGACGACGATCCACGCGAGCCACGCGACGAACAGCGTGACGACGATCGCCGTCACCGCCTGCGCGATCCCGCGCGCGGCGACGCTGTGCTCGACGATCCGCGCGAGCGAGATGCCCCACAGACGCGACGTGAGCTCGACGTAGCCGAGCCAGATGAAGAGCGTCGCGAGCGAGCCCGCGAAGCGCACGAGCCGCGCGACGTACACGGAGCGGTGGCGCCGCTTGCGGTGGACCGGATTCGGGCGCGTGACGCGCAGCACGACGGCCGACAGGAAGAACGCGAGCACGAGCAGCAGCGCGCTCACGATCGAGGTGCGCAGCAGATCGGACGACGAACGGCTGACGAGCAGAGTGCCGGCGACCGCCGCGAACGCGAGCACCAGCACGGGCGCGGGCCAGAGCGCGGCCGCGAAGTCGGCCATCTCCGTCGTCGCGCGATGCCCCGTGCG
This sequence comes from Burkholderia sp. ABCPW 111, assembly GCF_000773065.1. Taxonomy (NCBI): domain Bacteria; kingdom Pseudomonadati; phylum Pseudomonadota; class Betaproteobacteria; order Burkholderiales; family Burkholderiaceae; genus Burkholderia; species Burkholderia sp. ABCPW 111. Next base: position 46,278 of record NZ_JPWT01000036.1, on the reverse strand, counting down.
CTGCGCATGGCTGCGGTTGCGGATCAGGTGCGCGACGGGCCGCCGGTATGCGACCGCGAAGCACGCGCAGAGCACGGCGGCCGTCATGCTCGACGCGGTCGACACGAGGCTCGACAGGTCGAGGCCGAGCTGCCACGCGACGTCGCGGTTGAGCGCCGCGTCGCCGAGCGCGCCGAACGCGCCGATCAGGCGCAGCAGCCGCCACGAGCGCGCGATCAGCACGCGCCCCGCCGCGCGGCGGTGGCCCGAGCTGAACAGCGCGAACATGATGAGGCACAGCGACGCGAACACCGAGCCCGACACGATCGCGTACGCGGCGACGAGCGCGAGCGTGCGGCCGAGCGAATCGGGCAGCCCGCGCGCGATCGCGAGCACGGCGACGAACGACACGATCCACGGCCCGACGCGCCGCAACGCGAAGATCAGCATCTCCTTCGCGCTCGGATTCGGATCGAGCTTGACCGTGACGCCGTGGCGCGCCCAGAAACCGTGCTGCGCCCAGATCAACAGCGCCGCGCACGCGAGCCAGCCGGCCAGCATCAGCACGAGATCGAGCAGGATTCGCGTGCTCGGCTGCGGGCCCGCGCCGCTCGCGAGCCCGTAGAGCTCGCGGCCCGCCGCGCGAAAGCGCGCGGACCAGTAGCGCAGCGGCGTGTCGCGCTCGCGCAGGCTCGCCTCGACGGACGCCATCCCCGACGCGATCGCGCCGAGAAGCCCCGCGCCCGCCGCGCCGGACGCCGCCGCCGGTGCCGATGCGGCCTGCCCGGCCTGCGCGACGAGCGCCACGCTGCGCAATTGCTTGAGCTGCGCGACGAGCTGCGTACGCTGCCGGTCGTTGTCGAGCATGCGGATCACCGAGTCGAACGAGCGCGCGATCTCGGCGGCGCTCGCCGGCGACGGCGCGGCCGCCGACGCGCTCGCCGCGGCTGAGGCGCCCGATGCCGGCGCGGCGGCGTCCGACGCGGCGGCGGGCGCGATCAGCTTCTGGAAGGTGGCGAGGCCCGGATTGGTCGCCGCTCGCGCGGCGAACGGCGCGACGGCGAGCGCGAAGCCGACGGCGGCGAGCGCGAGCGCGGCAGCGCGTGCGCTCGACGGGGTCGATCGCCGCCCGCTCGGCCGCGATGCGATCGACGGGCAAGCGGCGAGCGCGGCGAGAACGACGGCGGCGCCGCGCGCGAAGAGCGAGCGAGGCGAAATCGGCATGCGATCGTAGGAGTGGTGACGACGATCGCCAGTGTAGCCCCAACGCGCGCATGCGCCGCCCGCTTCGCGGGTAGCGCGCCCTGAACGACGGCGCGCGCGTCGCGCCGGCGCGAACCGGCGCGACGCGCGTGCGGAAGAACGCCTCGGCTGACGCGCTCGGTCGACATGCCTGGCCGAATGCTCCCGCCTGGCGCTTCGGCATGCCCCTTCGCCACGACCCTTCGGCGTGCCACTTTCGGGCTAGCGCTTCGGGCTAGCGCTTCGAACTCGGGCTAGCGCTTTGGACTGCCCATTCGGCGTGACGCTCCCGGCCCGACACTTCCGGCCGGCCCCTTCGGCGATGTCGCCCGGCCGGACCACCCGGCCGAACGCCATCGCCCGGCCGCTCCGCTCCGAGCGAACGCCGCGCGCGTCGCGCCGGCGTCCGCGCCGCGATCAGTACGCGACCGTCGCGGCCTGGCGCACGAAGCGGCTCTGCTCGATCTCGTCGACGAACGCGACCGCGTAGTCTTCGACCGAGATCTTGCTGTTGCCGTCGGCGTCGACGATCAGCTTGCCCTCGCCCGTGCGGAACTGGCCGGTGCGCTCGCCGGGCGCGATCAGCGCGGCGGGCGAGAAGAACGTCCAGTCGAGGTCCTGCACGCTCGCCAGGTAGTCGTACGCGTCGCGGTGCGCGAGCGCGACGGCCTTGTACGCGTCCGGGAAGCCCTCGGCATCGACAAGCTGCTTGCCGGGCGCGATTTCCAGCGTACCCGCGCCGCCCACCACGACGACGCGCTTCACGCCCGCCTTGCGCGCGCCCTCGACGAGCGCCCGCGCGGCGGCGGCGACCTTCGACGCGTCCTCCTGCTTCGGGCCGTAGGCGCTCGCGACGACGTCCTGCCCCGCGAGCGCGGCGGCGATGCTCGCCGGATCGAACAGGTCGGCCGCCTTCACGGTGACGTTCTGCGCGCCCGCCGCCGGGTTGCGCGACAGCGCCGTCACCTGGTGGCCGCGTCGCGCCGCCTCGGCCGCGATTCGCGAGCCGATCATGCCGGTTGCGCCGAACAAAGCGATTTTCAAAGTACGTTGCGTCATGTCGATTCTCCTGGTTGGCGAATATGTAACTATATCAATTACATATTCAATCGAAAAAAGAGGGACCCACGATCCCCATCATAGTCAATTCATCCGCCCGTCGTGACCGCCGGGCGGCATTTCATCGGGCAGCAAAGCCCTTGGCGTTCATCCTGCGCCCGCCCACAACGGGCCGACGGCGAATCCCGATACGGCTCGCAGCCGCAGCGCGCCCGACATCGCGCGCTTTGCCGCTTTGCCTTTCGCCGCATCGCCGCTTCGCCGCATCGCACCCGTCCACGCGAACCTTCAAGCGGCCGAGCACGCTCCGCCGCGCAATCGCTCACGCGCTCGTCTGCCGCGCCCCGCCCGGCTGCCCGGACGCCTCCGAGCGCAGCACGTCGGCCGACACGTCGGCGAGCGTGCGCGTCGCGAGCGAGGCCTCCATCGCCCGCTGCGCGTCGCCGATGTAGCCCGTCAGCGCGCCCTGGATGTGCCGCCCGACGAGGCAGGCCGGATTCGGCGCCTCGCGGTGCAGCGCGAAGAGCTGCGCATCGTCGACCGCCCGGTAGACGTCGAGCAGCGTGATGCCCGACGGCTCGCGCGCCAGCAGCGCGCCGCCGCCCGCGCCGAGTTGCGACGTCGTGAGCCCCGCCGCCGCCAGCATCGACAGCAGGCGGCGAATCAACGCCGGATTCGTGTTCACGCTGCCCGCAATCACGTCAGACGACAGCGGCACGCCTTCCTGCATCGACAACAGCGCGAGCACGTGAACGGCAAACGCGAACCGGCTGCTCGTATTCATGATTCACCTGAAACGGCGCGCTCGCGCACCCCGTTCCGACGACAATGTGTAACCATAATAATTACATTTAATCCGCGATGCAAGCGAAATTCAGCGGCTCGCCGCCGAGCCGCTCGCGGCCGACGCGCCCGATACGCCCAGCGCGGCCGTCTGGCTCCATTGCTGCAGCTTCCGGCCGGCCGTTTCGAGACTCGTGCCGGCCGCGGCGGCGGCCTGCCCGAGCACGGCGGACGCGGCGCCCTGCGCGGCGGCCTGCGCCGAGCTCGCGGTGACGGGCGGCACGGCGGACGCCGCCGACGCGACGCCCCGCTTCGCCGCGTCGATCTGCTGATTGACGAAGCTCGCGACCTGGTCGAGCTGCTGCGTCGTCTGCTGGGCGGCATGCGCGGCGGCGCTCGCCGCGTTGTCGGGCGGCGCGCTCGCTTGGTCGGGCTTCTTGCATCCGGCCAGCGCAGCGACGGCGACCGCCGCGAGCGCGGCGGCGCGAAGCCGGCTGCGGCCGGCGCGGGAAATGGGTGCGATGGCGTGAACGTGTGCGGTTGCGTCGGCGATCTCGATCGTCATGGCGAATGGCGCGGCAAAGCGGCTCCGTGTGGCGAAAAAGCGATGATACGACGCACCGGCGCGCGCCCAACGGCTTGCGCTTCTTTTTTACATGTCGTTGCCGCATCGGCGGCGCCCCGCCCGACGGGCCGGCGCCCGCGCACGCCGCATCGGCGCGTCCCTCGCGAGACGCCCGTCCATTCATACAAATTCAATTCAAAAAACTTTCATTTTCAAAAAATACACTTCCATGCGGTTCTCACCGCCGTTCGCCGCGCCCGCGCCGGCCACCGGCGGCTCCCGTCGCCCACAACAACTGGATTCCCCATGCCCGCGTTGCCCAATCCCTCCCGCCGCCATGCCTTGAAGATCCTCGCCGGCGCGCCGATGCTGCCGCTTTCCGGCGTCGCGCTCCCCGCCCTGCTCACCGGCTGCGGCGGCGACGAAGACGTCGCCGCCGCGCCGCCCGCCGCGAGCTTCGCGGCGGCCGCGTTCGCGTCGATGGCCGCGCCGACGCTCGCCAGCCCGGCCGCGATGGCGACGACGACGGTCGGCTCGACGCTGTCCGTCTCGTTCACCGACGGCACGTCGCGCGACTACAAGCTCGCGTACCGGCCGTTCTTCGTGACGGGCGACCAGGTGCCCGACGGCAAAGGCGGCACGACCCTCGCGGGCGGCTACTACGACATCGACAACCGGCCGATCGTCGATCGCTCGGCGCCGGGCCAGGCGCGCCAGTTCTACTCCGACTGCCCGGACGGCAGCTCGCTGCTCACGCTCAAGAACGCGAGCGTGCCGGGCGTGAAAGGCAACGCGGTGTTCGCCGTCGTGCAGTTCGAATACACGACGCGCGACCTGGCGAGCGCGTCGCAATACGGCCGGCTGCCGTCGCCGATCGCCGTGCTGACGCTCGACCAGGACCCGGCCACGGGCGCGCTCAAGCTCGTCAAGTATCACAACGTCGACACGTCGGCCGCGCACGGCCTGTGGATCACGTGCGGCGCGAGCCTGTCGCCGTGGAACACGCATCTGTCGAGCGAGGAATACGAGCCGGACGCGACGAAGGCCGCGACCGACGCGCAGTTCAAGGCGTTCAGCAAGAACACGTTCGGCAGCGAGACGGCCGCGAACCCGTACCACTACGGCCACCTGCCCGAGATCACGGTGAACCCGGACGGCACGGGCTCGGTGCGCAAGCACTATTGCCTCGGTCGAATCTCGCACGAGCTCGTGCAGGTGATGCCGGACCAACGCACGGTGCTGATGGGCGACGACGCGACGAACGGCGGCCTCTTCATGTTCATCACCGACAGCGCGGCCGATCTCTCGGCGGGCACGCTGTACGTCGCGAAGTGGACGCAGACCTCGTCGATTGGCCCGGGCTCGGCGACGCTCACGTGGATCAATCTCGGCCACGCGACGAGCGCGGAGATCGAGGCGCTCGCGAACCGGCTGACGGCGACCGACATCATGGACGTCGCGACGAAGGACCCGGGCGACGCGTCGTTTTCGAAGATCAACTTCAGCGGCACGTTCAACTGGGTCCGCATCAAGCCCGGCATGACGAAGGCCGCGGCGTTCCTCGAAACGCACCGCTTCGCCGCGTACGCGGGCGGCAGCATGGGCTTCACGAAGCTCGAAGGCACGACGGTCAACGCGAAGGACAAGGTGCTCTATACGGCGATGTCGTACATCCAGAAATCGATGGTTCGCGGCAACGCGGCCGCCGGGCCGGACATCGCGCTCGACCGCGCGATCAACGCGGGCGCCGTCTACGCGCTCAACATGCGCGGCGGGCAACGCGACACGTCGGGCGCGACGATCGCGAGCGAATGGGTGCCCGTCGACATGAGCGCGCCCGCGGCGCTCGTCGGCGAGGATCTCGCCGCGGCCGACGCGCTCGGCAACCTCGCGAATCCGGACAAGATCGCGAATCCGGACAACCTGAAGTACTCGGAGAAGCTGCGCACGCTCTTTGTCGGCGAGGACTCGGGGATGCACGTGAACAACTTCCTGTGGGCGTACAACGTCGACACGAAGCAACTCTCGCGCGTGCTGTCGTGCCCGGCGGGCGCCGAATCGACGGGCCTGCACGCGGTCGACGAGATCAACGGCTGGACGTACATCATGAGCAACCTGCAGCACGCGGGCGATTGGGAATCGCCGCTGCACGACAAGGTGAAGGGCGTGCTCGATCCGCTCGTGCGCGCGAACTACAAGGACCGCTTCGGCGCGAGCGTCGGCTATCTGACGGCCGAGCCCGCCGCGATCCAGCTCAAGAAGGCGTGACCCCGGATTCTCTTCGCCGTCACGGCTGATTCGCCGGCGCTCGATGCCGGGTTGGCGCGATGCCCTCGTGGCACCGCGCCTTTTTTTATGTGCGCTCGCCGCGTGCGGCGGCGCAGCTCGGCGCGAGAACGGCAAGGGAAGGCCGCGTCGGCATTGCTCGGCGTAATCCCAATATTTGGGATGTCCACCTGGACAGTGAACAGGCAAAAAAAAAGCGCCACGGAGACCGTGGCGCTAAAAAAGTTCTAGCCATTCCGAGGGCCGTGCTAGAACCTGAGAGACTGCATCGAACGTCGTTCCCGACTAAACTAACGAAACAACGTTTCGAAATTGGGAGACATTTTTTCCGTTTCCGGGCGACAAGTCAAGCGAAAAATACATGCCGCCCACGCATTTTCGACTGTGCGCGACCCGACATTTCCCTAATAAACTCAGGGTAAGTGAGTAAGTATTGCGCATCGTGAAAGATTATCGCAAAACGCGCGCACTTTCCGGCATTCGTCTTACAATTGATAAAAATCTGAAATCAAGTTTCGAAAAAGAGAGATTTCCGTGACGACACGCTCCAACGCTCAGGCCATTTCCCGTGAACGGGAAGCCACTTCCGACGAAATCACGGCCCTCGCGCGCGGTTTGGCCGTTCTGCGCCGCATCGCCACCTCCGACGCCCCGGTCAGCAACCGGGAACTGGCAGAATTGACAGGCATCCCCAAGCCAACCGTATCGCGGATCACGGCGACGCTCGTGAACGCGGGCTTCCTGTTCCAGTTGCCCGACAGCGAGCGCTTCGTGCTGACCGCGTCGGTGCTCGAGCTCAGCAACGGCTTCCTGCGCAACTTCGACATCCGCGCGCGCTCGCGGCCGTTCCTCGTCGAGCTCGCCGAAAAGACCTCGCTGTCCGTTCACCTCGCCGTGCGCGACCGCCTCGACATGGTCGCGATCGACGTGATCCGTCCGCGCTCGGCCGTGCTCGTCACGCGGCTCGAGACGGGCTCGCGGATGGACATCGCGCGCACGGCGGTCGGCCGCGCGTATCTCGCGGCGCTCGAGGACGACGCGCGCCGCGAGCTGATCGGCGCGCTGCAGGCCGCGGCGGGCGACGACTGGCCGTTCGTCGTGTCGAGGCTCAATTCCGCGCTCGCCGACATCGCGCAAAACGGCTACGCGATCGCGATCGGCGAATGGCGCGAGGAGCTGAATGCGATCGCGGCGGGCTTCGTCGCGCCGACCGGCCAGCGCTACGCGGTCAACTGCGGCGGCTCCGCGCACCAGTGCACGCCCGATTTCCTGCGCTCGGTCGCGGTGCCGGCGCTGCGCGAGTGCATTGCGAGGATCACGCGCGAGATCGGCGGCTCCGCGTGGCCGAACCGCGCGCCCTGACGCGCGGCCCTTGGCGCGCGTCCTTGCATGCCCTGACACGCCCTGCCCGCCCTTGCTCGCGCGCGCGGTGTGCGCCGGCGGCGCATACCGCGTCCGATGCGGCGAACGGCCGCCTTCGCCTTCGCCTTCGCCTTCGCCTTCGCCTTCGCCTTCGCCTTCGCCTTCGCCTTCGCCTTCGCCCTTCGCCCTTCGCCCTTCGCCCTTCGCCGGCCGCCCGCAGCCCGCAGCCCGATCCGCCCCGACAACACCCCGCCCCGCCCGATCTGCAACCGCAGCATCTTGCGCGTCATCGCGACACCGTCATCATCCGTTCATCTGTAACGACCGTAATTCGCTGAAAGATAGGGCGCTGGACTGTAACCGTCATGGGGACGTAGCATCATGCAACCCCGCGCCCAAACGGCGCGCCCCGCTCTTTTGCGTCGCGACCGGGCCGCAGTCGGCCCGCGCCGCGCCGCCCGCGAACGCGGCCCGCCCGCGCCTGCCGTAAGCGCTGCACGCCGACTTCCAGATCGAACCGATGGACAATCAAGAAAAGCCCACGCCCCGCTCTCCCGCCCACCCGCCGTCGGGCCCCGAAGCCCCCCGCCCGCGCCGCAAGCTGATCGCGTTCTGCGCGATCGCGGCCGTCGTGGCCGGCGGCCTGCTGTGGTGGCATCCGTGGAAGAGCGGCGGCGACTCGACCGCCGCGAGCCAGCAAAGCGGCGCGCGCAAGCGCGGCGGGCCGGCCGCGCTCGCGAACCTGCCGCAGCCCGTCCAGGTCGCGACCGCGGCGCGCGGCGAGATGCCGATCGTCCTCAATTCGCTCGGCACCGTCACGCCGCTCGCGAACGTGACCGTGCGGACCCAGCTGTCCGGCTACCTGCAGTCGGTGTCGTTCCAGGAAGGCCAGATCGTCAAGAAAGGCGACGTGCTCGCGCAAGTCGATCCGCGCCCGTACGAGATCTCGCTCGCGAACGCGCAGGGCGCGCTCGCGCGCGACGAGGCGCTCCTCGCGACCGCGCGCCTCGACCTGAAGCGCTACCAGACGCTCGTCGCTCAAGACTCGATCGCGAAGCAGACGGCCGACACGCAGGCGTCGCTCGTCAAGCAATACGAAGGCACCGTGCAGATCGACCGCGCGGCGATCGATTCCGCGAAGCTCAACCTCACGTACGCGCGGATCACGGCGCCCGTGTCGGGCCGCGTCGGCCTGCGCCAGGTCGATCCGGGCAACTACGTGACGCCGTCGGACACGAACGGCATCGTCGTCATCACGCAGCTGCAGCCGATGAGCGTCATCTTCACGACCTCGGAAGACAACCTGCCCGCGATCCTCAAGCAGGTGAGCGCCGGCAACAAGCTGTCGATCACCGCGTACAACCGCAACAACACGTCGCCGCTCGAAACCGGCATGCTCGACACGCTCGACAACCAGATCGACACGACCACCGGCACCGTGAAGCTGCGTGCGTCGTTCGAGAACAAGAACAACCTGCTGTTCCCGAATCAGTTCGTCAACACGCGCCTTCTCGTCGACACGATGCGCGACGCGACGATCGTGCCGACGTCGGCCGTGCTCACCGGCTCGATCGGCCAGTTCGTCTATGTCGTGAAGCCGGACAACACCGTGACCGTGCGCAAGGTGAAGCCCGGCCCCGTCGACGGCGAGCGCACGAGCATCGTCGACGGGCTCGCGGCCGGCGAGCGCGTCGTGACGGACGGCTCCGACCGGCTGCGCGAGGGCTCGGCGATCACGGTCCCGGCCGAGCAGCCGAAGCAGGCGTCGGGCGCGAAAGGCGCATCGGCCGCGTCCGGCGCGCACGGCGGGCATCGCCGCCGCGGCGCGTCGCAGGCACAATCGCAATGACGCCGGCTGACCGATGAACCCGTCCCGCGTCTTCATTCTTCGCCCGGTCGGCACCGCGCTGCTGATGGCGGCGATCATGCTCGCCGGTCTCGTCGCGCTGCGCTTCCTGCCGCTCGCGGCGCTCCCCGAGGTCGACTATCCGACGATCCAGGTCCAGACCTTCTATCCGGGCGCGAGCCCCGAGGTGATGACCTCGTCCGTCACCGCGCCGCTCGAGCGGCAGTTCGGGCAGATGCCGTCGCTCAACCAGATGTCGTCGCAAAGCTCGGCGGGCGCGTCGGTGATCACGCTGCAGTTCAGCCTCGACCTGCCGCTCGACATCGCCGAGCAGGAAGTGCAGGCCGCCATCAACGCGGCCGGCAACCTGTTGCCGTCGGACCTGCCCGCGCCGCCCATCTACGCGAAGGTCAATCCGGCCGACGCGCCCGTCATCACGCTCGCCGTCACGTCGAAGACGCTGCCGCTCACGCAGGTGCAGGATCTCGCCGACACGCGGCTCGCGATGAAGATCTCGCAGGTGTCGGGCGTCGGCCTCGTCAGCCTGTCGGGCGGCAACCGGCCGGCCGTGCGGATTCAGGCGAACCCGCTCGCGCTCGCGTCGTACGGCCTGAACCTCGACGACCTGCGCACGACCATCTCGAACCTGAACGTCAACACGCCGAAGGGCAACTTCGACGGCCCGACGCGCGCGTACACGATCAACGCGAACGACCAGCTGACGAGCGCCGACCAGTACAACGACGCCGTCGTCGCGTACAAGAACGGCCGGCCCGTGATGCTGACCGACGTCGCGAAAGTCGTCGCCGGCTCGGAGAACACGAAGCTCGGCGCGTGGGTCGATTCCGAGCCCGCGATCATCCTGAACGTGCAGCGGCAGCCGGGCGCGAACGTGATCCAGACGGTCGACAACATCAAGGCGATCCTGCCGAAGCTGCAGGAATCGCTGCCCGCCGCGCTCGACGTGCAGATCGTCACCGACCGCACGACGATGATCCGCGCCGCCGTGCGCGACGTGCAGTTCGAGCTCGCGCTCGCGGTCGTGCTCGTCGTGCTGGTGATGTACCTGTTCCTCGCGAACGTCTACGCGACGATCATCCCGAGCCTGTCGGTGCCGCTGTCGCTGATCGGCACGCTCGCGGTGATGTACCTGTCGGGCTTCTCGCTGAACAACCTGTCGCTGATGGCGCTCACGATCGCCACGGGCTTCGTCGTCGACGACGCGATCGTGATGATCGAGAACATCGCGCGCTACGTCGAGGAAGGCGATTCGGCGCTCGAAGCGGCGCTGAAGGGCTCGAAGCAGATCGGCTTCACGATCATCTCGCTGACGGTGTCGCTCATCGCCGTGCTGATTCCGCTGCTCTTCATGGGCGACGTCGTCGGGCGCCTCTTTCACGAGTTCGCGATCACGCTCGCGGTGACGATCGTGATCTCGGCCGTCGTGTCGCTCACGCTCGTGCCGATGATGTGCGCGAAGCTCCTGCGCCACACGCCGCCGCCCGAGAGCCACCGCTTCGAGGCGAAGGTGCACGCGCTGATCGACCGCGTGATCGCGCGCTACGGCGTCGCGCTGCAGTGGGTGCTGAACCGGCAGCGCTCCACGCTCGTCGTCGCGGTGCTGACGCTCGCGCTCACCGCCCTCCTCTACGTCGTGATTCCGAAGGGCTTCTTCCCGACGCAGGACACGGGCGTGATCCAGGCGATCACGCAGGCGCCGCAGGCGGTGTCGTACGGCGCGATGGCCGAGCGCCAGCAGGCGCTCGCCGCCGAGATCCTGAAGAACCCGGACGTCGTGAGCCTCACGTCGTTCATCGGCGTCGACGGCTCGAACATCACGCTCAACAGCGGCCGCATGCTGATCAACCTGAAGCCGCGCGACGAGCGCAGCGAATCGGCGAGCGACGTGATCCGCTCGCTGCAGCAGCAGGTGGCGAACGTCACGGGCATTTCGCTCTACATGCAGCCGGTGCAGGATCTGACGATCGATTCGACGGTGAGCCCGACGCAGTATCAGTTCATGCTGACGAGCCCGAATGCGGAAGAGTTCGCGACCTGGGTGCCGAAGCTCGTCGAGCGGCTGAAGAAGGAGCCGTCGCTCGCCGACGTCGCGACCGATCTGCAAAACAGCGGCAAATCGGTCTACATCGAGATCGACCGCGCGAACGCCGCGCGCTTCGGGATCACGCCCGCGACCGTCGACAACGCGCTCTACGACGCGTACGGCCAGCGGATCGTGTCGACGATCTTCACGCAGTCGAACCAGTACCGCGTGATCCTCGAATCCGAGCCGCAGATGCAGCACTACGCCGATTCGCTCAACGGCATCTACCTGCCGTCGGCGGGCGGCGGGCAGGTGCCGCTCGCTTCGATCGCGACGTTCCACGAGCGGCCGGCGCCGCTTCTCGTGTCGCACCTGTCGCAGTTCCCGGCGACGACGATCTCGTTCAACCTCGCTCAGGGCGCGTCGCTCGGCGAGGCGGTCAAGGCGATCGAGGCGGCCGAGCGCGAGCTCGGGCTGCCCGCGTCGTTCCAGACGCGCTTCCAGGGCGCGGCGCTCGCGTTCCAGGCGTCGCTGTCGAACCAGCTGTTCCTGATCCTCGCCGCGATCATCACGATGTACATCGTGCTCGGCGTGCTGTACGAGAGCTACATCCATCCGATCACGATCCTGTCGACGCTGCCGTCGGCGGGCGTCGGCGCGCTGCTCGCGCTGATGATCACCGGCCACGACCTCGACATCATCGGGATCATCGGCATCGTGCTCTTGATCGGCATCGTGAAGAAGAACGCGATCATGATGATCGACTTCGCGCTCGAGGCGGAGCGCGTCGAGGGCAAGCCGCCGCGCGAGGCGATCTACCAGGCGTGCCTGTTGCGCTTTCGGCCGATCCTGATGACCACGCTCGCGGCGCTTCTCGGCGCGGTGCCGCTCATCGTCGGCTCCGGCGCGGGCTCCGAGCTGCGCCAGCCGCTCGGGATCGCGATCGCGGGCGGGCTCATCGTGTCGCAAGTGCTCACGCTCTTCACGACGCCCGTGATCTACCTCGGCTTCGACGCGCTCGCGCGCCGCATCCGCGGCTTCTTCGATCGCTCCGGCCCGGCGGCCGCGCATCCGGACGCGTAAATGAACCTGTCGCGCCCGTTCATCACCCGCCCCGTCGCGACGACGCTGCTCGCGCTCGGGATCGCGCTCGCCGGCCTGTTCGCGTTCGTCAAGCTGCCCGTCTCGCCGCTGCCGCAAGTCGATTTCCCGACGATCATGGTGCAGGCGTCGCTGCCCGGCGCGAGCCCCGAGACCGTCGCGACGAGCGTGACAAGCCCGCTCGAGCGGCACCTGGGCTCGATCGCCGACGTCTCCGAGATGACGTCGATGAGCTCGGTCGGCAACGCGCGGATCGTGCTGCAGTTCAACCTGAACCGCGACATCGACGGCGCCGCGCGCGACGTGCAGGCGGCCATCAACGCCGCGCGCGCCGATCTGCCGGCGAGCCTGAAGAGCAACCCGACGTACCGCAAGGTCAATCCGGCCGATTCGCCGATCATGGTCGTGTCGCTCACGTCGAAGACGGCCTCGCCCGCGAAGCTGTACGACGCCGCGTCGACGGTGCTCCAGCAATCGCTGTCGCAGATCGACGGCATCGGCCAGGTGAGCTTGAGCGGCTCGGCGAACCCGGCCGTGCGCGTCGAGCTCGAGCCGCACGCGCTCTTTCACTACGGGATCGGCCTCGAGGACGTGCGCGCCGCGCTCGCGTCGGCGAACGCGAACAGCCCGAAAGGCGCGATCGAATTCGGCCCGAACCACTACCAGCTGTACACGAACGACCAGGCGTCTCAGGCGTCGCAGTACAAGGATCTCGTGATCGCGTACCGCAACAACGCGGCCGTGAGCCTCTCGGACGTGTCGAGCGTCGTCGACTCGGTCGAGGACCTGCGCAACCTCGGCCTCGCGAACGGCGAGCGCGCGGTGCTCGTGATTCTCTACCGGTCGCCCGGCGCGAACATCATCGAGACGATCGACCGCGTGAAGGCGGCGCTGCCGCAGCTCACGGCCGCGCTGCCCGCCGACATCAAGGTGGCGCCGGTGCTCGACCGCTCGCGCACGATCCGCGCGTCGCTCGCCGACACCGAGCACACGCTGCTCATCGCGGTGAGCCTCGTCGTGATGGTCGTGTTCCTGTTCCTGCGCAACTGGCGCGCGACGCTGATCCCGAGCGTCGCCGTGCCGATCTCGATCGTCGGCACGTTCGGCGCGATGTACCTGCTCGGGTTCTCGCTGAACAACCTGTCGCTGATGGCGCTCATCGTCGCGACGGGCTTCGTCGTCGACGACGCGATCGTCGTGCTCGAAAACATCTCGCGCCACATCGAGAACGGCACGCCGCGCCTGCAGGCCGCGTTCGACGGCGCGCGCGAGGTCGGCTTCACGGTGCTGTCGATCAGCCTGTCGCTCGTCGCGGTGTTCCTGCCGATCCTGCTGATGGGCGGCATCGTCGGGCGGCTGTTCCGCGAGTTCGCGCTCACGCTGTCGCTCGCGATCGCCGTGTCGCTCGTCGTGTCGCTCACGCTCACGCCGATGATGTGCGCGCGCCTTCTGCCCGAGCCGCACGATCCGCGGGACGAGAGCCGCTTCGCGCGCTGGCTCGAGCGCGGCTTCGAGCGGATGCAGCGCGGCTACGAGCGCACGCTGTCGTGGGCGCTGCGTCATCCGCGCACGATCCTGATGACGCTCGCCGCGACGATCGCGCTCAACGTGTTCCTCTACGTCGTCGTGCCGAAGGGCTTCTTCCCGCAGCAGGACACGGGGCTCATGATCGGCGGCATCCAGGCCGACCAGACGACGTCGTTCCAGGCGATGAAGCTCAAGTTCACCGAGATGATGCGCATCGTGAGCGCGAATCCGAACGTCGCCAACGTCGCGGGCTTCACGGGCGGCACGCAGACCAACTCGGGCTTCATGTTCGTCGCGCTGAAGGACAAGCCGCAGCGCAAGCTGTCGGCCGACCAGGTGATTCAGCAGCTGCGCGAGCCGCTGTCGCACGTCGCGGGCGCGCGCACGTTCCTGCAGGCGGCGCAGGACATCCGGATGGGCGGCCGGCAGAGCAACGCGCAGTATCAGTTCACGCTGCTCGGCGATTCGTCGGCCGATCTGTACAAATGGGGGCCGATCCTGACGGAGGCGCTGCAGAAACGCCCCGAACTCGCCGACGTGAATTCCGACCAGCAGCAAGGCGGCCTCGAGTCGATGGTGACGATCGACCGCGCGACGGCCGCGCGCCTCGGCATCAAGCCCGCGCAGATCGACAACACGCTGTACGATGCGTTCGGCCAGCGCCAGGTGTCGACGATCTACAACGCGCTCAACCAGTACCACGTCGTGATGGAAGTCGCGCCGCAATACTGGCAGAGCCCGGAGATGCTGAACCAGGTGTACGTGAGCACGTCGGGCGGCAGCGCGAGCGGCGCGCAGACGACGAACGCGGCGGCGGGCACCTACGTCGCGACGTCGACGCGCGCGTCGACGGCCGGCACGGCCGCGCAGAGCGCCGCCGCGATCGCCGCCGATTCGGCGCGCAACCAGGCGCTCAACTCGATCTCGTCGAGCGGCAAGTCGAGCGCGTCGTCGGGCGCGTCGGTGTCGACGTCTAAGTCGACGATGGTGCCGCTCTCCGCGATCGCGCGCTTCGGGCCGAGCACGACGCCCTTGTCGGTCAACCACCAGGGCCTGTTCGTCGCGACGACGATCTCGTTCAACCTGCCGCCCGGCGTGTCGCTGTCGAAGGCGACGCAGGTGATCTACCAGACGATGGCGCAGATCGGCGTGCCGCCGACGATCCAGGGCAGCTTCCAGGGCACCGCGCAAGCGTTCCAGCAGTCGCTGAAGGATCAGCCGGTCCTGATCCTCGCCGCGCTCGCGGCCGTCTACATCGTGCTCGGCATCCTGTACGAGAGCTACATCCACCCGGTGACGATCCTGTCGACGCTGCCGTCGGCGGGCGTGGGCGCGCTGCTCGGCCTGCTGCTCTTCAAGACCGAGTTCAGCATCATCGCGCTGATCGGCGTGATTCTCCTCATCGGCATCGTGAAGAAGAACGCGATCATGATGGTCGATTTCGCGATCGATGCGTCGCGGCAAGGCAAGTCGTCGTTCGACGCGATCCACGAGGCATGCCTGCTGCGCTTTCGGCCGATCATGATGACGACGATGGCGGCGCTCCTCGGCGCACTGCCGCTCGCGTTCGGGCGCGGCGACGGCGCCGAGCTGCGCGCGCCGCTCGGGATCGCGATCGCGGGCGGCCTCATCGTGTCGCAGATGCTGACGCTCTATACGACGCCCGTCGTCTACCTGTACATGGACCGGCTGCGCGTGTGGGCGGAAAAGCGCCGGAACCGCGGGACGTCGGGCAACGCGGCCATCGTGGGCGATTGACGCGCCGGGCGCGCGCGATGCGAGCCGCGCCGGTCGGCCGGCTTCGGCTGCGCGTCGCACGCATGTCGCACGCATGTCGCACGCATGTCGCACGCATGTCGCACGCATGTCGCACGCGGACGGCGCGCGCCGGGCGCGCGGGCCGTCCGCGTCGCCGCCACTCGCAAACTGGGCGATCCCGGACGGGCCGTCCCGGACGGGAGTCCCGAACGGGCCGCCCCATTCTGGCCGTCTCGCCCGGCCCGAACCGCACCGGGCGCGCCGCCCGCCGGCGCATCGCCCGATGCGCGATCGCAGGCGACGCCGCGATGTCACAAATGCTTACGCCTGATACGAAGCCCTTCGCCTATTCATAAATGAGCGGGCCCCGCGCGCGGCGGCAGCACCATCGCGCCGGCGCGCCGCCCGCGCACGCCGCCCGCAGTCGAGATCGGCCGGACCGGAGCGCGCGCGCCGCCATGTGCGCCAGCCCGCCGTCGCACGTCGGCGCTTGATCCGAATCTCGTTTCGGCGCCACCGATCGGACGCGAATTCGGCATACACTTGTACGTTCGTCGTCAGTCCCTCGTTCAGAGGGCGCCATTGACGCAACGCCATGCAAGGAGTGGTTTCATGTCGATGAAGGTACTGCTGATTGGCGCGTCCGGCCGCACGGGCCGCGCGCTCGCGGACCTGCTGCTCAAGCAGCAGGATTTCGAGGTCACGGCGCTGGTGCGCCGGCCGGATTTCGCGCTGCCGGGCGCGAAAGTCGTCGTCGCCGATCTGACGGCGGACTTCTCGTCCGCATTCAACGGAATCACGCACGCGATCTACGCGGCGGGCTCCGCCGAATCCGAAGGCGCGGCCGAAGAGGAGCAGGTCGACCGCGACGCGGTTGCGCGCGCGGCCGAATACGCGAAGGCGCACAACGTGCAGAAGCTCGTCGTGATCAGCTCGCTCTCCGCATACTGGCCGGAGCGCAGCCCCGAGTTCCTGCGCCACTATTCGCAGATGAAGCGCGAAGGCGACGACCGCGTGATCGCATCGGGCATCGACTACGTGATCCTGCGGCCGGGTCCGCTGTCCGACGATCCGGGCGTCGGCAAGATCGCGCTCACCGAGGATCGCCTCGACGACTCAGCGCCCGTCGCGCGACAGGACGTCGCATGGGCGGCGATCGAGGCGATCAAGCTCGGCATCTCGAAGAAGACGATCGGCTTCGTCGGCGGCGGCGTGCCGATCGAGCAGGCGCTGCGCGCCTGAACGAACGAGCCGGGGCGCGCAGCGCGCCGGCCGGCCTCCGCTGCCGGCCTCAGTTGCCGGCACCCGCTGCCGGCCCCAACTGCCGGCCTCAACTGCCGGCCTCAACTGCCGGCATCGCGCCCGGCATGCTTCGCGCTCCGCGCGATGGGCAGCCCTCCTGACACGGCGCCGCCCCCGCCTTGGCCCGCCTCACGCGGCCGCCGCCCGCGTCACGGCTGCTTGTGCGACGCCGCCCACGCCTTCACCGCGTTCAGCGTGTTCTCGACGTGCTTGTCGGGCGACAGGCTCGTGTACTCGTAGAGGATCTTCCCTTCCGGCGAAATCACGTACGACACGCGGTTCGCCTTCGAAATCGCCGGCAGCTTCGCGTCGTACTCGCGGATGATCTTCGCATCCGGATCGGCGGCGACCGGGAACTTGCTGCGGCACTCGCTGACCGAAAACTTCGTCAGCGTCTCGATGTCGTCCGCCGAGACGCCGATCACCGTCGCGCCATACTGTTTGTAAGCATCGACCGCGTCGGCGAACGCGTGCGCCTCGATCGTGCAGCCGGTCGTGAACGCGGCCGGATAGAAGTACAGCACGACGGGGCCCTTCTTCAGCGCGTCGGCGAGCGAGTACGTGTAAGTCTTGCCGCCGAGCGACGCCTGCGCGCTGAAGTCGGGCGCCGCATCGCCGACCTTCAGCACCGCATGGGCCGCGACCGTGTACAGCGCGAAGAGCGCGGCCGCCGCGCCCGATGCCAGTTTTCGATTCATCTGAGTCCTCGTCTTCGAATGTCCATACGTTCAACAGGGTCCGGCACCCGGCAAGCCGTCCAGTCGCGTTCGCATGCCGAACTGCCGCACATGACGAAATGCTCTAGATCCTTTCTTCCCTGACGCTAAAGAATCGGCACAATGCGCCGTTATTGCGTCCGGACACCGGTTCCAGCCCCTTCACGCCAGCGAGATACATGGAAGCCATCAGGAACAAGACGCCCCGCAAAGGCTCCTGGCGCGCCGCATTTCACAAGCTCCGCCGCTTCGCCTGGTCGGGCGGCGCGCTGATGCCCGCGCGCGCCGGCACGCCGCGCGCCGACGATACGGTCCGAAGCTGGCTGGAGCAAACCGTCGGTGCGGTCGATTTCCTCGCTCACGTCGACCGCGATCTGCGCTTCCTGTACGTGTCCGACGCGGGCCTGCGCTTCATCGGCTACCACCGCGAATATCTGCACACGCTCACGCTGCGCGACCTGATCCCCGAGCAGGATACCGCGACGCTCGACGGCCTGCTCGCCCGCGCGTCCGCGTCGGGCGACGTCGAGAAGGCGACGCTCTGTCTCGTCAAGTCGCTGACCTACCCGCTCGACGTCGAGGTGCGCGCGGTGCGCAGCCGCCACCACGGCGTCGACGGCTTCGCGATCGCGGCGTTCGACGTGTCGTCGTGGCGGGCGATCGAGGCGCGGCTCACCTACGAGCTGCACCACGACCCGATGACGGGGCTCGACAACCTGTCCGCGCTGCTGCCCGCGCTGATGCGCGCGCAAAAGACGGCCGACGAAGGCGGCGGCTGCACCGCGCTTTTGCTGCTCGATCTCGACGACTACCAGCGAATCAACCGCGCGCTCGGCTACGACGCGGGCGACGCGCTGCTGCGCGACACCGCCCAGCGGCTGCAGCGGCTCGCGACCCGCGGCGAACGGCTCGCGCGCGTCGCGAGCGACAAGTTCGCGGTGATGCTGAACGCGCCCACGCGCATCGACGCGATCGACGCGGCCGAGGCGCTCGCCCGACAGCTGCAGACGGCCGTGCAGCGGCCGTACGCGTACGACGGGCAGGCCGTGCACCTGTCGGCGAGCGTCGGCATCGCGATCTATCCGGACGCGCGCGCCGCGTCGAAGCACGCGCAGCACCACAGTCCGCTGCTGCGGCGCGCGGACCGCGCGCTCTCGCGGGCGAAGGCGGCGGGCGGCAACGCGCTCGCGTTCCACCAGCCGACCGACGATCCGGCCGACGCCGAGCGCCTGAAGCTCGAGGCCGATCTCTACAACGGCGTGCGCAACGGCGAGTTCTCGCTGCACTTCCAGCCGATCACGAAGAGCCACACGGGCGCCGTCGTCGGCGTCGAGGCGCTGATCCGCTGGCATCACCCGGTGCACGGGCTCGTCGCGCCGGCAACGTTCATTCCGCTCGCGGAGTCGATCGGCCTCATCAACTATCTCGGCAACTGGGTGCTGAAGGCCGCGTGCATGCAGCTCGTGTCGTGGGACCGGCAAGGCATCGCGCTGCAATACGTGGCCGTCAACGTGTCGCCGCAGCAGTTCCGCGATCCGCGCTTCACGCAGAGCGTGCGCGACGCGATCAAGCTGACGGGCATCGATCCGTGCCGGATCGTTCTCGAGATCACCGAAAGCCTTCTGATGCACGATCCGCATCACGCGAAGACGCTGCTCGAGGAAGTGACCGAGCTCGGCATCCGGTTCGCGGTCGACGATTTCGGCACCGGCTATTCGAGCCTTGCGTACCTGCAGAGCTTCCCGCTCGCGAAGTTGAAGATCGACAGAAGTTTCGTCGAAAATCTGTTGACGTCGAGAAACGACCGCGCGATCGTGTCGGCGGTCGTCGGCCTTGCGCAGACGCTCGAGCTCGAGCTCGTCGCCGAGGGCGTCGAGACCGAGGCGCAGCGCACGCTGCTGACGGAGATGGGCTGCAACCACATCCAGGGCTGGCTCGTCTGCCGCGCGCTGCCGTCGGACGAGCTCGCGCAGCGCTTCGAGGCGCAGGAGCTTTATCTGCACGAAGCCGCATGACGCCCGCCGCCGGCTTCATCAATCACTGATTCGTATGCCAATCACCGCACAACTGCCGCGAACGGCGCTGCTCGACAAGCTCTGGGCCCGGATGAACGAGCGCGGCGATTTTCCGCTGCTGTCGGACGCGCTGCGCGCGACGATGGCCGCGATGAAGAACGACGATCTCGACTTCACGGCGCTCGTGCGCGTCGTGCTGTCGGATTTCGCGCTGACGCAAAAAGTGCTGCGGCTCGCGAACTCGGCGATGTACATGGCGTTCGGCGGCAACATCACGACCGTCACGCGTGCGCTGATGGTGCTCGGCATGGACGCCGTCGGCCATCTCGTCGTCGGGCTCAAGCTCGTCGACCATTTCCATCACAGCGCGCCGCGCCGCATCGACGCGAAGCTCGAACTGAACCGCGCGCTGCTGTCGGGCTGCGTCGCGCGCAAGCTGACCGAGCATGTCGATCTGCGCGCGGGCGAGGAAGCGGTTGTCTGCACGTTGATGCGCCAGGTCGGCAAGCTGCTCGTCGTCTGCTATCTCGACGCCGAGTGGGAAGCGATCCGCCGGCGCGCGGCCGAGCATGACGACGACGACGAAGCCGCGTGCCGCACGGTGCTCGGCGTCGGCTTCGACGAGATCGGCCTCGAGGCGGCGTCGCGCTGGCGGCTGCCGGAGCTGATCCGCGCGGGCATGGCGCGCTTCGACGCGAACGACGGCGCGCCGCACGACGTCCAGTGGCTGCGCGCGGTGAGCCACTGCTCGACCGACGTCGCGACCGCGCTCACGTCGTTGCACGCGCAGCAGCGCGACGCACGGATCGCGGCGCTCGCGCACCGCTTTCACGGCGCGCTCGGCACCGGCGCGGACGAGCTCGCCGAGATCGCGGCGTCGCTGTCGCGCGAAGAGACGAGCGACACGGTGATGCGCGAGATCGTCGAGCTGCGCGCGAACGCGGACAAGATCGCGCGCGGCGCGTCGACGCCGCAGGCGTGCCTCGAAGCGGGCCTCGCGGATCTGCGCGCGCTGCCGTCCGAGCACGTGCTCGGCCCGGTGCTCGCGCTCGCGTCCGAAAGCGTGCTCGCGGGCCTCGCGTTCACGCGCACCGTGATGTTCGTGCGGCGCGACGACGGCATGTTCGCCGCGCGGCTCGGCTTCGGGCCGAACGTCGACGCCACGCTTGAACAGTTGCGCTTTCACGAGGCGTTCCAGCCCGACGTGTTCCATCTCGCGATCACGAACTCGGTCGGCATCTTCATCGAGAACGCGCATGATCCGAAGATGGTCAAGCGGCTGCCCGCGTGGTATCGGGACGCGTTTGACGACGCGCGCGCGTTCGTGCTGCTGCCCGTGACCGCGGAGCAAAACGCGGTCGCGCTGCTGTACGGCGACTGGTCGGCCGGCCAGCCGGCGCGCAAGATCACGCAGCAGGAAATGGGCGTGCTCAACGAGCTCGCGACCGAGCTCGGGCGCTTCTTTCACGACGCGCAGGCCGACGACAAATAGTGCGCGCGGCAGCCGCGCGCAACGCGGCCGCACACGCGATGCGGCGACGCATGCGGCACGCGGCGACGGACGGTTCGATGCGCTCGCACTCGCCCCCACCCGCTCGCCGCGCAGCGCGAAGCGCCGCGGCTCGCGCGCCTGACGCAACGCGGCCGCCGCGCCCCGCCTGCCCTTTCGAGCACCGTTGGCGCTTCCGGGCATCGTCGGCCCCGGCGAACATCGTCAGCCGCCGCGCGATGGCGAGCCGCCAACGCACGCCGAAGCCCTCCGCCACGGAACCGCGATATCCCGCCCGGTGCGCATCGCACTACGCGCCCGCCTTCCTTCATCGACCGTCATCAACAAGAAGCGGCAAACGGGCCCGCCCCGTTTGCCGCTTCTTTCAATGCGGCGTTGCCTGCGACGCAGCGTTCGCGCGCGCCCGCCACCTTCGCGGCTCGCGCCGGAGCGCGGCCGCAACCGCGCCGCCCGTCAGGGCCGGCCCGCGTAATACCGCGCGGCGGCCGCGATCTCGCCGGGCGTCATCTGTCGCGCGACGTTGCGCATCTGCTCGCTGATGTCGTTGTGCCGCGCGCCCGACGCGAACGCCTGCAACTGCGCGTTGATGTAGACCTCCGGCTCGCCTTCGAGCCGCGGCCCGCCGACCTTGTTGTCCATCCCGCCGTGGCACGACGCGCACGGCGCGATGTTGCGCATCGGCGCGCCGCTCGCGACGATCTTCGGCGGCGCGGCGGCGAGCTGCGTCGAGGTGTGCGGCAGATACGAGTAGAACGCCGCGAGATCGCGCATGTCCTGGTCGGTGAGGTTCGCGACCATCGGCGCCATCACCGCGTTCGTGCGCGCGCCCGTCTGGAAGTCCTTCAACTGCTTGTAGATGACGGCCGCGTACTGGCCCGCGAGGTTCGGCGAATTCGCATCGCTCATCCCGCGCGCGCCGTGACACATCGTGCAGCGCATCGCGAGCGTCGCGCCGCGGCCGATCGACAGGCTGTCCGCGCCCGCCATCATCTGCGGCGTGACGACGACCGTGCTCGTCTTGACGGCCGAAGGCGCCGGCTCCGGCTGCGACGCGAGCCATGCGCGCGGCACGCCGGCCGCGCTGCAGATCGCGTTCCAGATGCCCTGGAACTGCGCGTCCTTCTGCACCGACGGCAGCCAGACGAAGCCGATCAGCACCGACGCGACCACCGCGAACAGCGTGAGACCGACACTGACCGTGAACCAGCGGTTGCGAATCGAAAACAGACGTTCCGTGCTCATCGCTGCGCCCCCATGTAGATCGCCGGCACCGACGGTTGCTTGAGCGCCATCAGCTGCGCGATCGGATAGCCGTAGTTGACGGCCGTGAGGCCGATCATCAGCGCGACCCACAGCGCGAAGCTGTTGAGCGCGACGGGCAGCGTCTTCGGCTCGTGGACGGCCGAGCTGAACGTGAACTCGGCGGGCTTCACCTTCGCGCCGCAATGGCTGCGTATCAGCACGACGAAGAACAGCACGGCCGACGCGACGAGGATCAGCGCGCCGACGACGGACATGATCACCCACGCCACCTGCGGCGCGAGCGCGGGGTCGCTGTAGTCGTAATAGGCCATCCGGCGCGGCATGCCGAGGATGCCGACGTAGTGCCACGGGAACGTCGTGACGATCATCCCGATGAACCACAGCCACAGCTGCGTCTTGACGAGGCGCAGGCTGCCGAGCGCGCGGCCCGTCAGATGCGGCCACAGCTCGTAGGCGATCGCGAAGTACATGATGACGACAGCGCCGCCGAAGATCAGGTGGAAGTGGCCCGTGATCCACTGCGTGTTGTGGATCGTCGAATCGAGCTGGTAGCTCATGTTGATGAGCCCGCCCGCGCCGCCGAAGCCGAGCATCACGAACGAGAACGCGACGGCGAGCATCATCGGCTCGTGCCACGGCAGCGCGCGCAGCCAGCCGAACGCGCCCTTGCCGCCGCGCAGGCGCGCCGCGATCTCGACCGACGCGCACACCGTGAACACCGTGAGGAGTGTCGGCACCGCGACGAGCGCCGTGAACACCGATTGCAGGAACTTGAAGCCGGAGCCCACCTGCGGATCGGCGAACAGGTGGTGAATGCCGATCGGCATCGCGCCGACGAGGAACAGGATGAACGAGATGCGCGCCATCCCGTCGCTGTACAGCTTGCCGCCGATCGCGCGCGGCACGAGCGTGTAGTACGCGATGTACGCGGGGATCAGCCAGAAGTAGACGATCGCATGCAGCGTCCACGAGAAGAACACGCGCGCGAGGCCCGCGTCGATCGTCGACTTGAGCCCGACCGCGACGGGCAGGATCTGGAACAGGATCTCGATCGCGGCGCCGACCGCGGTCCAGCCCCACAGATACGCGCCCGCGACGTTCGCGAACATCGCGAGCGGGATCGGCTTGCCGCGATTGCCCTTCTTCCACGCATACAGGTTCACCGACATCAGCGCGACCCAGATCCACGAGCCGACGACGACGAGCACGACACCGAGGTAGTAGAACGGGCTGCCGATCATCGGCGGATAGAACGTGTACAGCACCGACGACAGGCCGAGCGACACGGGCGTCATCGCGACGACCGAGCCGAGCGCGATCAGCCAGAAGCCCGTCCACGCCCAGCGGCGGCCGACGAGCGGCATCTTGAGCGCGAGCTCGCTGATCGCGTAGCCGAAGCCCATCGCGATCAGCGTCGGGAACACGTAGCCCATCACGGAGCCGTGCGCCGTCACCGAACGATAGTAGAGCTCGGGATTGCCGAGCCAAGGATGCAGCGGGCTGCGCGCGAGCATCTGCCACGCGCCGAGCAGCAGCGCGACGCCGAACACCGCGAACGCGAGCCAGAAGTGGGCGAGCACCAGTCGATTATTCTTTAACACAGCTCAGTCTCCGCACGCCGGACGCCAGTTTGTCGAATTCCGCACGGTCAATGACCTTGACGTGCGCCCACATCCCCTCGTGCCCCGTGCCGCAATACTCGTGGCACGGCATCAGGTGGTCCCTCGGCTTGTCGAAGGTCGTCCGGAACGTCGCGACGTAGCCGGGCTCGAGCATCGAGTTGATGTTGGTGTCGGTGATGAGGAAGCCGTGCACGACGTCCGCGCTCGTCGCGCGGAACGTGACGGGCGTGTTCGCCGGCACGAGGATGCACTGCGGCGTGAACGAATACTGCTGGCCGATCACGCGCACCGTGACCGAGCCGTCCGGCTCGCGCGCGGTGCCGAGGTTGCTCTCGACGAATTCGCCGGAGACGTGCAGCGTCGTCGGATCGATCGTTTCGACGCGCGACGGCGGCATCATCGCCCAATGCAGGCCGGTGAACACCATCATGGCGACGAGGACGACCATCAGGCCGACGGCCAGGATCGCCCACCTGCGCTCGATCCGGGCCGCGAGCTGCGCGCCGTCGAGACGGTCTGGCATAGGTTGTTTGGACATGGGAGCCGTTTTATTGGATCACGCCGCGAGGCAGGAAGACGAGAAAGTAAAAGGCGAACCACAGCGCGATCACGATCGCGGTCGCGGTGCCGGCAAGCGCGAGCGCGCCGCGCGGCCCCGCGCGGACGATCTCGTCGACCGCGTCGTCGTGCGGTTCGGGGTCGCCCCCGTGTCGTTGGGAAGTGTCGCTCATGATGTCCTCAATAGAGCGGAGCGGAACGCAGCGCGTTGGCTTCCTTCGCGGAAACCGGCGTGCCGCGGTTGCCCCAGGCGGTGCGGATGAACGTCGTCACGGCGGCCACTTCGTCGTCCGACAGCGACTGGGCGAACGGCGGCATGCCGTAGGGCTCGGGATTCTTCGCGGTGCCGGGCGCATAGCCGCCGTTCAGCACCATGCGGATCGGGTTCACCGCGGAGGTCATCTGGATCGACTGGTTGCCCGCGAGCGGCGGGAACGCGGGCGTCTTGCCGCGCCCCGTCTTGCCGTGGCAGCTCGCGCACTGCGCGTCGTAGATCTTCGCGCCGAGCTTGTGGAGGCGCGCCTGCTCCGATGCGGGCATCGTCGTCTTCAGCGCGGCCTCGGCCTCGCCGCCGCGCTGCGGCAGCGACTTCAGATACACGGCCATCGCGCGCACGTCGTCATCGGACAGGTGCTGCAGGCTGTCGTAGACGACTTCGGCCATCGGCCCGTACACCGCGCCGCGATGCGATGCGCCCGCCTGCAGGAGCCCCGTGATGTCGGCGATGCTCCAGTCGCCGAGCCCCGCTTCCCGGTTCGACGTGAGCGAAGGCGCGTACCACGCCTGCATCGGAATCAGTCCGCCCTCGAACGCGTTCGATTCGGAGCTGCCGCCGAGCGCGTTGATCGCGGTGTGGCACATCGAGCAATGGCCGAGCCCCTGCACGAGATACGCGCCGCGATTCCATTCCGCCGACTTCGAGTTGTCCGGCTGATACTCGCCCTCCTTGAAGAACAGCGTGCGCCAGCCGATCAGCAGCTGCCGGTTGTTGTACGGAAAGCGCATGTCGTGCGGCCGGTTCGCGAGCTTCACGGGCGGCACCGAGCGCAGGTACGCGAAGATCGCGTCCGAATCCGCGCGCGTGACCTTCGTGTACGCGGCGAACGGCATCGCCGGGTACAGCAGCGAGCCGTCGCGCGAACGCCCGGTGTGCATCATCGTGTAGAACTCGTCGGCCGTCCATTTGCCGATGCCCGCCTCGTTGTCGGGCGTGATGTTCGGCGAATACAGCGTGCCGAACGGCGTCGGCATCGCGCGGCCGCCCGCGAAGAGCTTCTCGCCCGGCACCGTATGGCACGCGATGCAGTCACCCGCGCGCGCCAGATATTCGCCGCGCTTGACGCTCGCCGCGTCGGCGGCGGGCTGCGCGTGCGCGGCGGATGCGGCGAACGCCGCCGCGAGCAGCGCGAACGCGGCATTCGCGAGCGCACCGCGGAATTTGACGATCAAATGCTTGTGCACCGAGGCCTCCATTAACGCGGTTCGCTACCGCATGCGAGCGGCATGTCGAGCGAGCCCGCGGGGGCGGGCGACGGGTTCGCGGGCGCGGGCTGCGTAGCGAGCCACGCGGAGATGGCGGTCACGTCCGTGTCGGTGAGGCGGGATGCGACCTGTTGCATGCAGTCGGGCGCGATCGACGTGCGGGTGCCGTAACGCCACGCGCCGAGCTGCGCGCTCAGGTATTCGGCGTGCAGTCCGAGCAGGCCCGGCACGGCGGGCTCCATGCCCGTCAGCGCCGCGCCGTGGCACGACGCGCACGCGGGAATCTTGCGCGACGGGTCGCCCGATTTCACGAGCTGCCGGCCGCTCTCGAGCGCCGCGGGCGCGACGGCGGGCGCCGCGATCGCCGGGAACGGCGGCCGCTGGCTCGCGAAGTGGTCGGCGATCCGGTGCAGGTACGCGTCCGGCAGGTACGCGAGCAGATAGTTCATCGGCGGGTACTTGCGCCGGCCGTCGCGAAACGCGACGAGCTGGTTGTACAGATAGCCGGCGGGCTTGCCGGACAGGCGCGGGAAGTAGTCGTTCGACGTCCCCTCGCCTCGCCGGCCGTGGCATGCGGCGCATGCGAGCACGCGCGCCTCCATCGTGTCGGGCGCGCGCTCCGTCTGGGGTTCCTGGGATAGCGCCGTCTGGCTCAGCAAGCCGCACAGCACGGCAAGTACAGCGGTGGGTCTCGAGGTCACTGTCATCCTCTCCGGCAAGGCATGCAGTTCCCGCCATCGACGCGAGCCGCCCCTGCGGCTCGTGAGGCAAGCGGGTCCGTCGCGCGCACCATCGCTTTCATTGGTCTCATGGGAACTTGTTGTTCAAATTTTCAATGACGCGAAAATCTCATGAGCGCCGTTGATTTGCGTTGATTCATGTCAATCGAGTACTTCTTTATATTGATAGTCGATTGGCCGCTCGATCGCAAATCTCATGCTTTTTGAATTTCGTCGCTCGCCCGCCAAGCGCAATGCCCCGCGACGCCTCGCTCGGCGTCGCGATCTTTTTCCTTATTCGGCAATGCGTTACGCGCGGCTGGTCCGCGCAGGCCGACGCGGCCGCGGCGCGTGACGCGCGCGGCCGGACGAACGCCGTGCGTCAAATCCGCACGCGGCGGCGCTCGCCGCCGCGTTCGACCTCGATTTCGAGCGATCCCGAAGGCGCGGTGCTCAGTCGGTCGCGCGCGTCGTCGATCGCCGAAGGATCGACGCGCTTGCCGTCGATCTCGACGAGCACGTCGCCGTTCTCGAGGCCGTAGCGCGCGAGATCGTCCGGACGATTGTGGAACAGCTCGACATGGCCGTCGACGAAGCGGATCGCGATCGTGCGCAGCGGCCGCGGATCGTCCCGCGTGAAGCGGCTCGCGTCGTAGCAAAACTCCATCGTGCTCGGCACGAACATGTAGCGATCGAGGCGCGCGAGGAAGTTCATCCCGAGCATGTCGCCGCCGCCTTCGGCGATGCGCAGGCTGCCGATCGGCTTGCCGTCGAACGACAGCCCTTTCGCGAAGTAATCGCGCGACTGGCCGACGCCGTTCGCCGACACGCTCGGCACCGTGCCGCCGAGCGGCTTGGCGGCCTGACGGCCGGCGAGGAACGCGAGCGTCGGCGCCGACACGATCGAATGGCGCGCGCCCGTATCGAAGCGGAACATCGCCCATTGATCGCCGAAATCGACGCTCACGGCGGGCGACTGGCCGAAGCTGTCCTGATACGGGACGCAATGCTGAAAGCGCTGCCCGGCCGGCGGATTGCGCCACGCCGTCAGCGTGCCGCTGCGATTGTCGGCGATCCAGCTCAGCTGGCGAAAGATCTCGATGCCGACGACGCCGTCGATCCGCGTGCCGAACACCTGCGACAGCAACGACAGATCGAGGCCGAGCCACGGATAGAAGCTCGGCACTTCGTAGCTGCCGAGCGCGATCGGCAGCGGCTGCCACAGGCGCACGCGCTCCTGCGGCAGCACGCCATCCGAGGTCGTCAGGCCTTTTTCGAGCATCGTCCGGTACGCGATCGGAATCTGTTCGTCGGTCGACGGCTGCGTGATCGACTGCGCGAGCCGATTGTCGATCACCGTGTGGCTCGCGCCCGTGTCGACGAGAAAGTGATACGTCTTGCCCGCGATCGCGACGGGCACGACGAAGCCGCTCGTCGGCTTGAACGATGCGCTCAGCACCGGCATGACGCCGCGCGGCGGCTCGTCGCGCTCGCGGCAGCCGGCCGCGAGAAGCGCGGCGGCGCACACGAGCGCGACGATCGGCAACGCGCGCGGCGCGCGGCGGAGGAAGGCGGATGCGGCGCGCGTCGGCGACGGCGTCGAGGCGATTGCGTGTTGAACCATGAACGGCGGGAAGCGCGAGGCGAAGTGAGGATGGGCGGACCATCGCGGGAAGCGGCGAATCGCGGCGCATGCCGCGTCCGATGCCGCGTCGTAAGCCGCGCGGACGGCGCGCGCCCGCTCGACGAAAACACGATGTAAGGATCGGCGATTCTATCGAAACGCGCTGCGGCGTGCTGTCGACTTTTGTTCGCGCCTTTTCGAAGAATGCGCTCTGGCGCCGCTCCGCCGCTCGTTCGCGCAACGCCGCGCGCCGCGCCCGCCGAGCCGGCAGCGCGCCGGTTGCCGCCGCCGGCTCGCGAGGGCCGGGACGGCATGGGCGGAAGGCCGGACAACGTGAACGGGACAAAGCGAAGCAGGCCGGCACGAGCAACGGCCGCCTGCTCCGCCGCCGCATTATTTCAATATTTCTTGAAATAATGAATCGATGCGGCTATCCTCCGCGCATGGACTCATCCATCGTCATCCGCGCGCTCGGCGCGCTCGCTCATGAATCCCGGCTCGCGATCTACCGCCTGCTCGTCGTCGCCGGCGCGGACGGCATGCCGGCCGGCGATCTCGCCCAAGCGCTCGACATCGCGCCATCGCGCCTGTCGTTCCATTTGAAGGACCTCGCGCACGCGTCGCTCGTGCACGCGCGCCAGGACGGCCGCTACGTGATCTACTCCGCCAACTTCGGCGCGATGAACGAGCTGATCGGCTTTCTGACCGACAACTGCTGCGCGGGCGCGCCTTGCGGCATCGCGCGCGGCGCCGTCTGCAAGGAGGCCGGGCAATGACGCAATCGGCCCGCATCGGCCTGCCGCCCCGCCCGGCGATCGGCTTCTTCGAGCGCTATCTGAGCGCGTGGGTCGCGCTTTGCATCGTCGCCGGCATCGCGCTCGGCAAGCTGCTGCCCGGCTTCTTCCATGCGCTCGCGCGGCTCGAGATCGCGCACGTGAACGTCCCCGTCGGCCTGCTGATCTGGGTGATGATCGTGCCGATGCTGCTGAAGATCGACTTCGCGTCGCTCTCGCAAGTCGGGCGACACTGGCGCGGGATCGGCGTCACGCTCGCCGTCAATTGGCTCGTCAAGCCGTTCTCGATGGCGCTTCTCGGCTGGCTGTTCGTGCGCCACCTGTTCGCGCATTGGCTGCCCGCGAGCGAGCTCGACAGCTACGTCGCCGGCCTGATCCTGCTCGCCGCGGCGCCGTGCACCGCGATGGTGTTCGTGTGGTCGCAGCTCTGCGACGGCGATCCGTATTTCACGCTGTCGCAGGTCGCGCTGAACGACGCGGTGATGGTCGTCGCATTCGCGCCGCTCGTCGCGCTGCTGCTCGGCCTGTCGGCGATCGTCGTGCCCTGGGACACGCTGCTCGTGTCGGTCGGCCTTTACATCGTCGCGCCCGTCGCCTTCGCGCAGTGCTTGCGCCGCGTGCTGCTCGCGCGCGGCGAGAACCGCCTGCAACGCACGATCGCCGCGCTCGGCCCGTGGTCGATCGCCGCGCTCCTCGCGACGCTCGTGCTGCTGTTCGCGTTCCAGGGCCAGGCGATCGTCGACGCGCCGCTCGTCATCGCGCTCCTCGCCGTGCCGATCACGCTGCAAGTGCTCTTCAACTCGGGGCTCGCGTATCTCGTCAACCGGCGCCTGCGCGTCGCGCACTGCGTCGCCGGGCCGTCGAGCCTCATCGCGGCGAGCAATTTCTTCGAGCTCGCGGTCGCGACCGCGATCAGCCTGTTCGGCGTGCGCTCGGGCGCCGCGCTCGCCACGGTGGTCGGCGTGCTGATCGAAGTGCCCGTCATGCTGTTCGTCGTCGGCGTCGTCAACCGGTCGCGCCGCTGGTATGCGTCGGCGCTCGAGCGCGACGCCTGACCGAAATCCAGCGAGGTCCATGATGTCCGTCACGATCTATCACAACCCCGACTGCGGCACGTCGCGCAACACGCTCGCCATGATCCGCCACGCCGGCATCGAGCCGCGCATCGTCGAATATCTGAACGCGCCGCCCGAACGCGCGACGCTCGTCAGGCTGATCGCCGACGCGGGTCTCGCGGTGCGCGACGCGCTGCGCGAGAAGGGCACGCCGTATGCGGAGCTCGGCCTCGCCGACGCGACGCTCACCGACGCGCAACTGATCGACGCGATGCTCGCGCATCCGATCCTGATCAACCGGCCGTTCGTCGTCACGCCGCTCGGCGTGCGGCTCTGCCGGCCGTCCGAGCGCGTGCTGGAGATCCTGCCGTCGCCGCTGCGCGGCCCGTTCACGAAGGAAGACGGCGAAGTCGTGATCGACCCGCGCAGCCCGGGCGCCGGCCGCTGACGCGCGCGGCGGCTTCGCCGCACCACATCACACCACATCGCACCTCACCGCGCCACACCGCACCGCCGCGTCACTCGCGCAGCTCGCCGCTTTGCAGGACAGTCACGCCGTGCGACTGCACGAGCGGAATATGGACCTCGATTGCCGTACCCTGCCCCGGCGCCGTCTCCACCGACAGCGTGCCCTGCACCAGGTACGCGCGCTCGCGCAGGCCGACGAGCCCGAACGAATTCGGCTTGCGCGGATTCGCGGTGTCGAAGCCGACGCCGTCGTCGCGGATGCACAGCATCACCTCGCGATCGTCGGCGATGAGCCGGATGTCGACGTGCGATGCGCGCGCGTGACGCCCGACGTTCGTCAGCGATTCCTGCAGGATGCGGAACGTCGTGCTCGCCTGCGGCTCGCCGAGATCGAGCTCGGGCGGCTCGACGATCAGCGAGCAATCGATTCCATGCCGCTGCTGGAACGCCTGCACGAGCCACTGGATCGCCGGGACGAGCCCGAGATCGTCGAGCATCAGCGGCCGCAGATCGGACGCGATCCGGCGCGTCGCCGCCACCGCGCCGTCGAGCAGCCCGCGCATCTCCGAGAAGCGTCCCGCGAGCTCATTGCCCGCCGTCGACACGCGTTCGAGATCGAGCCGCAGCATCGCGAGCGTCTGCGCGAGCTCGTCGTGCAACTCGCGCGCGATGCGGCCGCGCTCCTGCTCGCGCGCGGTCGAACTGATCGCGGCGATCTCGCGCAGCTCTTCGCGCGAGCGCGCGAGCGCCTCCTCCGCGCGCTCGCGCTCGGCGATCTCGCGCCGCAGCTCGCTGTTCGCGGCGAGCAGCTCGCGCGTGCGCTCGGCGACGCGCTGCTCGAGCAGCTCGTTCGCTTCGTTCAACTGCACGGTTTTCTCCTGCACGCGCCGGTGCTCGACCCGCTCGCCCTGCAGCGCATGAACCGTGCGCGCGTACAGCTTGCCGTTCTCGAGCAACAGCGCGAGCAGCACGAAGCTCGACGCGACGAGGCCGTAGATGCGCCCCGCGTAGAAGCCGAGATCGAAGCGCCCGTGATTGAGGACGGCCGACAGCGCAATGTCGAGGAGCCACGCGCACAGCACGACGACGAGCCACAGATCGAGCACCGAATGCGGCCGACGCGACGCGAGCAGGATCAGCGCGCCGAGCGTCGTCAGCCAGACCGTCGTGACGACGCCGCGCATGAGCGGCGTGTAGTGCTGATTCTGCATGATCGCGGGCAGCAGTTCGCGGCCGCTCGTCGCGAGCGCGGCGAACGCGCCCGTCGCGACGAGCGCCGTGCCGACGCAGGCGATCACGGGCAGCGCGAGCCGCCCGGTGTAGAGCGGCTGCCCGCGCTCGCGGCGGCTGACGAACGTATAGGCGATGACGCAAAGCGGAAAGCCGCCGTGCCAGAACATGTAGAGCCATGCGGTCGTCTGCGGGCCCGCGTCGAGCAGTCCGCTCGGCAGGAAGAGGCCGGGGAACGTGAGCATGTGCACGCTCGCCATGCAGGCCGTGAACAAATAGCCGCCGGCGAGCACGACGAGCGACGTGGTGCGCAGGATGCCGAACTGGCCGAGCAGCAGGCCCGCCGTGATCAGATCGCAGATCACGATCGCCGACTGATAGATCGGAATGAACGCCCAGACCTGCGGCATCTGGATGCGCACGAACGGCGCGAGCGTGGCGAACAGGACCACGGACAGCACCACCGCCGTCATCGCGAGCCTGCGCTCGCGGCGCTCCGGCTGTAGCGTCGACAGGAAAATTCTCGATTCGTCCGCCAACTCGCCCATTCTGGTTCCCCCCATCGGCAAGCTTGCTCGCTGCTCGGGCATGTCGCGCGATCCCGCGGCGCGCCTATTATGAAATCGATCTTGACTCATGAAAAGCAGGGGCGCACCGGGCGGGATCGGCGGCGGGCGTGGGCGCTGCGACGCAGCAATCGTGGTTTCGCGGAGATGGATCGGTTCCGCCCAGGCGGGCTGCGGGGCTCGGGATTCGCACGCCTGGCGCTCGGGTGCCGTGCGCCGGGCCGCTCGATGATGTTGGAGCGCGAATCCTCGAGCGTCGAACCGGGCGATGGTCGTCGAGTTCCTCCGTGCGACAACGCTCATCGGATGCTCAGGGCCCGGCTCGGTCGCCCGCTTCCCGCTCCCGAAATCGCACCGTCAAGCCTGTGCACTGCGCCACCCGATAATCGCCGCGCATCGAGCATGGCGGTCCGAGCCGGGCGCGATGTGGCGCGCCACGAATGCTCGACGCGCCGACATGCGCTCGACCAATGCGCCACGCGCGCACGGCAGGCATTCATCGGCGATGCTCCGTGCTCCGTGTTCCGTGTTCCGTGCCCTGTGTTCTGCGCCCTCGCACACACGCACGCCAAGCCGAGCCACGCCACGCTCACAAATTCTTTCACGCGAAATCGATAGCAGAACAAAGTCGAAGCCGGCCATTGACCCGCTTCGCGCGCGCCGACGATGATGACGACGGATTCGCGACGCGGCCGCGCGGCCGCGAATCGTGCAAGCGGCGCGATCGCATCGCGCGCAAGAACCGCATCGACCGAAAAGCCACATGACCGATCACGATACGCCTCGCACCACCACCGCTCTCCCCCGCGCCCACGACGACACGCGACGCACGCTGCTCAAAGCGGCGGGCGCGGCCGCGTTCGCCGCCCCGCTGTTGGGCGGCCTCGCCGCGTTGTCGGCAAGCGGCGCCGCGCACGCGCAGCGCAACGCGAAAACGCTGCGGATCGGCTATCAGAAATACGGCAACTTCGTCGTCCTGAAAGCGCGCGGCTCGCTCGAGAAGCGGCTCGCGGATCAGCACGTCGCGATCCAGTGGGTCGAGTTTCCCGGCGGGCCGCAACTGCTCGAAGGCCTGAACGCCGGCGCGATCGACGTCGGCACCGTCGGCGAGACGCCGCCCGTGTTCGCGCTCGCGGGCGGCGTCGATTTCGTCTACGTCGGCAGCGAGCCGCCCGCGCCGCAGGGCGAAGCGATCGTCGTGCCGCACGATTCGCCGATTCGCGCGCTCGCCGATCTGCGCGGCAAAAGGATCGCGCTCAACAAAGGCTCGAACGTTCACTTTCTGCTCGTCAAGGCGCTGCAGCGCGCGAAGATCGACTACCGCGACATCACGCCCGTCTATCTCGCGCCCGCCGACGCACGCGCGGCGTTCGCGCAACGCGGCGTCGACGCCTGGGTGATCTGGGACCCCTATCTCGCCGCGGTCGAGCGGCAAGCGAACGCGCGCGTGATCGCGAACGGAGAGGGGCTCGTGAACAACACGCAGTACTACCTCGCGAGCCGGAAGTTCGCCGACGCCGAGCCGCAACTCGTGCGCGCGCTGCTCGACGAAGTCGGCGCGGTCGATCGCTGGGCGCGCGAGAACGTGGCCGCCGTCGCGGCGCAATTGTCACCGCTCGTCGGCCTCGACACGGCGACGCTCGAACGCGCGTTGAAGCGCGCAAGCTACGGCGTGCAGCCGATCGACGCCTCGGCGCTCGCATATCAGCAGCAAATCGCCGATACGTTTGCGAGCCTCAAGCTGATTCCGCGCAAGATCGACGTCGCGGCCGCGCGCTGGCAAGCGGCGTAGGTCCTCGCCTGTCGCACTTGTCGCGAGCGAAACGCCGAGCGCGGCTCGCTTGCGACGGACGATGCGCCGACATCCGTTCGCCGCTCGCATGGGATACGGCGCGATTGCTCGTCGCATCGGCCAAATCAGGCAATCGCGCATTGCACGGGGATCGAATGGGCGGGCATGCTCGAACGCGTCGATGGATGCGTCGAGCGACACACGCTCGCGCGGCCGTTTGCATCACGCCCAGCCACGACATCGAACGCGCGCGGCATACTACGGGCCATTCGCAACCGGTCGATTGCTCGTCGACCGCCGAGCGTCACCGGGCCGCGACGACGAATTCCACAGCCCGCAACGCGAAGCATCGCACGCACCGCCGTCCGTCAGCCCGCGCCGCCCTCTCCGCATTCCGGCGCGCGGCCGTCCCTGCCCGCATCGGCCGCGCCGCCGCCGGCGGCCGGCGCGCACCAGGATTCAGGGCTGCTCCAGAGCGCGTTGTGCCGGAACCGGCGGCGCGCCCGCGCGTGCGGCTTCGCATCGGCCGAGCCGATCCGATCGAGCAATTCCACCTGCCGCCCGGACGAACGCAATCGCTCGACGAACGCGGCAAGCGTGCCGTCCGCGGACCATTCGTCGAAACGACGGCGGCAAGTCGGCGACGACGGATAGCGACGCGGCAGCGCGGCCCAGCACTCGCCCGTCGTCAACACCCACAACACGGCGTTCGCGACCGCCCGCGCCTGCGCGCGCGGCCGGCCGCAGCGTGTGTTCCTCACCGGCTGCGCCGCCAGCAATCCCTCGATACGCGCCCATTCGTCATCGCTCAACTCTTCGAACTGCATCGTCAGCCCTCTTCGAGAAATCGGCGCGAACGCACTCGCACATGTCGTGCACGACGCCGATGAAACGCCTGTCAGCCGCGGCAGACCCAAGCGCGAACCGCCGCGCGGGCTTCGTGCAATCGTTCGGGATGCAAGCGTGCGCGCACGACGCCGCCGAAGCGGTGTCATAAGGACGCCGGATGGAACACCGACAGCGTGCGGATCGAAAGCCGCACGATACACGAACCCCCTTCCCCAGATAAATTCGTTATTGTTCTATGTAAATCTCAGGATCTCGATTCGACTCCATCGAGCGTGCATCGCGTCTCGGCGATGTGATTCGTCGCGGCCAATTCCGGCTCTGCCGTGTAACGCGAATGGGCGAGCCTGTCGCTCGTGCGCTCCGGATTCGGTGATCCGTTCGAGCGCCGTCGTCGCGCGACGATTCGATTGGAGCGCAATATTACACGCGGGGCGCGAGAAATCCAACGCTGTCAAAATCGACAGGGCTGCGGCAGTGCATCAAAGATGCATGCCGCATGACGCCCGGTCCCTTGCCATTACGCCCGCGCGCCGCCTCATGCGCTGCGAAGCAGCCGGCTGCGCGTGAATGCGCGATCGCGGTTCAGTTTGTCGAGAAATGCATCCGACGGCACCCGGTCGAGATCGGTCACCACATAGCCGATGTCGCCGCGCGTCTGCAAATGCTGCGCGACGACATTCGCGCCTTCCTGCGCGAGCAGCGTGTTCAGCACCGCAAGCACGCCCGGCGTGTTGCCGTGCACGTTCAGGAGCCGCGCGGCCGACGTGCATTCGCCGGGGCTCACTTGCGGAAAATTGACCGCGCCCGCGGTATCGCCTCGCGTCAGGAACGCGACGAGCTTCGACGACACTTCCGCGCCGATGCTCTCCTGCGCTTCCTGCGTGCTGCCGCCGATGTGCGGCGTCAGGATCACGTTCGGCAATCCTTGCAGCACGGATTCGAAGCGATCCGCGTTGCTCTTCGGCTCGTGCGGAAACACGTCGATCGCGGCGCCGCTCAGGTGCTTTTGCGCGAGCGCGTCGCGCAGCGCATCGATATCGACGACGGTGCCGCGCGACGCATTGATCAGGATTGCATTCGATTTGAATTGCGCGAGCACGGCAGCATCGATCATGTTGCGCGTCGACGCGTTCGCCGGCACGTGCAGCGTGACGACGTCCGCCTGCGCGATCGCCTCACCGAGCGAACGCGCGGGCTGCGCGGAACCGAGCGACAGCTTCGCCTGCACGTCGAAATAGACGACCTTCATGCCGAGCGCCTCGGCCAGCACGCCCACCTGCGCGCCGATGTTGCCGTAGCCGACGATCGCGATCGTCTTGCCGCGCGTCTCGAACGATCCGCCCGCGCCCTTCGCCCATTCGCCCGCGTGCGCGAGCGCGCTTTTCTCCGGCACGCGCCGCAGCAGCAGGATCGCCTCCGCGATCACGAGCTCCGCGACCGATCGCGTATTCGAGAACGGCGCGTTGAACACCGGAATGCCGTGGTGCGCGGCGGCCGACAAATCGACCTGCGACGTGCCGATGCAAAAGCAACCGATCGCGAGCAGATGCCGCGCGGCGTCGATCTCGTCGCGCATCAGATGCGTCGCCGAGCGAATGCCGATCAGTTGATGAGGCTGCAGCGCGCGCTTGAGCTCGTCGCCGGCGAGCGCGCCCTTGCGCCGCTCGATTTCGACGTTCGCGTCGATGAAATACCGGGATGCGCTGTCGTGAATGTTTTCGAGAAGAAGAACGGAAGTCATGTTGCGGAGCGTGTTGAACGAGTCGTGACGAAAGCCGGGAATCCCGACGCGGCATGCGCACGCACACGAGCCGTTCGCACCGATCTCGCACTACGCCGCGCATCTCGCGCCGCCGTCCAAAAATCGTATGCCTTGAGCCAGCGCAACACAAGCTTGCCGGCATATCCTATTTTGCGTGGGGAATTGCGGCTTGAGATCGCCGAAGCAATGCGTACGCGATGTCGCGAAAACGCATCGACGCGAACGCGAACGTCCCTGCTCGCGACAGGTGTATCCGAAATGCGCGTTGCGCGCACTTCAGGCATGCATCGGCCTCGTCTCTCCGGGACGAGGCGCGTCGCGCAATCGCGGGGCCGCGCGTCGCGCTCAGCGCCGGCTGCTCGGCGACGTGCCCGTCCAGCGCCGGAACGCGCGGCTGAAGTTCGCCCGATCCGTGTAACCGACGCGCACCGCGATCTCGTCGACCGTCAGCAGCGTGCCTTCGAGCAGGCGCAGCGCGTCGCGCAGCCGGATTTCGTCGAGCAGCGCCGAATACGTCGCGCCGTAGTCGCTCAGCTTGCGCTTGAGCGTGCGCTCGGACAGATGCAGCTCGCGCGCGAGTTCGTCGAGCGACGGGTAGCCATCGCTGCCGCGGATCAGCAGATTGCGCACGCGCTCGACGATGCTCTCCGCATAGCCGAGCCGCGCGAGCTCCGCTTCGCACTGCTGGACGATCATCTGAGCGGTCTGCGCGTTCGCGGTCTTGATCGGCTCGTCGAGCAGCGCGGCTTCGCAGCGGATCTGATTGGCGGGCGCATCGAAATGACAGCGCGGCAGGCGATCGCGGTAACGCGCGAAATAAGGCGGCTCGGGCCACTCGAAGCACAGCTCGGCGTTCGCCTTCATCGTCTTGTCATGCGACGGCGTGAGCAACGAGTTGAACAGGATCGCCGTCTCGACCATGAAGTTCTCGACGGCGAATTGCCGCAGCCTGCCGAGCGGAAACGCTTCGAGGATGTCGATCTGCACGGTGTGCTCGAATTCCGTGAGACGCACGGAAAAGAACGGCACGCGCGTCGGCAGATAGCGGATGCCGAGCTGGATCGCCTCGCCGAGCGTCGCGCAACTCATCAGGCCGAAGCCGATCAGCCCCGACTTCGTCAGACTGCTGCGCAAGCCGATCTCGATCGCGATCGACGGATCGTTCGTTTTCCCGAGCAAATTGAACACGATCGCCGCCTGCTGCAGCGGCGTGATGCGCGCGTCCGGCTCTTCGAGCTTCGCGCGCGTGACGCCCGTGTTCGCGAGAATGTCCGCATCGGCAATGCCGCGCTCCTCGGCCAGCATCAGCATGAAGAGTGCATACGCCGACGACACGGTCGCCTTGTTCAATTGCCTCGTAGGGTCCGGAATGGACGTGGCCATGCATCGACTCCGAGCGTTGACCGGCCGATTATAGCGACGGATGGCCTCAGATGACACATCGCAGTGCCGCAAATTGGCCTCAAATGACTCGCCCTTTGGCACGACCGGCTCTCACGCGTGATGCGCCGGCGGCTCTAAGATGGTGTCATCGGCACACCGCCGATTTCAGGGATACGGATTCGAACAATGAACAAGTCCAAGACTTTGCGCTTCAAGAACGACGCGGAAAAGGTCGCGTACGTTCGCAACGAGGTCAACGCCGCGAGCGACGCCGTGCGCGCGAAATACCCGCTGCTCGACAATCAGAATCTCGTCGGCGCGACGGTGATGGCGCTGTGTGTCGCGACGCTGCTCGGCAGCGCATATCTGTATGCGGCGGGCGTGATCGCGTGGTACGTCGCGCTCCCCGTCGCGACGCTCGCGACGTCGCTGATCCACGAACTCGAGCACGACCTGATCCACTTGATGTACTTCAAGAAGACGCCGTGGGCCTATCATCTGATGATGACGCTCTGCTGGCTCACCCGCCCCGGCACGATCAACCCGTGGACGCGTCGCCGCATGCATCTGCACCATCACAAGGTGTCGGGCGGCGAATCCGATCTCGAGGAATACGGAATCACCAACGGCGAGCGCTGGGGCTTGAAGCGCCTGCTGATGCTCGCCGACGGCATGCTCGCCGTCGCGCTGCGGCCGCTCGGCATGCGCCGCAAGGTGCTGCAGTACGTCGCGGCGCAGCCTGCCCAGCAGCGCGGCGATCGCGTGCGGCTGCGCGTCGAGCAACTGATGTCGTACATGCCGATCGGCCACGTCTACTTCGTGCTCTGGCATGCGTTCATCGCATACCACGTCGGGCTTTTCGCGCTGCATGCGCTCGGCTATCAGCCGGACGTGCCGACGTTCGTCCAGCAGGCGATGCATGTCGTCGACTTTCTCGCGGTGACCTGGCTCGGGCCGAATTTCGTGCGCAGCTTCTGCATCAACTTCATCAGCTCGAACATGCACTACTTCGGCGACATCGATTCGCGCAACGTCATCCAGCAAACGCAAGTGCTCAATCCGTGGTGGCTGATTCCGGTGCAGTTGTTCTGCTTCAACTTCGGCAGCACGCATGCGATTCACCACTTCGTCGTGCGCGATCCGTTCTACATCCGCCAGCTGACCGCGAAGCGGGCGCACGCGGCGATGCGCGCGGTCGGCGTGCGCTTCAACGACATCGGCACCTTCCGTCGCGCGAACCGCTGGAGCGAAACGCGCGTCGCGTGACGCGCGCGGCGGGCGGCGCGCGACGCTCGGTCGCGCCGCAGTCGGCACATTCACCGAGCGCTCGCAAAAAAACGCCGCCGGGCGATCATCCGGCGGCGTTTTTTCTTTTCACGTCCGGCGCGCGTCCGGCGCACCGCACGTCTCTCTCTACAGCAGCGGGCAATGCGTGACGTTCGTGCCGCGCTCGACGCACAACCGCTCGTAATCACGCAGATAGGCGCGCTCGTCATCGGCGAGCAGATCGAGATCGATCAGATCCCAGTCGTAGCCGACCGTCACGAGGTTTTCGAACTCCATCGCATTCGGCTCTTGATCGCTCGGATGAATGACGACGATGTTCTCGATGCGCACGCCGCCCTTGCCCGGCAAATAAATGCCCGGCTCGACCGAAATCACCGCGTTCGGCACGAGGCCGTACTTCGAGCCCATGTTGAATCGCACGCCGCCTTCATGCACGTGAATGCCGATTCCGTGCCCCGTGCCGTGGTTGTAGTCGTAGCCGTGCGCGCGGCAGACATCGCGCACGGCTGCGTCGACGTCCGCACCCGTCGCGTCCTTCGAGAAGCGCGTGACGAGCCCCTTGATGCACGCCTTCAGCGCGACCGTGTAGATCTCGCGTTGCCACGGCTGCGGCTGCGTATCGGCGCGGGTCCGACGCAGCACGACGCGTGTGCAATCGGTCGCGAAGCCGCCGCCGAAATACGCGCCGCTGTCGAGCAGCACGAGTTCGCCTTCCGTCAGCTCGACGTCGGGGCTCACCGCCGTGTAGTGCGCGGATGCGCTGTTCGCGCCGTTCGCCGCCACCGTCGTGAAGCTGAGCGCCACGGCCGAGCGCGCGGCGTATGCCTCGCTGATCACGCGCGCGAGATCGAATTCCGAATGCCGCTTGCCCGGCTCGCCCGTCTTCGCCCAGCGCATCGCCTCGGCAATCGCCTCGGAGCCGCGCGTGAACGCATCGCGGAACTGGTCCAGCACCTGCGGCGTCTTGCTCGCGCGCATCGCTTCGACCGGATTGTGATCGACGTGACGGGCGCCGGGCCACACGCGGCGCACCGTATCGGGCAGCGCGCAGTTGACCGCTTCGAAGCCGTAGTACACGTGCTCGACGTCGAATTGCGCGAGGAAGCGCTCGAGCTCGGCGACGTCGTTGCGGATCACGCGCAGCGCCGGATACGATTCGATCCGCACCGCGCAGCGATCGAAACCGTCCGGCAGAAACAGCGCGACGGCCTCGCCGACGACGAACAGAAAGCCGACGTGAGACGACGCGTACGGCAGATGGTAGCCGCGGCTGTTCAGCAAATAGCTCAGATCGTCCGCCGCGCAAGAAAGAAACGCGGCCTTCGCGTGCGAATCGCCGAGATGCTCGCCGATGCGCCTGTTCAGCGTCGCGATGTTCTCCGCGATATCGACGCCCGTCACCGATCGCGGCAACTCGAAGATCGGCCGCTCGACGCTCCAGCCCGGCAATTCGATCGCCTTACCGATCTCGCCGCCTACAAGACCCGCCCATTGCAATCCGGCGTTCGCGGTGTGCGCGAACAAGCGCTCGCGCTGCGCGACGCTCAATCGCGGCGCATCGTAGCCGACGCGCTTGATTTCGGCCGCGTGCGCGGCGAGCCAGTCGGCAATCGCCGGCCACATCGCAACGTTGAGCCCTAGTTTCTCGACCTGCACGAGCGCGGGATCGCACTGCCTTTCCGCCTGCAAGTGATAGCGGCCGTCGACGAACAGCACGAATTGCGGCGCGCCGATGCGTTTCGCCGCGGCGGCGCTCAGGAATATGCCCGAGCCCACCGAACCGTCGAATCCGGACAACGCGTAGCGCGGGTTATTGCAGCGCGGCAGCCACTCGGAGATGTATTCGTCCTGGGACGTGACCACGAGCGCGTCGAGCTGTAGCGTGTCGATCAGACGAGACAGCCCTGCATGCGTGTCGACGATCGATGCGCAGTAGGATGTGAGGTCGGGAAAACTGTATTTCAGTCGGTCGATCATCGGCTGTCCCAATTGATGTCAGTAAGCGCGCAGCCGCTATCGCCGCGGCCGATAGGCAAAAAAATTACCTTTCGGGCGAAATTGCGTCAAGCTTAAATTTTCGTCCAGCTTAAACGAACGCAACCTTCCGGCAAAGGAGAAAGGTCTGCCGCGCAGGCATGCCGCACCGGCATGCCCGAAGATGAATCGCGCCACGCGACGATTTGGATGCTGCCTGCTCGAAAGAAACGACCGACATCGCACGGCCGGCGAGCGATCTGGCCAGCACCGCGCCAGCGAGTTCGGGCAGGCTCGCAGGCCGATACGCAACAAGCCCTGCCCGGCGTGAACAGACTATACACAAGATACACAAGACATCAGCATCGATTTTCCAAGCAGCGAGCGGCGAAATGTATACCCGTTGCGAACGATCGGTATGCGTTGGCGCGTGCCTGCAATCCGACAATCGATGCCGGCGAATAGCAGTACCGAAGATGTGTGCATCGTACGTCGCAATCCTGCGTCCATCACACCGTTAGTCGACGCGATCGACTGCGGCCGTGAGCGAATTGCATCAATGCGCAGCACGCGTCGCCCCAAAAGCGACAGACGGATGTCGCACATGTCGAAGTGCGCCGATTGCGCGCGCAGTTGCGCTCCCGAAATTGGCGTCACGCTGAAACGCTGCTTGTGACGTTTCGAACCGAGCCGTCGCAACAGCGATATCGTGAGCGAACGCATCCCGATCTTCGCGATCGGGTATGCAGCCGAGGTTGTTGACGCATCCGCAATGCGATGCCTGCGGCACCGTCCGAATCGATGCAAGGTACTCTGGATGTCCAAGATGATCATCCGCGTCGCCCTGCAGTCGACGTCCGCACCGCGGCTGCAATGTTCGTCAAACCTCGGATACGGCTTGCATGCCGCGTTGGCCTCATTGCTTTTTCAGAGCGGAACCGGCGCGTGATCGGCGATGGTCAGACGTTTTTGGGACGCAGCGATCACCGGCAAAAATCCGGCCGCTCGGCGCGATACGTACAGGACACAACGCACGCTCCGCCGACTCGCTCGTCATGCCGATGTCGACGCCGACCGCCGACATGCCTTCGCTGCCGGCCGTGTAACAACGAGGTGCCGACACTATCGATAGCGTCGACCACCGACACCCCCGACAACGGCTTGGATGCTCAACCCAATCCGAACGGATCATCGATGCTTCTTGCCGGCTGAGTGAACCATCGCGGGCCATCGGCGGTGATGTAGACGTGATCCTCGTGACGAACCCCGAATTCGTTCGGAACGCAAAGCATCGGCTCGATGCTGAAGCACATGCCTACGTCGAGCTCGGTTCGATCGCCGCCGACAAGATAGGGCCATTCGTGGATGTCCAGACCGATTCCGTGTCCTGTTCGATGCGGCAGACCCGGCAACGTATACCCCGGACCATAGCCGATCGATTGCAGATACGTGCGGACCGCACGATCGCCCTCTTCCGCCGAGACACCCGCCTTCACGCGCTCGAACGCGATCCGTTGGGCGTGCTTCTCGTGCTCCCAGACTTCGCGCTGACGCGCGTCAGCACTGCCGAACACGTATGTACGCGTGATGTCGGAGTGGTAGTCGTATAGTTGGCAGCCCGTATCGATGAGCACCATGTCGTTGTACTCGAGGCGCTTCGGACGCTTGACGCCGTGCGGGTAAGCCGTGTCCGGTCCGAACAGCACGATGCAGAATGTCGACCCGCGCCGCGCGCCCACCGCGCGATGTGCGTCGTCGATGAAGTCGAGCACTTCATCGGTAGCGATGCCTTCTCTCAAGATCGCCGCCGCGGCCTGGTGAACGCGCAGCGTCATGTCGTTCGCTCGCTGCATCAGCGCGAGTTCGGTCGCCGATTTGCGAATCCGGCACGCACGCGTGACGTCCGCTGCGCTGCGAATGCGCAATGCCGGTGCTCGTTCGCGAATGCCCTCATACATAAAATACGGCGCGGATTCGTCGAATCCGAGCGTACCGGCGCCGATTCCACGGCGTTCGACGACATCCGCGAGCAGTTGATACGGATTCTCGTCCTCGTCCCAACAGTGGATGTCGCCGGAAATCTGCATCATGCCGATGAACGTGCCGCGCTCGAACGCCGGCACGACATATTGCACCGGCCCCGACGCCGGAATCAGCGCGCCCGTCAGGCGTTCGCTGCGGCGCCATGCGACACCCGTGAAGTAGAGCAGGTTCGTCCCCGATTCGACATAGATCGCATCGAGGCCATACTGCGTCATCAGCGCCTGTGCGCGCTCGATTCGCGCGGCATACTCTGCGGGCTGGATCGGCGCGATGCCGCTCGTCATGTCGCCGAGTTTCGCCAGTTCCGTCGCTGCACTCGATCCGCCGATGCCGATTGCCATGGTTCGTTTCCCGATCGTTTCAAGAATTTCAAGATAACTCGTGCGTGGCACGTCCGATCGGCGCGCCGGCATGTCTGACTGCGCATTGCAGCACGAACGTCCCGCGCGTTAGACAAGGACACCACTCGACACAACACGCGCCGAGTACACTGCCCGCCCCTTCCCCGCCGGCAGCACGGCAATGTCTTGCTGCGAATGCCGATCGCAACACGGAATGCATCCGTTCCGGAATCAGAGGCGTTGAACCAACTGTTTAATTCTCCGAAGTAAATCTGCAATGAATAGCAGACATGCGCGTGCACTCATTCGACGACGTCACCATGCCGCCTTGCGATCGGCTGGCTTGCCGAATTCGCTCTGAATCGATGGCGGTGCCGAAACGTTCAACAGTAGTCGATCCGATACACCAGCAGCGCCCTATCTCATCGACATCGAAAGACAGTCTGCCTGATTCACTTTCAATCGGCGGCGTGCTAATAAAGC
Organism: Burkholderia sp. ABCPW 111; assembly: GCF_000773065.1. Classification (NCBI taxonomy): domain Bacteria; kingdom Pseudomonadati; phylum Pseudomonadota; class Betaproteobacteria; order Burkholderiales; family Burkholderiaceae; genus Burkholderia; species Burkholderia sp. ABCPW 111. The sequence goes on along the minus strand of NZ_JPWT01000036.1, from coordinate 1,888 downwards.
TGCCAACGGCGGCGCCTGAGTCTGCTCCACGTCGATTCGCGGAAGTACTCATACCCGCAAGGTCGACCCATTCAGTACCCGATTGGATCGAGGCATCCGCTTTATTCCCCACCTCATTCCTTGTTACCGAAATGAATCTAGATTACGTCATAATTTTGGTCAAGCTTAAATTTAAGCCGCGCAAAAATTGTATCTCGACTTGCGCCTTGACCTATCCCCCGCGTTTAGTACGGTGACGCTGTAGAGTCCGTTCCAGAGAGGAACGGCAATGAAGAAGCGATTTAACGAAGAACAAATCATCGGCATCTTGAAAGGAGCCGAGGCTGGCCTGAAGCCGGCGGAGCTGTGCTGCAAGTACGGCATCTCGGAAGCGACCTACTACAACTGGAAAACGAAGTTCGGCGGGATGACGGTCTCCGAAGCGCAGTGCCTAAAGGAGTTGGGGCAGGAGAACAACAAGCTCAAGCACCTACCGGCCGATTCGATGCTCGACATCCACGCGAACCACAAGCGCGTGCATCGCCTTTACCGCGAAGCGGGACTGGCCGCGCGGCGCCGTCGCCGGCGCCGCGGTGTGATGATTGAACGCGAGCAACTGGCTTTGCCGAATGGGCCCAACGAGGTTTGGTCAATCGACTTCGTGACGGACGCGCTTTCGAACGGGTGGCGTCTGAAGTGCTTGACCATCGTCGACGATTTCACCAAGGAGGCTGTCGATATCGTCGTGGACCACGGCATCTCGGGCTTGTATGTCGCTCGAGAGCTGGATATGGCAACGCGTTTCCGAGGCTATCCCAAAGCGCTGCGAACGGACCAGGGCTCCGAGTTTACGAGCCGTGCGCTCGACCGATGGGCATACGCCAACGGCGTGACGTTGAAATTGATTCAAGCTGGCAAGCCAACGCAGAATGCATACATTGAGTCGTTCAACGGCAAGTTCCGCGATGAATGCCTTAACGAGCACTGGTTCACGACGCTCGCCCAGACTGCATTGCGGCAGCGCATGTGTGAAATCGCGGCTACGCGGGTACGGTATGGATATCGGAAGATACGCGTGCTGCTCCTGCGGGAGGGCTATCAGGTCAGCAAGAATCGGCTGTACCGTCTGTATCGGGAGGAAGGTTTGTCGCTGCGCTACAGACCAAATCGCAAACGACGCGCCCAGATGAGCCGCCCGGCACGCGCGAAGTCGACGGCGGCAAATCAGGTGTGGAGTTTGGACTTTGTTGCCGACCAGCTTTCGAGCGGCCAGAGGTTCCGCGCACTGACCATCATTGATGTCTTCACCCGCGAAGCGCTCGCCATTGACGTTGGCCAGCGATTGGGCGCGTCAGATGTCGTGCGCGTGTTGGGTGAACTGAAGGCCAAACGCGAAGCGCCTCGTACACTGTTGTGTGATAACGGCTCGGAATTTACGAGTCAGGTGATGGACCTGTGGGCTTACCATCAAAAGGTCGAGATTGCCTTCAGTCGGCCCGGCAAGCCAACGGATAACGCATTCGTGGAGTCGTTCAACGGCACGCTGCGCGATGAATGCCTGAACGCGCACTGGTTTACCGATGCCAGGGCGCAGATTGAGCGATGGCGGGTCGAGTACAACGAGAGTCGGCCTCACAGGGCTCTCGGTGAAGTGGCGCCTGCCGAATACGCCCGTCAGTTGGGCCTGCAGGCCCAACTGACGGACCAACAGAAAGCCGAAGACTAACATTGCTGCTGGCACTGAAAGCCGGTACCGCTCATAAAGGGACTTTGCTAGAAGTCCATTGGCCCTATTGAAGGGGGCAGGTCAGGTCGAATCCCAAGAGCGCGTGCGGACGGTCCGAGAGGCCCGCCCGCGCTCGAGCGAGAAGGGAGTCGAGGCGGGAGCTGGAGCGCGAGGCTCCTGCCG